>NZ_JAGYGN010000002.1:0-372736 GCF_019947515.1 Pseudomonas sp. A-B-19
GCTCTACCTGATGCGTCTTTCGGTGACGGTTGGATTTCGTGGCTCCCAGCACACTCATCGCCCGCATCCGGCCTCGCTGCTTGTTCGTGTTCCTGCGGTCGCGCCTTTGCTACACGCTTCTTTCAGGCTGGCCTCGCGGCTTCCCCCTTGCGTTTCACTACAGTTCTCGTCACTCATTCTGGTCACCACTTTTCAGGTGACTGGTTTTGGCCCATGCCGGGCACACTGGGAGCGGGCTTGCCCGCGATGGCGTCGGCACACTCAGCACATATGTATCTGACACACCGCTATCGCGAGCAAGCTCGCTCCCACAGGGGACGGGGCTGATAGAATGCCCGGCCTATTCCGTCATACCGCAGCGCATCCCATGACCCAATCCTCGCCAGCCCTTCCCCCTCACGTCGCGATCATCGGCGGCGGCCCCGCCGGACTGATGGCGGCCGAAGTGTTGAGCCAGGCCGGGATCAAGGTCGACCTGTACGACGGCATGCCTTCGGTGGGACGAAAATTCCTGCTGGCCGGCGTCGGCGGCATGAACATCACGCACTCTGAAGCCTACCCGGCGTTTCTCTCGCGCTACGCCGAACGCGCCCCGCAGATCGCCCCGCTGCTGCGCGGCTTCGGCGCCGAAGCGTTGTGCCAGTGGATTCACGATCTGGGCATCGAAACCTTCGTCGGCAGCTCCGGCCGGGTATTCCCCACCGACATGAAGGCCGCACCGCTGCTGCGCGCCTGGCTCAAGCGCCTGCGCGACAGCGGCGTAGTTATCCACACCCGCCACCGCTGGCTCGGCTGGAACGAGCACGGCGGTTTGCGCATCGACAGCCCGGAAGGCGAAAAAACCGTTCAAGCCGACGCCACCCTGCTCGCCCTCGGCGGCGGCAGTTGGTCGCGCCTGGGCTCGGACGGCGCATGGATGCTGCCACTGGAGCAACACGGCGTAGGAGTAGCACCGTTGCAACCCAGTAATTGCGGCTTCGAGGTGCACACCTGGAGCAACTTGATGGTCAGCAAATTCGCCGGCGCGCCGCTGAAAAACATCGCCATCGGCCTTAACGACGACGTGCCACGGCTCGGCGAATGCGTGATTACCGCCACCGGGATCGAAGGCAGTTTGATCTATGCCCTGTCGGCACCGATCCGCGAGGCGATCAACCGAAACGGTTCGGCAACCATTCATCTGGACCTGTTGCCGGGCCGGCCTGTGGATAAAGTTGCGGCAGCGTTGAACAAGCCCCGGGGATCGCGCTCCATGGCCAAGCACCTGCACAGTCAGTTGGGTATCGACGGGGTAAAAGCGGCGCTATTGCGTGAACTGACCAGCGCCGACTGCTTTGCCGACATGGCCTTGCTGGCCAACGCGATCAAGGCATTGCCATTGACCCTGGTGAAAACCCGTCCACTGGACGAGGCCATCAGCAGTGCTGGCGGTGTGTTGTTCGAGGCGATGGATGAGCGATTGATGCTCAAGCAAATGCCTGGCGTGTTTTGCGCCGGGGAAATGCTCGATTGGGAAGCGCCGACCGGCGGCTATCTGCTGACCGCGTGCTTCGCCAGCGGGCGGGCGGCGGGGTTGGGGATGGTGGAGTGGTTGCGGCGCGAGGCTTGAAGATCGAGTCGTACCCATCGCGAGCAAGCTCGCTCCCACATTGATCTTCTGTGAACACAGAATTTGTGAACGACACTGATCCATTGTGGGAGCGAGCTTGCTCCGGGCGGCGTTCCGACGATGGCGGTTTAATTAACGCTGCGAATCTTAAGGCTTGCGCTTACGCGGCCCAGTATTGAACACCGGTACCTTGCGCACAGGCTTGATCGACGGTTCCGCCGGCGCAACCTCTCCGCTATCAACCCACCGACCCAGATTGCGTTTACCACCGCCACCACCGGAAGCCTTGGGCTTTTTCGGTTTTTTCGGTTTCTTGACAACCTGGCCGCTGGCATCGGTGTCCGGCACGCGGTGCTCTGGCTCGAAGTCCGGCTCGTTCTGACGCTTCAAGGTCTGACGGGTCAGCATCTCGATGGCCGACAGCAGATTCACTTCATCGGCACACACCAGGGAAATCGCCTCGCCCGTCGAGCCCGCGCGGCCGGTACGACCGATACGGTGGATGTAGTCCTCAGCGACAATCGGCAAATCGAAGTTGACCACCATCGGCAGGTCTTCGATGTCCAGGCCCCGAGCCGCCACGTCGGTAGCGACCAGGATCTGCACCTCACTCGCCTTGAAGCGGTCGAGCGCACGCTGGCGGGTCGCCTGGGGTTTGTCGCCGTGGATACCGTCGGCATTGATGCCCAGACCCTGGAGTTTTTCCACCAGCGCGTCCACGCCGTTACGGGTCTTGGCGAACACCAGTACTTGCTTCCACTTGCCCTTGCGCATCAGGTGCACGAACAGTTCAGGCTTGCGCTTCTTGTCCACCGTCACGATCCATTGCTTGACGGTATTGGCCGCAACGTTGCGCGGACTGACTTCGACTGTCAGCGGGTCGTTGAGCATCTGCCCGGCCAGCAGGCGAATGTCATCGGAGAAGGTCGCGGAGAACAACAGCGTCTGACGTTTCTTCGGAAGAGCACGGTAAATGTTCGCCAGTTCCTCGGAAAAGCCCAGGTCGAGCATGCGGTCGGCTTCGTCCAGTACCAGAGTCTGCAGCTGGTTGAACTTCAGCGCGTTCTGGCGGAACAGGTCGAGCAAGCGGCCCGGGGTCGCCACCAGCAGGTCAACGCCGCTGCGCAGCTTCATCATCTGCGGGTTGATGCTGACCCCGCCGTACACCGCGTAAGTACGTAGCGGCAGGTTTTCGGCGTACTGGCGCACGGCTTCGTGAACCTGTTCGGCCAGCTCGCGGGTGGGCACCAGGATCAGCGCGCGGGCCGAGTTGGCGGTGACTTTCGGCCCTTCCATGGCCAGCAGTTGCAATAGCGGCAGGGCGAAACCGGCGGTCTTGCCCGTGCCGGTCTGGGCGGCGGCCATCAGGTCACGACCGGCCAGCACCGCCGGAATGGCTTGCGCCTGAACCGGCGTTGGAGTCTGGTAGCCGAGCTTCTCGAGGGAGCGCAGCAAGGGTTCGATCAGGCCAAGGGTGGCGAAAGTCATGGGAGTACCGTAGGAAAATTCAGCGCGGGTTGTTCAAAACAAGTGTGCAAAACAAGATGCAATGGCGCGCAGTTTACCCTAATTCACACGGGATTCTGTCGGCACTGCCGTCGGCACCACTGGCCGCGCTGGCGTGCGACGCCACTGCGGCAAACCGATCAGCACCACGGCGCTGATGATCACTGCCATCGCCAGGGTTTCCTCGATACCGATAGTCTCGCCAACGAACACGATCCCCAGCAACACCGCCACCGCCGGGTTGACGTAGGCATAACTGGTGGCCGCCGCCGGGCGCACGTGTTTCAACAGGTACATGTAGGCGTTGAAAGCGATGATCGAACCGAACACTGTCAGATACGCCAACGCGGCCCAACCTTCGAGCGGCGGCACCTTTTCCAGGTGTTCACCGCTGACTGCGCTGGCAATCAGCAGCACCACGCCGCCCACCAGCATTTCCACGGCACTGGCCATTGCGCCCTGAGGCAATGGCAGGTGCTTGCTCCACACCGAGCCGAAGGCCCAGGTCGCCGCCGCGAAAATCAGCAGGGCCGCACCCAGCGGGCTCGACTGCAGGTTGGAACCGAGGTTGAGCATGGCGATGCCGATCAAGCCGAGCACAATCCCGGCCCATTCGAGACGGGTATTACGCGCGCCCCAGAAATATCCGCACAGCAAGGTAAACAGCGGCACCGTCGCCACTGCCAAAGCCGCCACCCCGGAAGCCACGCCCGTATGCTCGGCCACGCTGACCGCACCGTTACCGCACGCCAGCAGCAAGACGCCGATCATCCCCGCGGCCTTCCATTGTGCCCAGGTCGGTGCCGGCGCCCCGCGCCAGCGCAGAAAGGCGTACATCAAGGTTCCGGCGATCACGAAGCGGATGCCCGCAAGCAGCAACGGCGGCCAAGACTCCACGCCGATGCGGATCACCAGGTAGGTCGAGCCCCAAATCACGTACAACGCGAAAAAGGCAGCGATCAACGGTAAGGGAAAACGACGGAGGCCAGGCATGGGGAGCAGCTCGCAGGCAAGACAAGTGAACGGCTATTCTAGAAAGGCCAACGACGGAAAATAAGTTACAAAACCTGTTTATCGCACCGGTACACTTTTCAAAACACGGAGTTTTTTGCGATAAACCGTGCTTTCGAAAGTCGGCCATTTTCAGGAGTCACCCCGATGGATAAGTACGACCGCATGCTGCTCAGCGCCCTGCTGGAAAACGGTCGCGCGTCCTATGCCGACCTGGCGCGCAAGGTCAACCTGTCCGCCCCGGCCGTGGCCGAGCGCGTGGCCAAGCTCGAAGCCAGCGGCGTGATCACCGGCTATCAGGCAAAGGTCGACATGGCCAAGCTCGGCCTGCCGATCCAGTGCGTGATCGAACTGCGCCTGAATCAGCATGGAAACCAGAAAGCCTACGACGACCTGATCAAAATCCCGCAACTGACCGAATGCCATCGGGTGACGGGTGACCCGTGCGTGATCATGCAAGCGGCGGTGGGCTCGATGCCGGAGCTGGAAGAACTGATCAACCGGATTGCCACGTTCGGGTTCAGCAAGACGTCGATTGTGCTGTCGAGTGCCATCGAGAAACGGGTGCCGCTGGGACACATCGAAGGCAACGGCAAATAAATGACATGTAGGAGCTGGCTTGCCAGCGAAGACGGTGCATCAGTCGAAACTGCTGTAGGCCGATCCGACGCCTTCGCCGGCAAGCCGGCTCCTACAGGGGATGTGTGGTGAATTCAGAACCCGCGATAGCGCTTTAGGTGTTCGCCCACTTTCGCCGCCGGGACCTTCTGCAACTTGCACAGCAAGTCATGAGACAGCTCGCGCAAGCCATGCTTGTGCCGAAGCTCCTCGGCCAGGTGCGTGGTCAGGTTGGCCGCCATCTCGGCATCGGCCATGGCCCGGTGGGCCTTGCCGGTGTGGGGCAGGTTGGCGAACGTGGTGAGGGTGCCGAGTTTGTGGTTCGGCGCGGCGGGCATCAGCCGGCGGGCCAGCAGCAGCGAGCAGGCAAAGTTCTGCAAGCGAGTGCGTTTGATCCGCCCCAGTTCGAAGTCCCAGAACTTCTGGTCGAATGCGGCGTTGTGCGCCAGCAGTGGCGTGGTGCCGACGAATTCATTCACTTCGTTCATCACCTGCTCCGCCGACGGTGCGGTGCGCAGCATGGCGTTGCTGATGCCGGTGAGTTGCTCGATGAAGGCCGGGACGCGCACGCCGGCGTTCATCAGGCTTTGGTAACGCTCGACGATGCGCCCCTGTTCAAGGATCACCACGGCGATTTCCGTGGCCCGGCAGCTGCTGCTCGGGGAGATCCCGGTGGTTTCAAAGTCGATGACTGCTATGCGTTCCAAACCTGGTTCAACTCCGTAAAAATCAATTCTTGAGCAGCAACGCGCCTTCGATCGGCACATAACGGCTGGCGGCGCGGATCAGCGAGTTGGCGGTCAGGCCCGGCACGCCGTAGGCCACCGCCTGTACCCCGTGTTTGCTGATGATGCGTTCGAGCAGCATGTCGAAATCACCGTCGCCGGAGGCCAGGACGATTTCATCGACATGGTCGGCGGCATCCATGATGTCGAGGGTAATGCCCACGTCCCAGTCGCCCTTGGCCGAACCATCGCTGCGCTGGATGTACGGCTTGAGCTTCACGGTGAAGCCGAGGTTGCGCAGGATCTGCTGGAACTGCTGCTGTTTGCTGTCGCCACGGTCGATGGCGTAGGCGTAGGCTTCGACGATCTCGCCCTGTTTGCTGATGTCAGCCCACAGTGCGGCGTAGTTGAAGTGGCAACCATAGGCCTGACGCACGGTGTAGTAGAGGTTCTGGACATCGGCGAACACTGCGATTTTTTTCACCGGCTTTCCTCAAGGCTGAATCAGGCACCAGGCCCGAAAAGTCGCCCAGTATGCCAGCCCGAAGGATTGTTCCGCGAATAATCGGCTATGTGGCGAGGGAGCTCGCTCCCGCTGGGGTGCGAAGCAGCCCCTTTACTTTAAAATCCAAGGGGCCTGCTGCGCAGTCCAGCGGGAGCAAGCTCCCTCGCCACAGGTCAGACGAAGGAATCGTCGTCGCCACCGAAGAACGATGAGTTGTCATCGCTGTAATCGGCGTCGCTGAGTCCGCCCTGATCGTTGCTCCAGGAATCGTTACCGGCCATGCGCTGGTCATCGCCCCAGCCATTGTTGCCCTGGCCGTTGACCTGGGCCGGTTCTTCCTTGATGACTTCGACGACTTCCGGTTGCTGATTGTGATGGAACAGGCTGCTGATGCCTTGTGCCAGCATCACGCCACCCGCCACGCCGGCGGCGGTTTTCAGCGCGCCACCGAGGAAACTGCTGCCGGCCGCTGCCGGAGCCTGTTGCTGGGGGGCATAGCCCTGTTGTGGAAAGTTTTGCGGCGGCGCGCCGAAGTTCTGCTGTGGCGGTTGCGCACCGAACGACGAGCGTCCCGGTTCACGCCAGCCACCGCTCGATGGCGGTGCACTCTGGGTTGGCGCGGGCTGTGGCTCACGAGAGCCGCCGCCAAAGATGCTCGACAAAAAGCCACCGCTACCCGGAGCGGGAGCCGGGGTTGCCTGTGCCTTGGCCTGTTGCAGTTCGGCCTGCAGTTGCTGGACTTGCTGGGTCAGTTGTTTGTTCTGCTCGTCGAGACTCTTGATCGCTGCCTCTTGCACCAGAATCGCCTGGGTCATGAAATAACCTGCCGCCGGCTGGCGCGTCAGGTGTTCCTTGATCCGCGCCTCGGCCTGGGCGTCGCGCGGGGCTGAGTCCGTTTCGGCCTGTTGCAGCCGGGAAAACAGTCCATCGATCAGGGTTTGTTCTTCGCTGTTCATGGCGACCTCGTAGATTGCCGGGAAAATCGTTGCCTTTATCCAATGAGGATAAGGTGCTCAACCTTAATGGAGGCTGAAACAAGATGTTTCAATGTCCTTTACCGAACGTTTACGTTTGCGTCCCCCGGCGCTTGATCGGTTAAAGTGAGCCACTGCTTCCAACCTGCGATCCCCACTGATGAATCCGTTAGATGTGCTGCGTGACTCCCTGTATTTCTTCAAGCGCAATCTGGGCCAGATCGTGCAGCTGTGCCTGCCGCTGGTGATACTTGAGGCGCTGCTGCAACAAGTGGTCGACCACTCCACTGAGCCGGACAGTTTCCCAGGCATCAGCGTGATCGTCGGCCTGCTGGTGTACCCGCTGTACACCGCCGCGCTGATTCTGTTTCTCGACGCCCGCAGCCGGGGCGAGTCGCCGCGCAACCGAGAACTGCTGACGACGGCGGCGAGCCTGTGGCCGCGCTTCGCCCTGCTGACGGCGCTCAATACAGTATTGATTCTGCTGGGCCTGTCGCTGTATTTCCTGCCGGGCATCTACCTGATGGTGACCCTGGCGTTTGGCGAATACCTGCTGGTGTTGCGCGGCCTGGCGCCGCTGGCGGCCATGAAGGAAAGCCTGCGCCTGACCAGCGGTCACTTCCTGCGCATCCTGCTGTGCATTCTGTGTGTGATGGGACCGTTGTGGCTGCTCAAGGGCGTGACGCTGGCGGCGTACCCGGAACCTCAGAACCCGGTGGTCTCACTATTGATCGACAGTGCCCACAGTTTCCTTCAGCTGTTTACCAGCGTGGTGCTGTTCCGGTTGTTCATGCTGATCAACCCGTTGCCTGAGAGAAATGACAACTCGCTCTGACCTTGGGCGCGACCATCGCTCTCGGGTATGCTCGGGAGCAATCCTGCAACGCTAATAAGCCGAGCCATGACCCGTCTACTGCGCTACACCCTGCTGGGCCTGCTGATCGTGATCGGCCTGATCACCGTGATGATCTACAGCCTGACCTGGCGCCCCGACGCCAAAGAAGTATTGTCCGTCAGTTGCAGTGCCCAGGCCCCTTCCCTGGTCCCCGGGCAGGCGCTGAAGGTGATGACCTGGAACGTCCAGTACCTGGCCGGCAAGCGTTACGTATTCTGGAATGACCTGGCCGCCGGCACCGACGAACGTCCCACACTCGAAGACATGGCTTTCAGCCTCGACGAAGTGGCACGGGTGATTCGCGACGAACAGCCGGACATCGTGCTGTTGCAGGAACTGGACGACGGCGCCAAGGCCAGCGATTACCAGCACCAGTTCAAACTGTTGCAAGAACGGCTCGCCGACTTGTATCCCTGTGGCACCAGCGCGTTCGACTGGAAGGCCGACTTCGTACCGAACCCGCACATCTTCGGCAGTGTTGGCCGGCAACTGGCGACGCTGAGCCGTTACCGGATCGAACATGCCGAACGCCTGCAACTACCCATCACCTCGGGCAATCCGGTCAGC
Source organism: Pseudomonas sp. A-B-19 (assembly GCF_019947515.1). Lineage (NCBI taxonomy): Bacteria > Pseudomonadati > Pseudomonadota > Gammaproteobacteria > Pseudomonadales > Pseudomonadaceae > Pseudomonas > Pseudomonas sp. A-B-19. Next base: position 8,411 of record NZ_JAGYGN010000002.1, read on the forward strand.
CGCCAGTTCAAACCCAAAGACGCTTTGCTGGTGAGCTACTTGCCGTTGAGTGATGGCGGGCAGTTGGCGGTGCTCAATACCCATCTGGAGCGTGCGACCCAAGCCGACAATACCTTGCAAAACCAGGTGAGCGCCGTGGCCAGGACTCTCGATAAATTCGAAAGCCGTGGCACGCCGTGGCTGATCGGCGGGGATTTCAACCTGTTGCCGCTGGGCCAGTATCGGCGCCTGTCCGATGTGCAACGCACGCCCTACTCCGCCGACAGTCCGTTGCACCTCCTGTGGGACAAGTATCCGATGATCCCGACCAACAACGAAGCCAGTGGTATCGACCGCGAACGCTGGCTGACCCATTACCCGAACGATCCCGGGCTGAACGGCCCGGACCGGACCGTCGACTACCTGTTCTACAGTCCGCGGATCAAAAGGGTCGAGGCGATGGTGCGGCAGGACGATACGTTGCGCATCTCCGATCACCTGCCGGTGATTGCCCGGTTCCTGTTGCCGGCTGCGCCGTAGTTTCGAATCAACACAAAACCTTGTAGGAGCTGGCTTGCCAGCGAAGAGGCCAGCACATCCAGCATCAATGTCGTGTGTTACACCGCTTTCGCTGGCAAGCCAGCTCCTACAGGGGATGTGTGTTTGGGGTTTAATGCACCGCCTCCAGATCATCATGCAGCAGCCCGAAGATCTCGCGTTTCATCTCGATGAACGAGCGCTCCATGACCATGTCCAGGTTGCGCGGACGCTCGATCGGCACGTCCAGAATCTGCTTGATCCGCCCCGGCCTGGCGCCCATCACATACACCCGATCGCCCAGCAGGATCGCCTCGTCGATGTCGTGGGTCACGAACAACACCGTCTTCTTGCTATTGCCCCACACCCGCAGCAACAACTGCTGCATTTGCAGGCGCGTCTGGCTGTCGAGGGCACCGAAGGGCTCGTCCATCAGCAGGATCTGCGGGTCATTGGCCAGCGCCCGGGCAATCGCCACGCGCTGCATCATCCCGCCAGACAACTGCTTGGCGTAGTTGTCGGCAAAGCCGCTCAGGCCCACCTCATTGACGTAGTAATCGACGATGTCCTTGCGTTGCGCCGCCGGCATGCCGCGCCGCTTGAGGCCGAACTCGACGTTCTGCCGCACCGTCAGCCACGGGAACAGCGTGTAGCTCTGGAACACCATGCCGCGATCCGCACCGGGGCCTTCCACCTGCTGGCCGCCGACGTAAATTTCGCCTGAGGTCGGTTCGGCCAGGCCGGCGGTGAGGTACAGGAGGCTCGACTTGCCGCAGCCCGAAGGCCCCACCAGTACCGCAAATTGCTGGTCCGGCACCTCGAACGACACTTCCTCCAACGCGGTGAACGTACCGCCGTCGGGCTTCTTGTAGCGCAGGCTGACCTTGTCCACCTGCAGCCGTGGCGCGTTCACCGGAGCAGTCTGAGGGGCGACAAAACGATGAGTGGCGGCGGTTACTGAGCCCATGCGGTGATCCTCAGGCGTAGGAAACGGAACAGTTGATCGGTGACCAGGCCCAGCAGGCCAATGATCGCGATGGCGAGGAAAATCACGTCCACCTGAAAGCCACGCATGGCCTTGAGGCTCAGGTAACCCAGGCCACTGGAAGCGGCGACCAGTTCAGCCACCACCAGGTAAGTCCAGGCCCAACCCATGGTCACCCGCAAGGTGTCGAGCACGCCCGGCAGGGACGCCGGGGCGATCACGTGCAGCACCGCGTCACGACGATTGGAACCCAGGGTATAGGAGGCATTGATCAGGTCCTTGGAGATGCCTTTGGACACGTCCGCGATCATCACCAATTGCTGGAAGAACACGCCGAAAATGATCACCGACACCCGCTGCTCCAGACCGATGCCGATCCACAGGATGAACAGCGGCACGAACGAGGTCACCGGCAGATAACGAATGAAATTCACCAGCGGCTCAAGGAAGGCCTGGACGATGCGGAAGCTGCCCATCAACAGTCCCAGCGGCACTGCCACCAGGGACGACACGATGAAGCCGACCATCACCACTTCGACGCTGGCCCACACATGCTGGCCAAGAGTGCCGTCGCGACCGAGGCGCACGGCGGCCTCGACCACCGCACCCGGCGTCGGCAAAAACATGCCCGGCACCACGCCACCGTAGGACAAGCCGGCCCACAGGCCGACCAACAGCACCCAGGCCAACCCGCTCGCGCTCCAGATCACCGAGACCGGCAAACCGGTCTTGGGCGTGATGCAGCGGCTCAGCCATGAATTGCGCTTGAACATGCAGCCTCCTAGAGCGGGGTGACGAAACGGTTGTCGATCAGGTCGTCATTGCTGACGTTGTAGGGCTTGCCTTGCAACTCGCTGGCGGTCTCGTTGGCCAGTTTGATCAGCGGTGCGCTGTCACCCGGCTTGCCCGGTGCGCCCAGAAGTTTTTCGCTCATGGCCTGATCGTAGAAGCGCACACCCTGGGCGGCGGCTTCCAGCTCTTTCGGATCGGCCAGGTAACCGCCAACGCCCTTGGCCATGATCTTGTAGGCTTCCTGCGGATGATCCTTGGTGTACTGCACGGCTTTATACAAACCGGCCACCAGTGCCTTGACGTCTTGCGGCTGCTTTTCGATGACGCTGCAGTTCAGTGCGACCACGTCGACGATCACCCCCGGCGTGCTGCTGCTATCGATCAGCACCTTGCCCTGCTGCTTGTCGCGAACCATCGAAAGGTGCGGTTCCCAGGTCACGGCGGCGGGTACGCGACCGGCGATGAACGCGGTGGCGGCGTCGTCGGCCGTCATGTTCTGCACGGTGATGTCGCTCATGCTCATGCCGTGTTTTTTCAGCAGATACGACAGCCAGAACTGCGAGGTCGAACCTTCGTTGACCGCAACGGCCTTGCCCTTGAGCTCCTGCAGGCTCTTGACGTCCTTGCCTACCAGCACGCCGTCACCACCATGGCTGTCGTCCAGTGCTGCAACAGCCTTGAAACAAAATTGCGGACGGTACTTGAGCACCTCGTCGATGGTCGACGCCGAGCCCGACAACTCGCCGGAAGCTTGTGCGGCCATGTACATCGCCGCTTCTTCGACCACCGGCAACTCGACAGTCAAACCGTTTTCCTTGAAGTAGCCAAGGTCCTGGGCCAGGTACAGGGTGCCGTAGCCGACCCAGGTGGTATGACCGATGGACAGGGTGCCGGCCTGGGCGCTGGTAGCGACCGTCGCGGCGATGGCGCTGACCGCCAGTGGCTGGGCAACGCGGGTAAGCAAGGACTTGATCATGGAGCACTCCCAAAGCTGTTGATTTAGTTTTGTCATGGGCAGTACGGCCAGCGGTCCTCATGCAGCTGCGGCCTGTGGTCTCTGACGGACCCTTCGGCGTGCAGCATTGGGCTGGCTGGGGAGATCGATGTTGGCCCAAGGGCGGGATTAGGAAAATGAGGAAATATGTGGATGCGAACGATGAAAAAACTCGTTAGCGCGCACCGCCAAAAGGCGCTATTTACGGGATTGCTCTAGGTGGGTGCAAGACGATCGAAATGTGTTGAATGGGCCATAGCATTCGCGGGCAAGCCCGCTCCCACAGGTTATGTGTCGTGCCCGAAACGTGCGACCGACACAAATTCTGTAGGAGCGGGCTTGCCCGCGATAAGGTCCGCAGGACCTTCCAGCAAGATCAGAGCCGGCCGTATTCCTGCGCCGTGCGATCCATCGCTTTCAGGGTCTTGCTGATCAGCTCATCAATCTCTTCACGACTGGCAATCAACGCCGGCGCCATGATCATCCGGCCAAGGGTCGAGCGAATGATCACGCCCTCTTCAAAACCAATCGTACGGCAGCGCCAGGCAATATCGTTTTCGTTGGCAAAGCGCTTGCGTGTGGATTTGTCTTCGGCCAGTTGCAGTGCCGCGACCATGCCGGTGCCCTGGATATCGCCCACCAGCGGGTGCTTGCCGAACACTTCGCGCAGGCACTGTTGCAGGTAGGGGCCGATGTCATCCTTGACCCGCGTCACCACGCCTTCATCACGCAGCGCCTTGAGGTTGGCAATCGCCACCGCCGCCGCCACCGGGTGCCCGGAATAGGTCAGGCCGTGGGCAAACACGCCGCCCTGCTCCACCAGCACTGAGGCCATCTTCTTCGACAGGATCAAGCCGCCCATGGGGATGTAGCCCGAGGTCAGGCCCTTGGCGATGGACAGGGTGTCCGGCTCGAATCCGAAGTACTCGTGGGCGAACCATTCGCCGGTACGACCGAAACCACCGATCACTTCATCAGCGCACAACAGCACGTCGTACTTGCGGCAGATGCGCTGGATTTCCGGCCAGTAGCTTTCCGGCGGGAAGATCATGCCGCCGGCACCCTGGAACGGTTCGGCGATGAAACCCGCGACCTTGTCCGCACCCAGTTCGAGAATCTTCGTTTCTAGTTGCTGTGCCGCGCGCAGACCGAATTCGGCCGGCGTCAGGTTGCCTTCGTGGGCGAAGAAATACGGCTCGTCGATGTGCTCGATGTCCGGAATCATGCCGCCCATTTCGTGCATGAACTTCATGCCGCCCAGCGCCGTCGCGGCCAGGGTCGAACCGTGGTAACCGTTCCAGCGGCCGATCATGATTTTCTTCTCGGGCTTGCCGAGTACCTGCCAGTAACGCCGCACCGTGCGGATCAACACCTCGTTGGCTTCGGAGCCGGAGTTGGTGTAGATCGCATGGCTGTAGTGAGCCGGTAGCAGGCTGAACAGCAGCTCGGACAGCTCGATCACCTGCGGGTGGGTGGTGTGGAAAAACATGTTGTAGTACGGCAGCTGTTCCAGCTGCCGGCTCGCCGCGGCGGCCAGGTCCTTGCGCCCGTAACCGAGGTTGGTGCACCACAGCCCGGACATGCCGTCGAGGTAACGCCGGCCATCGTTGTCCCACAGGTGCAGGCGCTCGCCACGGACCATCACCCGTGGCCCCTCGTCGTTGAGGGCTTTCTGATCGACGAACGCATGGATGTGGTGCGCAGCGTCGGCGGCCTGGTAGTCGCGGGTGTCACGTGGTGTGGTCATCGCCAGTTCTCCGTTTTGTTATCAGCGCAATTGAAACCAGGTGGTCTTCAACTGTGTGTATTTATCGAACGAATGCAGGGACAGGTCGCGACCGAAACCGGACTGCTTGCCACCGCCAAAAGGCACGGTCACGTCCAGCGCATCGACGCTGTTGACCGACACCGTACCGGCTCGCAATTGTCGCGCCACACGATGGGCGCGATTGAGGTCGTCGGTCCACAGCGAAGCCGCCAGACCGTAGACGCTGTCGTTGGCCAGTTGCAAGGCGTGGGCCTCGTCGTCGAACGCCGTGACGGCCAGTACCGGGCCGAACACTTCATCGCGAAACAACGGCATGTCCGGCGTCACGCCGGTAAAAATCGTCGGCTGGATGAAGTTGTCCGAGCCGTTGAAGATCGACTGTCGAGCGCCACAAACCCTGGTCGCGCCTTGCTGCTCGGCCTGCTGGATGAACTTCATGATGCGCGCGGTCTGACGGCTGTCGACGATGGCCCCGGCGGCGCTCGACGGGTCCAGCGGATCCCCCGGCAACCAGCGCTCGGCCTGGGCCTTCAGGCGTTCGACGAACTCGTCATGGATCGAGTGTTGCACCAGCAACCGCGAGTTGGCCGAGCACACTTCACCCTGATTGAAGAAGATGCCGAATGCGGCTTTCTCGGCCGCCAGATCCAGGTCCTGGCAATCGGCGAACACCAGGTTCGCACTCTTGCCGCCGCACTCCAGCCACACCTGCTTGAGGTTCGACTGGGCCGAGTACTGCATGAAATATTTGCCGACTTCGGTGGAGCCGGTGAACACCAGGCAATCGACGTCCGGGTGCAGGCCCAGGGCCTTGCCGGTCTGCTCGCCGAGGCCCGGCAGCACGTTGAGTACGCCCGCCGGAATCCCGGCCTCCAGCGCCAGCTCAGCCAGGCGCAGGGCAGAAAACGGCGACTGCTCGGCCGGTTTGAGGATCACCGAGTTACCGGCAGCCAGGGCCGGGGCGAGCTTCCACGCGGCCATGTCCAGGGGGAAATTCCACGGCACCACGGCAGCCACCACGCCAAGGGCTTCGCGGGTGATGGTTGCCAGCACGTTCTGCGCACTCGGCGCGACCTGGTCGTACAGTTTGTCGAGGCTTTCGGCGTACCAGCGGAACACTCCAGCGGCACCCGGCACGTCGATGTTGTAGGCATCGGCGACGGGTTTGCCCATGTTCAGCGAATCGAGCAGTGCCAGCTCCTCACGGTTTTCGAGGATCAAGTCAGCCAGGCGCAACAGCACTTGCTTGCGTTCGGCCGGCGAGCGCGCCGCCCAGGTGCCTGCCTCGAAGACCTGCCGCGCATTACGCACCGCCGCATTCACGTCTTCTTCGCCGCAGGCGGCAACGTTGGCCAGGCATTGCCCGGTAGCAGGGTTGATCGCGGCGAAAGTCTGCCCCGACTGCGCCGCGCGGCGCTGGCCGCCGATCACGGCCTGGTCGGGAAACCGCAGGGAAGCGGCCTTGCGTTGCCAATACTCAAGCTCGAACACGTTCAGATGCTCCAGAGGACATTCTTGTGTATTGGATAATCGCTCAGGCCCAAGCGGTGGAAAACCAGTAAAAATGTGTTCGCAGGCCAAGAAAAAACTACGTAGCCAATCTCCCTTCTGGCGCAGCATGTGGTTATTGTTCAACCACAACAAATCGCTGCCCGAGCGGATAGGGGTGGCGCGCAAATTGCCCGGATGCCTGATCCGTTCTCCCCCGAGGTTTGCTGTGGCTGCCTACAATCTGCGTCAACTGAAATACTTCATCACCACCGTCGAATGCGGCAGCGTCGCCGAGGCCTCGCGCAAGCTGTACATCGCCCAGCCTTCGATCTCCACGGCCATCAAAGGGCTGGAAGACAGCTTCGGCGTGCAATTGCTGATCCGCCATCACGCCCAGGGCGTGTCATTGACCCCCAGCGGTGCGCGCTTCTATCGCAAGGCCCAGGAACTGCTGCGCATGGCCAGGGAGTTCGAACAGAACGCCCTGGCCGACAACGATGTGGTGTCCGGGCAGATCGATATTGGTTGTTTCGAAACCGTCGCACCGCTGTACCTGCCGCAGTTGATCGCCGGCTTTTCGGCGTTGTACCCAGGAGTGGAAATCCGCATCCGCGACGGCGAACAACAAGAACTTGTGCAAGGCCTGACCTCTGGCGCCTTCGATCTGGCGATCCTTTACGAGCATGACCTGGACGGCACCATCGAAACCGAACCGCTAATGCCGGCGCAACGACCTTACGCATTGCTGCCGGCGGATCACCGCTTTGCCCAGCAGGCACAGGTGTCGCTGCGGGATCTGTGCCTGGAGCCGATGATTCTTCTGGATGTGCAGCCGAGCCGGACCTACTTCGTCAGTCTGTTCGATGAGCTGGGCCTGACCCCACGCATCGCCTTCAGCTCGCCATCCATCGAGATGGTGCGCGGCATGGTTGGCCAGGGGTTCGGTTTTTCGATCCTGGTGACCAAGCCGCATTCGGAGTGCACCTACGACGGGCAGAAAGTGGTGTGCGTGAACATTGCCGAAGACGTCACCGGATCCGGGCTGGTGGCGGCATGGCTCAAGCGCGGGCAACTGACCAAACCGGCGCAGTTGTTTGCCGACTACTGCCGTGAACAACTCACCGCAAAATCCGAAAGCTCACGCACCCAACTGTAGGAGCTGGCTTGCCAGCGAAGGCGTCATCAAGGCCGAAACAAGCCTCAACGGCCTCTTCGCCGGCAAGCCGGCTCCTACAGAGTATGTGAGCAGCGTCCTATCGGCGTTTGATTTATTTACGCGGTTTGATCCGCGCGGTGGCTTCGGCCACCAGCGGATCATCCGGCCAGTAATGTTTCGGATAACGTCCCTTCAAATCCTTCTTCACCTCCGCATACGTGCTACGCCAGAAGTTCGCCAGGTCCTGGGTCACCTGCACCGGCCGCCGCGCCGGGGACAACAGATGCAGTTTCACCACCTGTCGGCCCCCGGCGATGCGCGGGGTTTCCGCCAGGCCAAACAACTCCTGTAAACGCACCGCCAGAATCGGCGGCTGTTCGCTGTAGTCCAGGCGAATCGACGAGCCCGACGGCACGCTCAAATGATGCGGCGCCAGCTCGTCCAGCCGCTGCGGCAGCGGCCACGGCAGCAGGTTGTGGACGATGCTCGACAGGTCCAGATTGGCGAAGTGGCTGAGCCGCGAAACCTTGCCCAGATACGGCATCAGCCAGTGCTCCAGACTCTTGAGCAACGCCGCGTCGCTGACATCCGGCCACTCGCTCTCGCCCTTGCCGGCGAGGTCCAGTTGCCGCAACAACGCGACCCGCGCCTGCCACTGACGCAGCTCCGGGGTCCACGGCAACAGCTCCAGGCCTTTGCGCCGCACCAGGTTCACCAGCGCCTGGCTGCGGGCGGTTTCGTCGAGTCCCGTCAGTGGCTCGCGGCTGAGGATCAATTCGCCAACCTTGCGCTGACGCTCGGCCCGCAGCACGCCTTCACGCTCATCCCAATCCAGTTGATCGACGCAGCGCACCTGCTCGGCCAGCACCGAATCGAAGAGCGCCGGATCGAAGTCCGTCGCCAGGTAAATCCGCTCCTCACGCTGGCCCTGGCGACTGCCCAGATCGGCGATCACCAGCCACGGTTGCTTCATCAGGCTGTCGGCCTCGGCGAACAGTGCGGCACGTCCGTTGGCCAAGCGATATTCCGCACCACCGGCGCGCCGTTGTTGGGCGACGCGGTCGGGATAGGCCAGCGCCAGCAATGCACCGAGCCAGCGCGGGTGATCCGGATCGCTGACCGGCTCCGACGCCTTGCCACGCAGATAACCTCGATACTGCCGCGCCAGTTGCCGTGCGCGCTGCACGCCCCCCTGAGCACCGCGTGCAGCGCGCTCTTCACCCGACAACAGCACCAGTCGGCTGTGCAAGTCCGCCCCGCCGCCGCGCAAGATATCGCGCTCGCCGAGCAGTGCCGCAACATCGCAGGCCATGTCCGCCAGTCCCAGCGCCTGGCCGCGCAACAGCAAATGGGCGATGCGCGGATGCGCTGGAAGTTCGGCCATGGCCTGACCGTGACGGGTCAGTGCTTCCCCCTCCAGAGCCCCCAGACGTTCGAGCAGATCCTGAGCCTGTGCATAAGCGGCGGCCGGCGGCACGTCGAGCCACACCAGTTGCCCCGGTGTCACACCCCAACGTCCCAGTTGCAAGGCCAGCCCGGCGAGGTCCGCCGAAAGGATTTCCGCACTGCCATAGGCCGCCAGTTGTTCGTGCTGGTCCTGGGACCACAAGCGATAACACACGCCCGGCTCCAGTCGCCCGGCCCGGCCCGCGCGCTGAGTGGCACTGGCTTTGGAAATCCGTTGCGTGTCGAGACGAGTCATGCCGCTGCCGGGATCAAAACGCGGCACCCGCGCCAGCCCGGCATCGATCACCACGCGCACGCCGTTGATGGTCAAACTGGTTTCGGCGATGTTGGTGGCCAGCACCACTTTGCGTTGGCCCGCCGGTGCCGGATCGATGGCTGCCCGCTGCGCGGCGAGGTCCAGTTCACCGTGCAACGGGCACAACAGAACCTGTGGGTTATCGCCCAGCGCATCCGCCAGTTGCTGATGCACGCGGCGGATTTCCGCTTGCCCCGGCAGGAACACCAGCACGCTGCCGGTTTCGTCGTTCAGGGCTTCAAGGACGGTCTGCACCAGACGCGGCTCGATGAATTCACCGGCCTGGAACGGTCGACCCCAGCGCATCGCCACCGGGTACATGCGCCCTTCGCTGCGCAGGATCGGCGCGTCGCCGAGCAACCCGGCCAAGCGTTCGCCTTCGAGCGTAGCCGACATCAAGAGGATTTTCAGCGGGTGATCGTCACGAAACAGCTCGCGGCCGTTGAGGCTCAGGGCCAGCGCCAGATCAGCGTCGAGGCTGCGTTCGTGAAACTCATCGAAGATCAGCAGGCCCACGCCTTCCAGCGCCGGATCATCCTGCAAACGCCGGGTGAGGATGCCTTCGGTGACCACTTCGATGCGGGTGTCAGGGCCGACCTTGCTGTCGAGCCGAATGCGATAACCCACGGTTTCGCCGACCTTCTCCCCCAGCTCACTGGCCAGCCGTTCCGCCGCTGCGCGTGCGGCCAACCGGCGGGGTTCGAGCATCAGGATGGTCTGCCCGGCCAGCCACGGCTCGTTGAGCAGGGCCAAAGGTACGCGGGTGGTCTTACCGGCGCCGGGCGGTGCTTCGAGCACGGCTTCGTGGCGTGTAGCAAGGGCTTCACGCAGGGCGGGTAAAACTTCATCGATCGGCAAAGAAATCATGCTGGCTCCAAAACAGAGCGGCGAGTATAACGGCGAACTGTTTAGCGTAGTCTGGGCTCTAACCAGTAACGTTATTGGCGTTCTACTCAGGAGATTTCATATGCGTGCTCCCTTTCGCCTGATTGGCGGTGTTCTGGTCGCAACCTTGCTGACTCAAGTGACAGCTTGCGGATCGATCTTCTACCCCGATCGCCGTGGCCAGATCGAAGGCAAGATCGACCCGGCCATCGCCGCGCTCGACGCCGTTGGCCTGCTGTTCTACATCATCCCCGGCCTGATCGCGTTTGCCGTGGACTTCGCCACCGGCGCGATTTACTTCGAGCCGGGCAAGACCGCCCAGGTCGACCCGCAAAAACTCAAGGACGCCATTGGCCCCGACGGCAAGGTCGATAACCGCAAGTTGCAGACTATTCTGGAAAGCGAACTGGGCCGCAGCTTCCCGCTGGACGATCCACGCCTGATCCAGAGCAAAGGCAGCGCCCAACAACTGGCGATGTTCGGCCTGCAACCCGCCGCGTAATTCCTGCACGCAAAAGGACTCTTCAAGTAACGATGGCCACTATGACCTCCAGCTCCGAACACGCCCGCCTGCTGCGGCTGGCGACCCGTGCCTCGGTGGCGGTGGCGTGCACCCTGATCGTCGCCAAAGCCATCGCCTGGTGGCTGAGCGGCTCGGTGAGCATGCTCGCCGGGCTCACCGACTCGGCACTCGACGGCGTCACCTCATTGCTCAACCTGCTGGCAGTGCATTACGCCCTGCGCCCCGCCGACAATGATCATCGCTACGGGCACGGCAAGGCCGAATCATTGGCGGGCATGGCCCAGGCGCTGTTCATTGGCGGCAGTGCGGTACTGATTGCGTTTCAGGCCTTTGACCGGCTGAAACATCCGGAACCGATCGGCGCGCCGTGGATCAGCATCGGTGTGATTGTGTTCTCGCTCGCCCTGACCCTGGCCTTGCTGATGTTGCAACATCGGGTGGTCAAGGCTACCGGCTCCAACGCCGTGCGTGCCGACTCGCTGCATTACCGTTCGGACCTGTTGCTCAACGGCAGCATTCTGCTAGCGCTGGTACTGGCCGGGTTTGGCTGGGATCAGGTCGACGCCTGGTTTGGCCTGGGTATCGCCGCTTATATCTTTTGGAGCGCGGTGCAGATCGCCCGGGAAAGTTTTGCGGTGTTGATGGACGAAGAATTGCCGCCGGATGTCAGCCAGCACATGCTGGAACTGGCGTGCAGCGTGCCCGGCGTATTGGGTGCTCATGACCTGCGCACGCGAATCTCCGGCAACCAGTGGTTTGTGCAGTTGCATCTGGAGTTGCCGGGGGAACTGACGCTGTCAGTCGCCCACGGCATCAGCGATCAGGCTGCCGCGGCCATTCACAACGCCTACCCGCGCGCCGAAGTGCTGGTGCACGCCGATCCGCGGGAAGTGATGAAGGCCGCCCGGGCTCAGTAATTCACCTGATAACCGCGACTGCTCAGGCAGTTGCCCTGGGCCTGTCGGTAGTCTTGCACCACCGCTGGGGCTGGCTGGTAGGTGGCGGTTCGTGGATCGAAACCACTCTGCTGCACCGCGTATTGATAACACTCGTAGCCATCCCGGCCGACCTGCTCCGTCGACTGGCCGTTGGCCGGATACGCCTCCACGTCATAACCATTGCTGCCGGCCGGTGGTTGGTCAACTGGCGGCTCGACCACGACGTAGTCCTGAGTGCTTTCCTCATAGGCGTAATACGAACCGGCCGCAAGGAACAGCAGTGCCCCGCCTATAAACACTTGCTGGGCGTAATCGGGCAGGTATTTGATGCGAATCCCGCGCGGTGGCTTCACCACTTCATAGCGCGGGCCGAGCGGGCGATACCAGTAACCGCCGGAATAGTAGTAATCCATGCCACGGTAAGGCACGCGGAAGTGGCGTTCGGGGAAGCGGTCGATCATCTGGCCTGGGCGATACCTGGGGCCTGCTCCCCAGCTGTTAGCGTATCCACTCGAGCGCCCCTGCATGTGATTGTCATAGGACGGTGCGACTGTGTAGCCATTCCAGCGCTGGTTGTAATTATTGCGATGCGGCGAGTCCTGGTAGTCACCGCGCTGCGGCGGCTGGGTCTGGCGTACGGTGTCGGGACGGGGCTGGATCGGCATGTCAGTGGCCGGTAACTGCGGTGGAGGTGGCGGCGAGCGAACCCGGCTGTTGAAATCCGGCGCTGGATGGCTCTGCCACTGGCCATTGTTCTGAAGTTGATTCTGGCCGTTGTGCTCGTACTGGCGGTTGTCGTTGTTCTGCGCACGGGGTTCGTTCTGCGGCTGGCTGTTTTGCGGGCGTGGCGGGTTGTTGCCACCATGGCCCTGATTTTCACCCCGATGCCCGCCCTGGCCGTGTTGCCCGCCATCACGGTCATGGTTTTGTGGCTCATCGGCCATCGTTTGCGCGGCGACACTGACACACAGCAAACCAACGCCGGCCAAACGCCAGATGCGCGTTTTCATGCTTTTCCTCATAGCGGGTTAGGGCCTGTACATAAGACTGGGAAAGCACGGGCCGGTTCTGCTACAGGTTATCTGTCACGCAACTTATTTATTGAGGGCCGCTCTTTGATTCACGGCGGCAAATTCCACGCAAGAAAAAGGGGAGACCCGTCGGCCTCCCCTTGGAGAACTTCGTCCTGGCTCGACGCTTGTGGCGCCGGCTCACCTCACGCCGTCTTCTGGACAGTGTGTAGCTCGGGGGCCGGCACATCCCCGGTGGGGGTGGCGACCGCGGCGGGCCTGATTGGGCGAGCCGCACTGGACTGTTTGTCCGAGCAGTGATTCTGGTGATAAGAATAGGCCGGGAGCGCCGGCAGAGGATTGCGAAGATTGCCGAATTAAACATCACTTGCGCAATTTTTAACCTCGGATACATAATCCTCCGCAATAGTTACGAGAAAGGACCGTTTGATGAGCAAGCTCGACCGTTACGACCTGAGTATTCTGGCGGAATTGCAGCGCGACGCACGCATCTCCAACCAGGAGCTGGCCGAGCGCATCGGTCTGTCGCCTTCGCCGTGCTCACGGCGGGTCAAGCAACTGGAAGACGACGGCTACATCTCCCGCCAGGTTGCCCTGCTCGACCGTAAAATGCTCGGCCTGAGCCTGACGGCCTATGTACTGATCGGCATGGACCGTCACACGCCGGAGCGTTTCGAAAACTTCGAAGCGGCCATCCGCACCCTGCCCCAAGTGCTCGAATGCAGCCTGGTGACCGGAATGGATGCTGACTATCAACTCAAGGTCGTGGTGCCGGACATGGACCACTACCAGAAACTGCTGCTGGGGCATCTGACCCGGATTGAAGGGGTGACCAGTGTGCGTTCGAGCTTTGTGCTGAATCAGGTTTTGAACAGCACTGAGCTGCCGTTGACTCATTTGCGTAGCTGAGGCCGCCTTCGCTGGCAAGCCAGCTCCTACACAGGTGTTGTGTCGACCACAAAATGGCGGCCTCCCCATCCTGTAGGAGCTGGCTTGCCAGCGAAGAGGCCGGCACAGGCGACGAATGACTGCGACACACCGACGCAGGTCAATACAGCACGAACCCGCGCAGGCGTATACTCCCCGCGCCCTTTTAGCCACGCCCGCGCTGGAGATGTTCGATGGATCCTGCCGTTTTCGAAGAGTGGATGATGACCGGACTGGTCAGCATCCTGATCATTTTCATGGGTTTCATCGTCTGGGATCTGGCGAAGAAGTCCAAGGCCGGGCGCTTCGGCTCGTTCATTCTGTTCTTCGTGCTGGGCCTGGGCGTGGCGGCGTTCGTCATCAAGAGCGTGGTGATCGGCCTGATCGAATCCGGCGCCTTATAAGCGCGCCGGTACTTCCTTCCACTGTCCCTGATCGAGCCCTTCGATCGTCCAGTCACCGATTCTGACCCGTACCAGGCGCAACGTCGGCAACCCCACCGCCGCAGTCATGCGCCGCACCTGGCGGTTGCGCCCTTCGCGAATCACCAACTCCAGCCAGCTGGTCGGTACGCTTTTGCGAAAGCGCACCGGCGGATTGCGCGGCCACAGCTCGGGTTCGTCCAGTTGCCGCGCCTCGGCGGGCAAGGTCATGCCGTCATTCAATTCGACGCCGTCACGCAAACGCTGCAACTGTTCGGCGCTCGGTTCGCCCTCGACCTGCACCCAATAGGTCTTGGCCAGCTTGTGTTTCGGGTCGGCGATCCGCGCCTGAAGCTGACCGTCGTTGGTCAGCAGCAACAAGCCTTCGCTGTCGCGATCCAGCCGTCCCGCCGGATAGATTCCCGGTACATCGATGTAATCCTTGAGGGTCGCGCGCCCTTCGCCGTCGCTGAATTGCGTCAGCACATCGAAGGGTTTGTTGAACAGGATCAGCTTTGGCTCGGCCGGCGGTGCCTTGGCGACACGTCGCGGGGCTGCAGGAGAGGGTTTCGCGCCAGGGCGGCGGGAAACGGGGCGTTGAGGACGGGACATGGCGGAGAGAGCATCTAGCGATCAGGGCTGACAATGCTAGTGCCCCAACCGCTAAATGGCCATCGCGAATCAGCGGAACGGCGGCTCGTCGAAGCTGCGCAGTTTGCGCGAGTGCAGCGAGTTGAGCTCGGTGCGCAACAGATCCACCGCCTCGATACCGATCTTCAGATGCTGGCTGACCGCGCGCTCATAGAAGGCGTTGGCCGAGCCCGGCAGCTTGATTTCGCTGTGCAGCGGCTTGTCCGAGACGCACAGCAACGTGCCATACGGCACCCGCAAGCGATAACCTTGCGCTGCGATGGTGCCGCTTTCCATGTCCACTGCCACGGCGCGGGACAGGTTGATCAGCGGCCGTTCCTGCGCCCAGCGCAACTCCCAGTTACGGTCGTCGTAGGTCAGCACGGTACCGGTGCGCAGACGCTTCTTCAGTTCGTCGCCCTTCTCGCCGGTAATGTTGGCCGCCGCCTGCTGAAGCGCCAGCTGCACTTCGGCCAACGCCGGAATCGGAATGTTCGGCGGCACCACCCGGTCGAGAATGCCGTCGCGACGCATGTAAGCGTGGGCCAGCACGTAGTCGCCAATGGTCTGCGACTGACGCAAACCGCCGCAGTGACCGATCATCAGCCAGCAATGCGGGCGCAGCACGGCCAGGTGGTCGGTGATGTTCTTGGCGTTGGACGGGCCGACGCCGATGTTCACCAGGGTCACGCCGTGGCCGTCACTGGCGATCAGGTGGTAGGCCGGCATCTGGTAGCGGTGCCAGACCACGCCGGCGGCAATCGCCGAGGCTTCGCCGTGATCCATGCCCTTCTCGATGATCACATTTCCCGGCAGCACCATGCGCACGAAACGCGGGTCATTGCGCAGTTGCTCCAGGCCATGGACGATGAACTGGTCGACGTAGCGGTGATAGTTGGTCAGCAGAATCCACGGCTGCACATGCCGCCAGTCGCTGCCGGTGTAATGCACCAGTCGGCGCAGGGAGAAATCCACCCGCGCGGCATCGAACAGGGCCAGGGGCAGCGGATCGGTGTTTTCCCAATCGTACAAACCGTCGGCAATGCCATCGGTCGCGGCCGACAGGTCGGTACTCGGGAACACCCGCGCCAGCACGGCAGCGGTGACGCCGGAGCCCCCCAGCTCATCGCCCTGCTCGACCACATATGGATACGGGATGTTCTGCTCGCTGACACCGACTTCCACGGTCACGGTGAAGTCGTGCATCAGCGGAACCAGCTGTTCCAGCAGGTACTTACGAAATGCCGACGGATGGGTGACCGTGACGCTGTAAGTGCCCGGCAACTGGACCTTGGCGTAGGCGCGGGTGGTCTGCGGGACTTCGCCCTGGCAATGGTAGGTCAGGCGCAATTCGGGATAGCGGAACATCGAGCGCTGTTCGGCATCGGGCTCGACGCGGTCCTTGAGGTAACGCTTGAGCGCCTGACTCAGCGCGGTGGTTGCACGATTGTGCAAGAGTGCAAGCCGATCCACGGCTTGCTCGGCGGTTTGAACGACAATAAAAGCTTCGGTCACGATCAGCATCCTGTGTTCTGACTTGCAGACCTTCATCTTGCCTGCATCGTCGCCTCACGGGAACAGTGCATTGACTGTGTACAGAGAACAACTGTGGGAGCGAGCTTGCTCGCGATAGCGGCGTATCAGTCAACATCACTGTTGAATGTTAATCCGTCATCGCGAGCAAGCTCGCTCCCACAGGGGTTTGCGGTGCTGGGGCAGTCGTGATCAGAAGCCTTGTGGAGTCGAGCGGGCGACAATGGCTTGCACGTCCAGGCCGCGTGGTAACACGCCGTACACTCGACCGCCACCCTCCAGGCGACTGGCGATGAAGGCATCGCTGACCACCGCATTCCCGGCCTCCAGCAACAGCTTGGCCTGCAACCCCAAGGCGATGTCTTCAGTCAGTTGGCGGGCGCGGTACTGGATGTCGCCGGTGTCCTTGAAGGCCGCCTGCAATTGATGGATGTGCGCAGCCAGGCGCTTGTCGCCATGGCCATCGCCCAACTCACTGAACAGCGCGTCGAGCACCCCCGGCTCTTTCGACAGGGCACGCAGCACGTCGAGACATTGCACGTTGCCGGAGCCTTCCCACGTCGAATTCACCGGTGCCTCGCGGTAAAGCCGCGGCAGGATGCTGTCTTCGACATAACCCGCGCCGCCCATGCATTCGGCGGCTTCGTTGATCATGGCCGGCGCCCGCTTGCAGATCCAGTACTTACCCACTGCCGTCACCAATCGGGCGAACCTGGCTTCTTGCGAATCGTCCAGATGATCCAGTGCCCGCCCCATGCGCAGGCTCAAGGCCAGGGCGGCTTCGCTTTCCAGCGCCAGATCCGCCAGCACGTTCTGCATCAACGGCTGTTCGCTGAGCAGTTTTCCGCCAACCGAACGGTGAGCGCAGTGATGGCTGGCCTGGGTCAGCGCCTGACGCATCAGCGAACTGGAACCGACCATGCAATCGAAGCGGGTCATCGCGACCATCTCGATGATCGTCGGAACGCCACGGCCCTCTTCACCGACCATCCACGCAAGCGCACCACGGAACTCCACTTCGCTGGAGGCGTTGGAGCAGTTGCCGAGCTTGTTCTTCAGGCGCTGGATGTAGAACTGATTGCGTGTGTCGTCCGGGCGGTGACGCGGCAACAGGAAACAGGTCAGGCCCTTGTCGGTCTGCGCCAGTGTGAGGAACGCGTCGCACATCGGCGCCGAGCAAAACCACTTGTGCCCCACCAGTTCATAGGCCTGGCCCGGACCGCTGGCACCGACCGGATACGCCTTGGTGGTATTGGCCCGCACATCGGTGCCGCCCTGCTTCTCGGTCATGGCCATGCCGATGGTGACCCCGGCCTTGTGGGCCATGCCGACATTGCGCGGGTCGTATTCGGTGGCGAGGATTTTCGGCAGCCACTTTTCCGCCAGGTCCGGTTGCAGACGCATGGCCGGAACGCTGGCGAAGGTCATGGTCAACGGGCAGCCACTGCCGGCTTCGGCCTGGCTGTGCAAGTACGTCATGGAAGCGCGGGCCACGTGGGCGCCGGACTGCGGATGAGCCCAAGGCAATGAGGTCAAGCCATGCTCAACTGCCGTGCGCATCAATTGGTGATAGGCCGGATGAAATTCCACCAGATCGATACGATGACCAAACCGGTCATGGCTGTTGAACACCGGTTTGTTCTGATTGGCCAGGAACCCGGCTTCCATCAACGGGCCACCAGCCAGTGCGCCGTAGGCGTCGATCCGCGACTCGGCCCAACCGGCCCCGAACCGCCGCGACCACTCCTGCAACGGCAGGTCGATGCGGTACAGATTGGCGCCATCCAGTGACGGTGGCTGGTTGGTGACTTCGTGGGTTTCAGCGAACTGATGCAGGTTCATGACAGGGCTCCTTTGGTCGGCCAAGGGACTTCAGTTAAGCACCGCCCCTCGGCCGATCAAAGTGTCATATCCGCCTAACTGTCGGCGCTTTCGCCCTGTTGCGAGCAGAGCACGCGGCGGTAGAGGGCGGCCTGCAAGTCTTCGAATTTCACCGGTTTGTTCAAGTGATCGATCAACGCACCGGTCGGGCAGCGTTCACGCTCGCCGCCCAGGGCGATCATGAACAACGGCAGCTCCGCATAACCCGCTAACGCGCGGATCTGGCAGCACACCGACTCACCGCCCTGCAGCGGCAACTGACAGTCGACCAGCACCGCGTCAAACACTTCGCGCTGCAAGAGATCGAGCGCACCATCGGCGCTATCAGCCGTACGCACGCGGAACCCCAGCTTGAGCAACATGCCGCGCATCACCAACTGGCTGATGCCGTTGTTATCCACCAACAGCACGGCACAATCCTGAGGCAAGCGCAGACGCGGAAAATCCCGGGGCATCAACGGCATCACCGGAGGTACGGCCGCCGGCAGCCCAACTTCGACATCCAGCTGAAACCGGCTGCCGCGTCCTGGCTCGGTGCGATGCGTCAGGCGCCCTCCCAGCAATTCGACCAACTGTCGGCAAATCGCCAGGCCAACCCCCAGGCCACCGTATTCACGGGTCATCGAGCCATCGAGCTGGAAGAACCGTTGATACATCGTGGCCTCCCCCAAATCAGTGAAGCCAATGCCCGTATCGATTACCGCAAAGGTCAACGCCAGCCGGTCGGGCTCAATGGCCTTGCCGGTCACCCGCAGGGCCAGACCGCCGACCCTGGTGAACTTGATGGCATTATCCAGCAGACATTCCAGGCACTGCGCGATCTTGACGTTGTCGCCGTACAAGCGATCCGGCACACCTGGCGCGACATCGACCTTGAAGTCCAGCGACTTGCTCGATGCGTTGCCCTCGAACTGCATGCGCAATGCCTCGACCATGCCGCGCAGGCTGAAGGTGTCGGCCGAGGCCTTGAGTTTGCCGGCCTGCAGTTCGGTGAGGGTGAGGATGCCGTTGACCATGCGCATCATGTCCCGCGCCGATCCCGCAGCCGTCTGCTGATACTGCTCGAGCTCCGGGTCCATTTCGACCGTCTGCATCAGTTCCAGCGAACCGATCACACCGTTCATCGGCGTGCGCAGTTCGTGGGTCAGGGTGGCAAGGAACTCGTCCTTGAGCTTGTTGCTGCGAGCCAGTTGCTGGTTGAGCACTTCAAGCTTCTGGCTGGCGTCGAACAGGGTTTGTGCCTGCTGCTCGCGCATGGCGTTGATGCGGTCGGCCAGCGCCAGGGACAGCAACGCCACTTCGATGGCCGAGCCGATCTGGCTGGAATACATGGTCAGGTATACGTTTGGCAGGTAGCCCAGCACCATGAGCGTATTGACGATGCCGCCGAGCAAAAACGCCGACCAGGCAATAATGAAATACCGTGCCACCCGCAGGCCCCGCAGCCAGGCGAAGATCCCGGCGGCAAAAATCACCACGGTGAACGTCAACGCCAGCGCTGTGGCCAGGCGCAGGGCCAGGGCGTAACTGCTCATCAATGACAAGCCGACCACCAACGCACCGAAGGCAACCAGCGCCAGCAACAAGCGGTCGAGCCAGCGACTGTGGGTAGCCATTTGCAGGAAACTGCGGGCGAACTGACTGCCGAACAACCCCGCACAGCCGATGAAAAACGGCGTCGCGGCGTTGGCCCACCAAGGGTTGTCCGGCCAGAAATACTGCACGGCCGCACCGTTTACCGACAGCTGATACAAGCCGAACGAGGCGATATAGAAGATGTAGTAGAGGTAACTGGTGTCGCGCACGCTGAGGTAGATGAACAGGTTGTAGACCAGCATCCCCAGCAGCACGCCGTAGATCAGCCCCAATACGTAGAGGCGCGCAGGTTGCTCTTGGAGGTAGGCGGTGCTCGACCACAAGGTTACCGGTGCCTGGATCGAACCTTCGCTTTGCAATCGCAAGAATACGGTTTCGGTCTGGTCAGGTTTGAACGTCAGGTCGAACAAATAGTTATTCTGACGAATCTCGCGGCTGGCGAACGGCAAGGCATCGCCGGTCTGCCTGACCAACTGATAGTTGCCGGCCGCATCGGGCAAATAGAGATCGAGATGATCGAGGGGCGGATAGGCCAGTTCCAGCAGCCAGGTCCGTTGCGCCGCCGGATTGGCCGGACGGTAATGCAGGTCGATCTTCAGCCAGAATACCGAACGCGAGTACCCGGCGTTGAGCGTGTCTTTCTGGTGCGACTTGAAGTTGCCGGCCGCCGCTTGCGCACGGATATCGGCGATGGTCGCCTGACCACCTGCGTCCTCGTAGACCTGCAGGGTTCGGCCCAAGGGGAGGCTTTGAGTGAACTCGTCGAACTCGACGGCGTTTGCCAGGAGGGGCAAACACAACAGCAACATCAGCAAATAGTGCATTGAAGCCCCAGCGTGGCCTGTCCGGTTCTGTCAGGAAGCCCCCCATTCCTTTTGAGCAGACGTAAAACCGGTATTACCTGTTATTGGTTTGGATCCACTCTAGCATAGCCGTTGATAGCCATTAAACACCATTGAAATTTTTCCTGAAAAGGCTCTAGGACGGGCGTTTCAGCAACACTAACGAACGATTATCAATGGCAGAAATTAACTGTGGCGAGGGAGCTTGTCGGATCGCCGCACCGTCCCGCTCGGCTGCGAAGCAATCGTAAAACCAGTCGACGCAATGAACGTGAAGGTTTTTTGGGGCCGCTTCGCGCCCCAGCGGGAGCAAGCTCCCTCGCCACAGTGGAGAGTCGCTGCACCCGAAAAAGAATGTTTGGTGGTAAGCTCGCGCACCATGAATATCTACAACTCTCGCCCCGTTGTCCTCTGTCTCTCCGGCCACGACCCAAGTGGTGGCGCCGGCTTGCAGGCAGATATCGAAGCCCTGCTCGCTCAGGGTTGCCATGCGGCTCCGGCCGTCACCGCCCTGACCGTGCAAGACACCGTCAATGTCACTGACTTCCGCGTCCTGGACCGTGAGTGGGTACTGGCCCAGGCCAATGCCGTGCTCAACGACTCCGAAGTCGCCGCGGTCAAACTGGGCATGCTCGGTTCCCTGGAAATGGTCGACACCGTAGTCGAACTGCTTTCGGCGCACCCGCACTTGCCGGTGGTCTGCGACCCGGTGCTGCGTGCCGGCGGCGGCGGACGCCTGGGCAAGGACGAAGTCGGCTACGCCATGCGCGAACGCCTGCTGCCGCTGTCGATCATTGCAACCCCCAACCTTCCCGAAGCCCGGATCCTCGCCGAACTGCCCGAAGGCACCGCGGATGAGTGCGCTGAAAAACTCCTGCCGTTCGTCAAACACCTGCTGATCACCGGCGGTCATGGCGACGAAACCGAAATCCACAATCGCCTGTACAGCCGCGACGGCCAGCGCGAAACCTTTACCTGCCAGCGCTTGCCGGGCAGTTATCACGGTTCCGGCTGCACCCTGGCCAGTGCGCTGGCCGGTCGTCTGGCCCAGGGCGAAAACCTCGCCAGTGCAGTACAGACCGCGCTTAACTACACATGGCGCACCCTGCGTGATGCCGAGCAACTGGGCAAAGGCCAGTTCGTGCCGCGTCGCTTGCCACTGGATTTCTGTTCGTAACTTCTCTTTGTAATGCAGTGAGGCTTGCCCGATGAAACTACGTGGCCTGTACGCCATTACCGACAGCCATTTGCTGGACGGCAAGTTGCTCAAGTACGTGGAGGCGGCGCTGGAAGGCGGCGTCACCTTGCTGCAATACCGTGACAAGAGCAGTGACGACGCCCGCCGCCTGCGTGAGGCCGAAGCCTTGCGCGAGCTGTGCGAACGTTACAAGACACAGTTGATCATCAACGACGACGCCGAGTTGGCGGCACGCCTGAACGTGGGCGTGCACCTGGGCCAGACCGACGGCCCACTGACTCCGGCCCGTGCGCTGCTCGGGCGTCAGGCGATCATCGGTTCAACCTGCCACGCGCAGCTCGAACTGGCCGAACAGGCTGCCAAAGAGGGTGCCAGCTACGTCGCCTTCGGCCGCTTCTTCAATTCGAACACCAAGCCCGGCGCGCCGACCTGCAGCCTCGAATTGCTCGACCAGGCCCGCAAGCAGTTGCACTTGCCGATCTGCGCGATCGGCGGCATCACCCTGGAAAACGCTGCCCCGCTGGTGGCCCACGGCGTCGATCTGCTGGCGGTGGTGCATGGCCTGTTTGGCGCCGAGAGCACGGCCGAGGTGACCCGTCGCGCCCGCGCCTTCAACGAATTGCTTTCTATTAAAGTCGCTTAAAATCTGATTTGAGAGCCCGATCATGTCTCGTTCCGAAACGCTGTTTGCCAATGCCCAAAAACACATTCCCGGCGGCGTGAACTCGCCGGTTCGCGCGTTCAAGAGCGTCGGCGGCACGCCGTTGTTCTTCAAGCACGCCGAAGGCGCCTACGTCACCGACGAAGACAACAAGCGCTATGTGGACTACGTCGGCTCCTGGGGCCCGATGATCCTCGGCCACAGCCATCCGGACGTGCTGGACGCCGTGCGCAAACAGCTTGAGCACGGTTTGTCCTACGGCGCCCCGACCGAGATGGAAACGCAGATGGCCGACCTGGTCTGCTCGCTGGTACCGTCGATGGAAATGGTGCGCATGGTCAGCTCCGGCACCGAAGCGACCATGAGTGCCATTCGCCTGGCCCGTGGCTTCACCGGCCGCGACAGCATCATCAAATTCGAAGGCTGCTACCACGGTCACTCCGACAGCCTGTTGGTCAAGGCCGGCTCCGGCGCACTGACCCAGGGCGTACCGAGCTCGGCCGGTGTACCGGCAGCGTTCGCCAAACACACCCTGACCCTGCCGTTCAACGACATCGACGCCGTTGAAAGCATGCTCGCCGAAGTCGGCCAGGAAGTGGCCTGTATCATCGTCGAGCCAGTGGCTGGCAATATGAACTGCGTGCCGCCGGCACCGGGTTTCCTCGAAGGCCTGCGGACCCTGTGCGACAAGCACGGCGTGGTGCTGATTTTCGACGAAGTGATGACCGGCTTCCGTGTCGCCCTCGGCGGTGCCCAGGCGTACTACGGCGTGACACCGGACCTGACCACCTTCGGCAAGATCATCGGTGGCGGCATGCCAGTCGGCTGTTTCGGCGGCAAGCGTGAAATCATGCAGCGCATCGCTCCGCTGGGCCCGGTCTACCAGGCCGGCACGCTGTCCGGTAACCCCCTGGCGATGGCCGCTGGCCTGACCACCCTGCGCCTGATCAGCCGCCCGGGCTTCCATGCCGAGCTGACCGACTACACCACTCGCCTGCTCGACGGCCTGCAACAACGCGCCGATGCGGCCGGCATTCCGTTCGTGACTACCCAGGCCGGCGGCATGTTCGGCCTGTATTTCAGTGGC
The DNA here is from genome assembly GCF_019947515.1 of Pseudomonas sp. A-B-19. NCBI lineage: Bacteria > Pseudomonadati > Pseudomonadota > Gammaproteobacteria > Pseudomonadales > Pseudomonadaceae > Pseudomonas > Pseudomonas sp. A-B-19. The sequence goes on from NZ_JAGYGN010000002.1 coordinate 32,029, forward strand.
GCCGACGACATCGTCACCTTCGATGACGTCATGGCCAGCGATGCGGCCCTGTTCGGTCGCTTCTTCCATCTGATGCTGGAGGGAGGCGTCTACCTGGCACCGAGCGCCTTCGAAGCAGGTTTCACTTCGATCGCTCATGGCGACGCCGAGCTGAAACTGACCCTGGACGCCGCCGAGCGCGCCTTCGCTGCCTTGAAATAACGCTGTGGCGCTGACGTTGGCCATTGCCGGCGTCAGCTTTCACCTACACGCCGCCTGCACGCCTGCAGTTTCAGCAAAAACCCCTCGCAAATCGGGTGATATATTTCCCGCGCAGCAGAAAAACGAGTAAAGACTTTGTAAGGTTGCCCCTGCTTATTTCATAATGCGCGCTTATTGGATCCCTCGATGGGTCCGCGCGCCCTTCAGAGGTAAGTCGATTCCCATGAACCGCACCGGCCGCACCCTTGCACTGGGCTGCCTGTTGCTTCTTCAGCCCCTGCTCGCGCACGCACAAGCAGGCGGCAACTCGTTGTTAATCCCAGCGATGGGTCGCTGCACCCTCAATACCCAGCCGCAAGACCTGGAACAGGCGCTCGCCGCCTGCCAGAAAGCGTCGGACGAAGGGGATGCACAAGCGCAATACGAGTTGGGTGAGTTCTACTACGAAGGCAAAAACGCGCCGCGCGACCTCAATCAAGCCCTGAGCTATTTCGAAAAAGCCTCGCTGCAAGGCCACGCCCAGGCGCAATTCAAGCTCGGCACCATGTTCTTCCACGGCGAAGGCGTGCCGGCCAATAACGTTCAGGCGTACATCCTGCTGAAGATGGCGGCGGTCAACGGCGCCGAAGATGCCCTGGACACCGCCGACGAAGTCACCGAAAAAATGCCCCGCGAAGAACTCGAAGTCGCCACCCAGGTACTCGGGCAAATTTTCCGTAAATATTTGATGGAGTTGCAGAGCGCTGACGGGCGTACGCCTTTCGCACCTCTTCCCTGAATACTGCAGGCTTCGAGGTGGCTTGTTGTGGCGAGGGAGCTTGCTCCCGCTGGGGCGCGAAGCGGCCCTAAACCCTGCAATCGCACCCTGCCTGACACACCGCGCGTTTCGGCGGCTGCTTCGCAGCCGAGCGGGACGGTGCGGCGATCCGACAAGCTCCCTCGCCACAACAAGCCTCTCTAGCCGCTGCTACTTACTTCTCAGGCATTGGCATCGGAAACGGCATGACATTGCCGACCGCGCCACGGGCTTCGCTGATTTTCGGTGTTCCCATACGCTCGACTTCGTCGATACGCACGATCGAATGCATCGGTACAAAACTACGCACTACGCCTTCGAACTGAGCCTTGAGTTTTTCTTCGCTCGGATCGACGACCACTTGCGTGCGCTCGCCAAAGACGAACTCTTCCACTTCCAGAAAGCCCCACAGATCACTTTGATAGATCTGCTTGGCGTACATTTCGAACACCTGGCCCTGGTTGAGGAAAATCACCTTGTAGATTGGAGCTTCACGTTTGGTCATGGCTGGCGAAACACATCGGGGGATAAAAATGAGGGCGCGAACTATAGCATAGCCATCGGACGCGCAGCGGTAGGAACCACGGGACATGTCACCTATAATGCGCGGTTCTTTGAATCAGGTGATGACTCTTTCCATGGCCAAGAAGCTTTACATCGAAACCCACGGTTGCCAGATGAACGAGTACGACAGCTCGCGCATGGTCGATCTGCTGGGCGAACATCAGGCCCTGGAAGTCACCGCCCGCGCTGAAGACGCCGACGTGATCCTGCTCAACACCTGCTCGATCCGCGAACGTGCCCAGGATCGCGTCTACTCCCAGCTCGGCCGCTGGCGCGAGCTGAAACTGGCCAACCCGGACATGGTGATCGCCGTCGGCGGTTGCGTGGCCAGCCAGGAAGGCGCAGCCATCCGTGATCGCGCGCCGTACGTCGACGTGGTCTTCGGCCCGCAGACCCTGCACCGTCTGCCGGAAATGATCGACGCCGCGCGCATCAGCAAGCTGCCGCAAGTGGACGTCTCGTTCCCGGAAATCGAAAAATTCGACCATCTGCCCGAACCACGCATCGACGGCCCGAGCGCTTACGTGTCGGTGATGGAAGGTTGCAGCAAATACTGCACGTTCTGCGTGGTGCCCTACACCCGCGGTGAAGAAGTCAGCCGGCCGTTCGACGACGTGATTGCCGAGATCATCCACCTGGCCGAAAACGGCGTGCGCGAAGTGACGCTGCTGGGGCAGAACGTCAACGGCTATCGCGGCCTCACCCATGACGGGCGTCTGGCGGATCTGGCCGAACTGATCCGCGTGGTCGCCGCGGTCGACGGCATCGACCGCATCCGTTACACCACGTCGCATCCGCTGGAGTTCTCCGACAGCCTGATCCAGGCCCACGCCGACGTGCCGGAACTGGTCAAGCACCTGCACTTGCCAGTGCAGTCGGGCTCGGACCGCATCCTCGCCGCGATGAAGCGCAACCACACCGCACTGGAATACAAATCCAAACTGCGCAAACTGCGCGCCGCCGTGCCGGGGATCTGCATCAGCTCAGACTTCATCGTCGGTTTCCCGGGCGAGACCGAGAAAGATTTCGAACAAACCATGAAACTGGTTGCCGACGTCGGCTTCGACTTTTCCTACTCGTTCGTCTACAGCCAGCGTCCCGGCACACCGGCCGCCGACCTGGCGGACGACACGTCGCAAGAGCTGAAAAAAGAACGCCTGAATGCCCTGCAACATCGCTTGAACCAGCAAGGTTTCGAGATCAGCCGACAAATGGTCGGTTCGATCCAGCGGATCCTGGTAACCGATTATTCGAAAAAAGACCCGGGCGAGCTGCAAGGCCGGACCGAGAATAACCGGATCGTCAACTTCCGCTGCGACAATCCGACCCTGATCGGCCAGTTCGCGGACGTGCACATCGATGCCGCGCAACCGCATTCTCTGCGGGGTTCGCTGGTCCAATAACACCGCATCCCCTTGTAGGAGCGAGCTTGCTCGCGATGTTCGTCAACGATGGTGCGTACATCCTGACTGAACGCGGAGCCCTTAAGCCCTTCGCGAGCAAGCTCGCTCCTACAAGGTCCGCGCCAACTGCGGATATCGGATTGGATTATTTAAGAGCTTTCGCGCCCACGCCACTGGCGCTATCCTTGATTCATCCCAATTGCCCCAGGGCGGCTAAATACGACCTTGAACGCACCCATAGAACCACATCGTTTCATCCTCGAGCCTTTTGAAGCTCGTCGCTTCGCCAATCTGTGCGGGCAATTCGACGAGCATTTGCGCTTGATCGAACAGCGCCTGACCATCGAGATCCGCAATCGCGGAAACCAGTTCGAGCTGATCGGCGAACCCAAACACACCTCCTCCGCGGAAAACCTCCTGCGCCGCCTGTACCGGGAAACCAAGGGTACCGAGCTGTCGCCGGACATGGTCCACCTGTTCCTGCAGGAATCGGCCGTCGAACAGCTGGACAATCACTCCCCCGCCGAACCTTCCGTGGCCCTGCGCACCAAGAAAGGCATGATTCGCCCCCGCGGTTTGAATCAAGTGCGCTACGTGAAGGAAATTCTCGGTAACGACATCAACTTCGGCATCGGTCCGGCCGGTACCGGCAAGACCTATCTGGCCGTGGCTTGCGCTGTGGATGCACTGGAGCGCGAGCAGATCCGCCGCATCCTGCTGGTGCGTCCGGCAGTCGAAGCGGGTGAAAAACTCGGCTTTCTGCCCGGCGACCTCGCACAGAAAATCGACCCGTACCTGCGCCCGCTCTACGACGCGCTCTACGAAATGCTCGGCTTCGAATACGTCGCCAAGCTGATCGAACGCCAGGTGATCGAAGTCGCGCCGCTGGCCTACATGCGTGGCCGTACGTTGAACAACAGCTTCATCATTCTCGACGAAAGCCAGAACACCACGGTCGAGCAGATGAAGATGTTCCTGACCCGGATCGGCTTCGGCTCCACAGCCGTCATCACCGGGGACATCACCCAGGTCGACCTGCCACGCGGTACCAAGTCCGGCCTGCACCACGTGATAGAAGTGCTCAAGGAAGTGCCGGGAATCAGCTTCACCCATTTCCAGCCCAAGGACGTCGTGCGCCACCCACTGGTGCAACGGATTGTCGAAGCCTATGAGCGCTTCGAAATCAAAGCGGCCGATGATGCAGCCGCCAAGGATAGCCGCCGCGATGCTTGAGCTTGACCTGCAAATCGCCACCCAAGCCCCCGCCCCCAGCGAAGCCGAATTCCGCCAGTGGTGCGAGCTGGCTTTGCGCCAGCGCACCGCCGACTCGGAGATGACCATTCGTCTGGTCGACGAAGCCGAAGGCCGCGAGCTGAACCACACCTGGCGGCAAAAGGATTACGCAACTAACGTCTTGTCATTCCCGGCCGATGTGCCGGATGAGTTCCTCGACATCCCGCTGCTGGGCGATCTGGTGATCTGCGTGGCCGTGGTCGAGCGCGAAGCCGCCGAGCAAGCCAAGGAGCTCAAGGCCCATTGGGCACACTTGGTGATTCACGGCTGCCTGCATCTGCTCGGTTACGACCATATTGATGACGAAGAAGCCGAAGAGATGGAAGCACTGGAACGAACGTTGCTTGCAGAACTGGGCTTTCCCGATCCGTACGCGGACGACGAAACCGATTTATCCCCCACCGAAACAACAAAGGATTCAGAGTAATCGCTATGAGCGAAGATCGATCGAGCAATGGGCAGAAGTCATGGCTGGGTAAGCTCACCCAGGCTTTTGCCCACGAGCCGAAAAACCGCCAGGAGCTGCTGGAGCTGCTGCGCGATGCACACCAGAACAAACTGCTGGACAGCGAAGCGCTGGCCATCGTCGAAGGCGCCATCCAGGTGGCTGACTTGCAGGTTCGGGACATCATGGTCCCGCGCTCGCAAATGGTCAGCATCAAGGCGACCCAGACACCCCGCGAGTTCCTGCCTGCCGTGGTCGACTCCGCCCACTCCCGTTACCCGGTGATCGGCGAAAGCCACGATGACGTGATGGGCGTGTTGCTGGCCAAGGACTTGTTGCCGTTGATCCTCAAGGAGAACGGCGACAATTTCAACATCAAGGACCTGCTGCGCCCGGCCACTTTCGTGCCGGAATCCAAGCGCCTTAACGTGCTGTTGCGTGAATTTCGCGCCAATCACAACCACATGGCCATCGTCATCGACGAGTACGGCGGCGTGGCAGGCCTGGTGACCATCGAAGACGTGCTGGAGCAAATCGTCGGCGACATCGAAGACGAACACGACGTCGAAGAAGACAGCTACATCAAGCCGCTGCCCAGCGGTGATTTCCTGATCAAGGCCCTGACACCGATCGAGAACTTCAACGATTTTTTCGACAGCGAGTTCTCCGACGATGAGTTCGACACCGTTGGCGGCCTGGTGATGAGCGCGTTCGGGCATTTGCCAAAACGTAACGAAATCACCGAAATCGGCCCGTACCGCTTCCGCATCCTGAACGCCGACAGCCGTCGGATTCACTTGCTTCGCCTGACGCCCATTGCTCGCTAAGGATTGAAATGCGCTGGACAACCCGCCCCGGCTGGCCCGGTAACCTGCTGGCCGTGGCGGCCGGTGCAATCACCACCCTGGCCCTGGCGCCGTTCGATATCTGGCCACTGGCGCTGCTCGCCGTCGGCCTGTTCTATGCCGGCTTGCGCGAACTGAGTCCACGCCAGGCGCTGGGGCGCGGCTGGTGTTTCGGTTTCGGCCTGTTCGGTGCCGGCACCAGCTGGATCTACTACAGCATCCACCACTTCGGCGGCGCGTCGATGCTGCTGGCCGGCTTCCTGATGCTGATCTTCACAGCGGCGATTGCCTGGTTCTTTGCCCTGCCCGCCTGGATTTGGGCGCGCTGGCTGCGTCGCAATGAGGCACCGCTGGCCGACGCGCTGGCCTTCGCAGCGCTGTGGGTTGGCCAGGAAGCTTTCCGTGGCTGGTTCCTGACCGGTTTCCCGTGGCTGTATTCCGGTTACAGCCAGCTCGATGGCCCGCTGGCCGGGCTTGCTCCCATCGGCGGGATGTGGCTGATTTCCTTTACCCTGGCCCTGACAGCTGCGCTGATCTACAACGGCTTGCGCCTGGTTCGCACAGGCCGTAAAGGCTTCATCGCTGCCGGTGCATTGTTGCTGGTCGGGCCATGGCTGGTCGGTATGGCCCTCAAACATCATGCCTGGACCAGCCCGTCGGGCCCGCCACTGAGCGTCGCCGCCATTCAGGGCAACGTCGAACAAAGCATGAAGTGGGACCCGGCGCAGCTCAACGCGCAACTGGAGTTGTACCGCGACATGAGTTTCAGCTCCAGGCGAGCGGACCTTCTCATTTGGCCGGAAACGGCGATCCCGGTGCTCAAGGAGTCCGCCGAGGGCTACCTGAACATGATGGGCAGCTTCGCGGCCGAACGTAAATCGGCGTTCATTACCGGCGTCCCGGTGCGCATGGAAGTACGCCACGAAAAGCGTTTCTTCAATGGCATCACCGCTACCGGTGAAGGCGACGGCACTTACCTGAAGCAAAAACTGGTGCCGTTTGGTGAATATGTCCCCTTGCAGGACATGCTGCGTGGGCTGATCGCATTCTTCGACCTGCCAATGTCGGACTTCGCTCGCGGCCCGGCCGACCAGCCACTGCTGCAAGCCAAGGGTTATCAGATCGCGCCGTTCATCTGCTATGAAGTGGTTTATCCGGAGTTCGCCGCCAGCCTTGCCGCCCGCAGCGACCTGCTGCTGACCATCAGCAACGACACCTGGTTCGGCACCTCCATCGGCCCCCTGCAACACCTGCAGATGGCGCAGATGCGTGCACTGGAGGCCGGGCGCTGGATGATCCGCGCCACCAACAACGGCGTATCCGGTCTGATCAACCCGTTTGGTCAGATTACCGATCAGATCCCGCAGTTCGAACGCGGCACCCTGTATGGCGAAGTGGTGCCAATGCACAATCTCACGCCATACCTGGAATGGCGTTCGTGGCCATTGCTCATTGTCTGCGTGTTGTTGTTCGGTTGGGCATTGATTGCGAGCCGGATGGCCAAGACCGTCTGAACTGACACTGCATCAAACCTGTAGGAGCTGGCTTGCCAGCGAAAGCGATGTCACGGCGACCATAGCTTTCGCTGGCAAGCCAGCTCCTACAGGGCGTGGGTAACCGTTCGGTTATCGGTAAAACAACGAATAACCGATCTGCCCCACCGCCTCGTTCATCAATTGCCCGTTTTGCCAGATTGCCTTGAATTCCGGCATCCAGCCACCCAGTGGCCGCGCGTTGTCGCCGCTCAGAAACCCGACCGGCGCCGGCACCACCTCAAACCCGGCCTTGCGGAAACTCCAGACCGCTCGTGGCATATGCCCGGCATGAGTAACGAGCACCACACGCTTGACGCCCTGTGGCAGCAGCACTTCGGCGCTGAACTGCGCATTTTCCCAGGTCGTGCGGCTGCGCCCTTCCTGCCAACGCACGTTCACGCCAAAATCGTCGCGCAAGGAGTCAGCCATCATCTGCGCCTCGCTTGGCGGCGTGCCGTAATGCAAGCCGCCGCTGGTCAGTACCGGCAAGCCGGAAGCCTTGGCCAGCCGCGCGGCAAAGCGCTGGCGCTCCAGGCCGACACCCGTGGGCTGGTCGGCGCCCCAGGCCACGTCACCGCGTTCGCGCCCCGAGCCGAGGACCACGATCGCATCCGCGCGTTGCCCCAGACCTGCCCATTCATCGCGGGCCAGCGGTGGTTCCCGCTCGAGCAGGCCGGCACTCCACTGCACCACCACCGGCAGGCTCATCAGCCAAAAGCCCCCCAGACCCAGCGCAAAGCACACACCGGCAAGCCTTGGCCTGGACCGGCGCAACCACCAGGCAAGCAAAAGCAGCAGCAATAGAATGCCGGGTGGCAAAAGAAGTTGTTTTACGAAATAACGAAAAGGCATTGAGCATCTCCCGGAGATGCCCGAAGCCTAAGTGGGTTGGCGTAATGCGACAATCATTACGTAAGGACTATATTTCAAAAATGCGTGGAGCAAGGTTCTGTGCCCTATTTGAACTGGAAAGACCGGACCTTTACCGCGTCTCTGCCGGGAACCTTGTCCTTGAGCCAGATAATCTTGGCCGAACGCGGTACCTCGAGTTGCTTTACCGCCTCTGACAAGCATCCGTGCGTTTCACGCTCACTGCGATCCAGATACGCCTTGACCAGTGCAAACTCTGCGGAGCTCAAACCACGCAGTTCCAGTTCCAGAGGGTGTTCGTCGCGCAACCGGCCAGCGGTCCTTGCCGCATCCAGGGCCAAGGCCAAACGATCGATCAGCCTTTCGTACAGCTCCGGTTTTGTAGCTTTTTGCTGAGACTCAACCATCCCTCACCTCATTGGAAGATAAGACCTACTCCCCAGTTAGAGCTTAGCTTCCATGAACAAACCGGCTGAACGCCGCGACCAACGGCCCTCGCAGCGGTTTTTGCAGGACGTGCGGCAGCAATCAGGGTTTCCCTCGGTAGAGCACGGTCATGTATGCTACGGCGCTTCCTGTAACTCCACTTCCAGCTCGGCTGGGCCTCGAAAACGCCAATGTGGCGAGATCAGCGTCCAGCGTTGCATTGAAGAGGATTAGGCCACCCCTATTCAGTTCAAAAGTAGCCATGCACGAACAATATCAGCCCCGTGAAATCGAAGCCGCCGCCCAGTCGTTCTGGGACGAGCAAAAGTCCTTTGAAGTCAGTGAACAGCCAGGCAAGGAGACGTACTACTGCCTGTCGATGTTCCCTTACCCCAGCGGCAAGCTACACATGGGGCACGTGCGCAACTACACCATCGGCGACGTGATCTCCCGCTACCAGCGCATGCAAGGCAAGAACGTTCTGCAACCCATGGGTTGGGACGCCTTCGGCATGCCGGCGGAAAACGCCGCGATGAAGAACAACGTAGCGCCCGCCAAGTGGACCTACGAAAACATCGCCTACATGAAGACCCAGCTGCGCAGCCTGGGCCTGGCGGTGGACTGGTCGCGCGAAGTGACCACCTGCAAGCCCGATTACTACCGCTGGGAACAATGGCTGTTCACCCGCCTGTTCGAAAAAGGCGTGATTTACAAAAAAAGCGGCACCGTGAACTGGGACCCGATCGACCAGACCGTCCTGGCCAACGAGCAAGTGATCGACGGTCGCGGCTGGCGTTCCGGCGCGCTGATCGAAAAGCGCGAAATCCCGATGTACTACTTCAAGATCACCGCCTACGCGGATGAGCTGCTGGAGAGCCTCGACGACCTGCCGGGCTGGCCTGAACAGGTCAAGACCATGCAGCGCAACTGGATCGGCAAATCCCGCGGCATGGAAGTACAGTTCCCGTACAACGTCGACTCCATCGGCGAAGTGGGCGTGCTGAAAGTCTTCACCACCCGTCCGGATACTCTCATGGGCGCGACCTACGTCGCTGTGGCCGCCGAACACCACCTGGCCACCCTCGCCGCACAGAACAATCCTGAGCTGCAAGCGTTCATTGCTGAATGCAAGGGCGGCAGCGTGGCTGAAGCCGACGTCGCCACCCAGGAGAAAAAAGGCCTGCCGACCGGCCTGTTCGTCGAGCACCCGCTGACCGGTGAAAAACTGCCGGTCTGGGTCGCCAACTATGTGCTGATGCACTACGGCGATGGCGCGGTGATGGCAGTCCCGGCTCACGACGAGCGCGATTTCGAGTTCGCCCACAAGTACAACCTGCCGGTCAAATCGGTCGTGCGCACCAGTTCCGGTGACAGCAACCCGGCGCCATGGCAAGACGCCTACGGCGAGTACGGCACGCTGATCAATTCCGGCGAGTTCGACGGCCTCGACTTCGCGGGTGCCTTCGACGCCATCGAAGTGGCGCTGATCAAGAAAGAACTGGGCGCCTCGCGCACCCAGTTCCGCCTGCGCGACTGGGGCATCAGCCGTCAACGCTACTGGGGCTGCCCGATCCCGATCATCCACTGCAACACCTGCGGTGATGTGCCGGTACCGGAAGATCAATTGCCGGTCGTACTGCCGGAAGACGTGGTGCCGGACGGTGCTGGCTCGCCACTGGCGCGCATGCCTGAGTTCTACGAGTGCAGTTGCCCCAAATGTGGCCAGCCTGCCAAGCGTGAAACCGACACCATGGACACCTTCGTCGAGTCGTCGTGGTACTACGCCCGCTACGCCTCGCCGCACTTTGAAGGTGGCCTCGTGGAAAAATCCGCAGCCGACCACTGGCTGCCGGTGGATCAGTACATTGGCGGTATCGAACACGCGATCCTGCACCTGCTCTACGCGCGCTTCTTCCACAAATTGATGCGTGACGAAGGCCTGGTGAGCTCCAACGAGCCGTTCAAGAACCTGCTGACCCAGGGCATGGTGATCGCCGAGACTTACTATCGTCGCGAAGCCAATGGCGCTTACACCTGGTTCAACCCGGCGGACGTCGAGCTTGAGCGTGACAGCAAGGCCAAGGTTATCAGCGCCAAATTGAAAGCTGACGGCTTGCCGGTGGAAATCGGCGGCACCGAGAAGATGGCCAAATCGAAGAACAACGGTGTCGACCCACAGTCGATGATCGACCAGTTCGGTGCAGACACCTGCCGCCTGTTCATGATGTTCGCCTCGCCACCTGACATGAGCGCGGAATGGTCTGACTCCGGCGTGGAAGGCTCGCACCGTTTCCTCAAGCGTGTCTGGCGTCTGGCTCAAGCGCACGTCACCCAGGGCCTGCCGGGCAAACTGGACGTCGCCAGCCTGAATGACGAGCAGAAAGCCGTTCGTCGCTCGATCCACCTGGCCATCAAGCAGGCCAGTCAGGACGTCGGCCAGAACCACAAATTCAACACCGCCATCGCCCAGGTGATGACGCTGATGAACGTGCTGGAAAAAGCCGCGCAAGGCACCGAGCAGGATCGCGCACTGATTCACGAGGGCCTGGAAACCGTGACTCTGCTGCTGGCTCCGATCACGCCGCACATCAGCCACGAACTGTGGAATCAACTGGGTCACGCTGATCCTGTGATCGACGCCAGTTGGCCAGTGCAGGACGACAGCGCACTGGTGCAGGACAGCCTGACGCTCGTCATCCAGGTCAACGGCAAGCTGCGTGGCCAGATCGAAATGCCCGCCAGTGCCAGCCGCGAAGAAGTCGAAGCCGCCGCCCGCGCCAACGACAACGTCCTGCGCTTCGTCGACGGTCTGACCATCCGTAAAGTGATCGTAGTGCCCGGGAAACTGGTCAATATCGTCGCCAGTTAATTGGATCGGGCGCCAGGTGAGCCTGGCGCCGAGTAAAACCTTTCGGGCCGCTTGATCGGTCCACATGGTTTCAAGGGGAGCAACAAGATGATCAAACGCAATCTGCTGGTGATGGGCCTCGCGGTTTTGCTGAGCGCCTGCGGTTTCCAGCTGCGCGGCACCGGCACCGACGAACTGGCGATCAAGGAACTCGACCTGAGCGCCCGTAACGCCTACGGCCCAACCGTGACCCAGTTGCGTCAGGTACTGGAAGGCAGCGGCGTCAAGGTCTATAACGGCGCACCTTACAAACTGGTGCTGACCGATGAGCAGGAAAGCCAACGCATCCTCAGCTACGCCGGTGCCGGTCGTGCTGGCGAATACCAGGTGACCACCGTGCTGAACTATGACATTCGTGGTCGCGGTGACCTGCCACTGGTGAGCGACAAGATTGAAGTGCAGAAAATCTACATGCACGACGGCAACAACCTGGCGGGCTCCGACCAGGAAGCCGCAATGGCCCGGACAGAAGCCCGCCGCGAACTGGTTCAACGCATGATGCTGCGCCTGCAACAACTGACCCCTGGCCAGCTGGATCAGTTGCAGCAGACTGCCGAAGCCAGGGCCAAGGCTGATGCCGCAGCACTGGAATCGGCAAAGAAGGCCGAAGCGGACACCCCGCGTCAGTCGCCTGTCGAACTGCCGCAGCAGTAAGACTTACGGGGTGTTCAGGTACCCCGTTCGCCCTCTCTTATGAAGCTCGCCCCCGCCCAACTCGCCAAACACCTGCAAGGCGCCCTTGCGCCGGTCTACATCATCAGCGGCGATGACCCGTTGTTGTGCCAGGAGGCGGCCGACGCTGTTCGCGCCGCCGCCCGTCAGCAGGGATTCGATGAACGCCAGGTGTTTGCCGCCGACGCCAGTTTCGACTGGGGGACGCTGCTGCAAGCCGGTGCCAGCATGTCGCTGTTCGCCGAAAAGCGCCTGCTGGAACTGCGCTTGCCTTCCGGCAAACCCGGCGACAAAGGTGCCGCAGCGCTGATCGAGTACTGCTCACGTCCGGCTGACGACACCGTACTGCTGATCAGCCTGCCGAAACTCGATGGCAGTGCCCAGAAAACCAAGTGGGGCAAAGCGCTGATCGAAGGACAGCAGACCCAGTTCGTGCAGATCTGGCCAGTCGATGTCGCCCAGTTGCCAAGCTGGATCCGCCAACGTTTGTCCCAGGCCGGGCTTTCCGCCAGCCAGGACGCCGTTGAGCTGATCGCGGCGCGGGTCGAGGGCAATTTGCTGGCCGCCGCCCAGGAAATCGAAAAGCTCAAGCTGATGGCCGAAGGGGGTCAGATCACCGTTGAAACCGTACAGGCGGCGGTGGCCGACAGTGCGCGCTTCGACGTCTTTGGCCTGACTGATGCGGTGCTCAATGGTGAAGCGGCCCATGCGTTGCGCATGCTCGAAGGCTTGCGCGGTGAAGGCGTCGAGCCGCCGGTGATTCTCTGGGCCCTGGCCCGGGAGTTGCGCCTGCTGGCCAATATTTCCCTGCAATACAGCCAGGGTACACCACTGGACAAGGCCTTCAGCCAGGCTAAACCGCCAGTCTGGGACAAACGCAAACCGCTGATGAGCAAAGCCCTGCAACGCTACTCGGCACAACGCTGGGCGCAACTTTTGCTCGAAGCCCAGCGTATCGACGCGCAGATCAAAGGCCAGGCGGCTGGTTCGCCGTGGATGAGTCTGAGCCGGTTGACGTTGTTGATGGCGGGCCAAAAATTGGCGTTGCCTGCCGAGTGAGATCAAGAGATCGTAGCCTTCGGCAGCTCCTACGGATTGAAACGCGATCTTATGTAGGAGCTGCCGAAGGCTACGATCTCTTGATCTTTCTTCCTACAAAATCCACATCCATCGCCCCTATAGACAGAACCCTCACTTCGGCCGATGATTTGCCCCGCAAAAACCACTCACTTGCGAGGCATCACCATGAGCAAAAAGCCATCAACGCATGGCCCCAACAAAGCCAAATCCATCATCGCCCAGCCATTGTTCCGCAGCCGCCAGGAACGCCCCGCCAAGGGCAAAGGCAGTTACCGCCGCGAAGCCTTCCAGTCTGACAGCTGGGAGGCTTCTTGCTTTCTGGCGGCCTGAAAGGCAAGCATCCGCTCAACATGTTAAGGTCTGCACCTGATCCGTATTCCCTGGACCCGTGCATGCCCTTTTGTCTTTCCCGTCGTTGGCACTTGCGCCAATTGATCGCTGCCTCCAGCCTCGTTTTGCTAGTCGCCTGTGCGGAAAAACCCACCGCAGCCGACGCCCAGCCGCTTCAGACCCTCCCTGTCGCCACCGCCCCGGCGATTGTTCCGCCTGTGGTTCCCAGCGGTGACAACCTCGACATCCAACCCACCCAGACCTTCGCCGAATGGCAGGCGGGTTTCCGCAAGGATGCCTTGGCCGCCGGAATCCGCGCCGATCTGTTTGATCGCGCTTTCGCCGATGTCAGCTTCGACCCCAGTGTGATTCGTGCCGATCGCAGCCAGCCGGAATTCGCAAAACCGGTGTGGGAATATCTCGATGGCGCCTTGTCGCCGCTGCGGGTACGCAAAGGCCAGTCGCTGGTCAACCAGTACGCTGACATCCTGCAAAGCATCGAGCAGCGTTACGGCGTTGATCGTCAGGCGCTGGTGGCCGTGTGGGGCATGGAAAGCAACTTTGGCCAGTTCCAGGGCAGCAAGTCGGTGATCAACTCGCTGGCGACCCTGGCCTACGAAGGCCGTCGCCCCGGTTTCGCCCACGCACAATTGATTGCCGCCCTGCAAATCCTGCAGCAAGGCGATATCGAACCCGAGAAGATGCTCGGATCCTGGGCCGGTGCCATGGGCCAGACCCAGTTCATCCCGACCACCTACAACACCCATGCCGTCGACTTCGATGGTGATGGGCGCCGCGATATCTGGGGCAGTTCGGCCGATGCCCTGGCCTCGACTGCGCATTACCTGCAAAGCTCAGGCTGGCAGAGAGGCCAGCCGTGGGGCTTCGAGGTGCAGTTGCCAGGCGGGTTCGACTACGTGCTGGCCGACGGCACGACTCGCAAGAGCGTCGCCGAATGGCGGCAACTGGGAATTACCCTGCCCAACGGTAGCCAGGTCCCGGCCGGCTCCGAGCAATTGTCCGCGGCCCTGCTGCTGCCGGCCGGTTACCGTGGCCCGGCGTTCCTGGTGCTCGATAACTTCCGGGCGATCCTCAAGTACAACAACTCGTCATCCTACGCCCTGGGGGTGAGCCTGTTGTCCGAACGCTTCAATGGCGCGGGACTGATCAGCGGCACGTGGCCAAAGGATGACCTGCCACTGAGCCGCACCGAGCGGATCGAGCTGCAAAACCTGCTGAGCACACAAAACTACGATGCCGGCACCGCCGACGGGATCATTGGCGCCAACACGCGCAAGGCGATCCGTAGCGCCCAACAGTCGTTTGGCTGGCCGGCGGACGGGTATCCGACGCACAAGTTGCTGGAAGGGTTGCGTAACCGATAGATTGTCGTATGGCGAATACCGCCATCGCGAGCAAGCTCGCTCCCACAGGTTCAAAGGTGATCACGTCATTTGCGTACACCTCAAACTTTGCAGGAGCGGGCTTGCCCCGGGCGGCGATCCGACGAAGGCGGCCGGTCAGGCGGAGTGGATCTAGCGCCTGACCACTACATCCTGTTCCAACACCAACTCCTTGCTCCCGGCATCCAGCCGCACTAACGCACCCATCGGCAACGTCAGGTTCGGGTTGCAATGCCCGCTGCGCCAGCCGGACAGCACCGGTATCAGCAATGGCTCGAACGTCTGCTTGAGCAAGCGCTCCAGCGCGACCACCTCGACTCCCGCGATGTCCCCCACCAGCACCCCTCGCAGCTTGTGCAGGGTCCCCGCAAGACGCAGATGTGTCAGCAACCGGTCGATGCGATACAGCGGCTCGTTGATATCTTCGATGAACAGAATGACGCCCTCGGCATCGATCTGGTAGGGCGTGCCCATCGTCGCGGCAATCATCGACAGGTTGCCACCGAGCAGGCGCCCATGGGCGACACCCGGTACGATCGTCGTCAATGGGCGGCCAATCGGATGCTTGAGCACGCTACCGGCCCTGCATTGCCCACTGAGCATATTGAAAAAAGAGGATTCGGTAGGTGGCAGCCGCTCACCCAGCAGATCGGCGTTGAGCAGCGGGCCATGGAAGGTCACAAAACCCGCATGACGGCTGATCGCCAAATGCAGCGCGGTGATGTCGCTGTAGCCGATGAATGGCTTGGCGTGGTGGCGCAGCAACTGGAAATCGATGCGATCAAGCAACCGAGGCGTGCCGTATCCACCGCGCAGGCAAATGATGGCATCGACCTGCGGGTCGGTGAACGCGGCGTGCAGGTCATTGAGTCGTACATCGTCGCTGCCGGCGAGGTAGCCATCCTTCTCGAACACCCCCGGAAATATCCGCAGCGAGTAACCACGCGCGCGCATCCAGGCGATGGCCTTGTCGGTATCCAGCGCTGCGGGGCCGGCAGGCGCGATCACGGCGATCAACCCTTGCATCGGCAACGCCGGTACAGGCGTGTGAGGCATGAGCGTGGGGTCAGGTCTTGCGGTCATCCATGGATCTCCCGGCATAGAAGCGTCAAACACACATTAGTCAGGAACGGCGACAAACAGAAGGGGATCAATCGTCCCGTCGTTCGCAGGAAAGGGCCGAAATCACTGTCAGACAGACAAAAAAAGCCCGCAAGGCCGATTAAACCTTGCGGGCACTTTTCACAGCGCAGAATCAGGACGACATCAGCTCGGCCTTGACCAGCTTGGCCTGCTCGTCAGCGTGATACGAAGAGCGTACCAACGGACCGGACGCCACGTTCTTGAAGCCCATCTTGTAACCTTCCTCGGCGAACCAGGCGAAGGTGTCCGGGTGCACGAAGCGCTGCACCGGCAAGTGGCTGCGGGACGGTTGCAGGTACTGGCCGAGGGTCAGCATGTCGATGTCGTGTTCGCGCATGCGCTTCATGACTTCGATGACTTCTTCGTCGGTCTCGCCCAGGCCCAGCATCAAACCGGACTTGGTCGGAATGTGCGGCATCATCTGCTTGAAACGTTGCAGCAGGGTCAGCGACCACTGATAGTCCGAGCCCGGACGCGCAGCCTTGTACAGGCGCGGCACGGTTTCCAGGTTGTGGTTGAACACATCCGGTGGCTCGGCAGCGGTGATTTCCAGGGCGATGTCCATGCGGCCACGGTAGTCCGGGACCAGGGTCTCGAGCTGCACATTCGGCGACAGTTTGCGGATTTCGCGGATGCAGTCGGCAAAGTGCTGGGCACCGCCGTCACGCAGGTCATCGCGGTCCACCGAGGTGATCACCACGTACTTGAGTTTCAGGTCGGCGATGGCGATGGCCAGGCTTTCCGGCTCATTGACGTCCAGCGGCTTCGGACGCCCGTGGCCCACGTCGCAGAACGGGCAACGACGGGTGCAGATGTCACCCATGATCATGAAGGTCGCAGTGCCGCCGGAGAAGCACTCGCCCAGGTTCGGGCAGGACGCCTCTTCGCACACGCTGTGCAGCTTGTGTTTGCGCAGCAGGGCCTTGATGCGGTCGACTTCCGGCGAAACCGGGATGCGGACACGAATCCAGTCCGGCTTTTTCGGCAATTCCGTAGTCGGAATGATCTTCACCGGGATGCGTGCAACCTTTTCGGCGCCGCGCAGCTTGACGCCGGCTTCTACCTTGGGACGCGGGGCCGGGCGCTCGGTGACATCGAGCGTCGGGATCATGGTTTGCACTGCATCAGTAGTCATATCAGTCGATTCCGCCCGTCAGGGTCGTCTGCTCAGCATAGTCGAGGTGTTTGACGAGCTGCGCGCGCAGCCGGGCACTTACCTCGGCAAATTCAATCGATCCTGCGTGATCGCTCAGCTGGGTCATCGCCAGCCCGGCGTAGCCGCAGGGATTAATCCGTCGAAACGGTTCCAGGTTCATGTCCACGTTCAGGGCCAGGCCATGAAAGGAGCAGCCATGGCGGATCCGCAGACCCAGCGAGGCGATTTTCGCCCCGTCGACGTAGACACCCGGTGCATCGGGCTTGGCCACGGCGGTGACGCCGTAACTGGCCAGCAGCTCGATCAGGCAATGCTCCATCCGGGTGACCAGATCGCGCACGCCAAAGCCCAGCTTGCGCACATCCAGCAGCAGATAAGCCACCAGTTGGCCAGGTCCGTGGTAAGTCACCTGACCACCACGGTCGACCTGCACCACCGGAATATCACCGGGAAGCAGCAGATGTTCAGCCTTGCCAGCCTGGCCCTGGGTGAACACCGGTGGATGCTCTACCAGCCAGATCTCGTCGGCGGCATCGCTACCGCGTTCGTTGGTGAAGCGTTGCATGGCATGCCAGACCGGCTCGTAAGCCATCTGACCGAGCTCGCGAAAGCCCAACGTGCCAGACATCACAACACCATGTGCACGAAACCGGTGGCCCGCAGTTCGCTGTTGATGTTGTACAGCTGGTCCTGGTCGGTCGCGACGATGTGCAACTGGATGGTGGTGTATTTGCCGTTGCTGCTCTGGCGCTCATCAACACGCTCATCGTTGATCGTCGCATGCTTCTTGACGATATCGATGATCCTGTCCTTGTTGCCCACGCCCGTGTCGCTGATCACCTTAACCGGATAATCATTGGCAGGGAATTCGATCTTTGGCGCCTTTACTTCGGTATCGGTCATGGCGTAACGGCCTCGTAAGCGTAAGCCGTGGCGACGGGCATGGCTGCGTGCCAGTTCAGCGCGGAGCCATGCAGGTGCACACTAAATTCAGTTGAACAAGCCGTAGAAGAATAGACGGATGCTATCCCACATGCGGCGGAAGATACCACCTTCCTCGACAGCGTCCAGAGCGATCAGATCAGCGCTGTGCACCACCTTGTCGTCCAGCTTCACTTCGACTTTACCGATCACGTCGCCCTTGGCGATTGGTGCGACCAGTTGCGGGTTCATGGTCATGCTGGCAGCGAGCTTTTTCAGCTGGCCTTTGGGCAGAGTCATGGTCAGGTCTTCAGCCAGGCCAGCCTTGACCTGGTTCGTGGAACCCTTCCAGACCGGCGCCTGGGCCAGTTCAGCGCCCTTCTGATAGAAGGTCTGGGTTTCGAAGAAGCGGAAACCGTAAGTCAGCAGCTTCTGGGTTTCAGCGGCACGAGCCACTTCGCTGTTGGTGCCGAACACCACGGCGATCAGGCGCATGCCATCACGTACAGCCGAAGACACCATGCAGTAGCCGGCTTCGTCGGTGTGGCCGGTTTTCAGGCCGTCGACGGTCTTGTCGCGCCACAGCAGCAGGTTACGGTTCGGTTGCTTGATGCCGTTCCAGAAGAACTCTTTCTGCGAGTAGATCGCGTAGTGAGCCGGGTCTTCGTGGATGATCGCGCGGGCCAGCACAGCCATGTCGTGAGCCGACGAATAGTGCTCAGGGTTCGGCAGGCCGGTCGGGTTCATGAAGTGGGTGTTGGTCATGCCCAAGTCGGCGACGGTCTTGTTCATCAGGTCGGCGAAGGCGTCTTCGCTGCCGGCGATGTGCTCGGACAGCGCGACGCTGGCGTCGTTGCCGGACTGGATGATGATGCCGTGCAGCAGGTCGCTGACGGTGACCTGCGAGCCTACCTTGATGAACATCCGCGAACCGCCGGTGCGCCAGGCGTTCTCGCTGACGGTCACCGGATCGTTTTCGCCGATCTGGCCGCGACGGATTTCCAGAGTCGCGATGTACGCGGTCATCAGCTTGGTCAGGCTGGCCGGCGGCAGACGCTGGTCACCATTGTTCTCGACCAGCACGTTGCCGCTGCTGGCATCCATGAGCACGTAGGCCTTGGCAGCCAGTTGCGGTGGCGACGGCATCATCTCGACCGCGAACGCGGCAGGTGAGAGGAGCAGCGGGACTAACAGGAACAGGCGTTTGGCAAAGGTGGTGATGTTCATCCGTCTCTCGAAATCGCTAATGGAAACTGCCCGAAGGCAAAATTTAATCAGATGACTTTCTAACGAGTCATCGCGTGTTCAGTTGCTCACTCCAGCCACCCTTTGCCGGGCTTTTGTTCTTCGACGAGCCAACAACCCGGTTCATCCCCCAAAACTGCAGATGAACCGTCAATCAAGTTCTACGTTTTACTCAGTCACAACACTTGGCGAACCGAGATTGGCCAGGCGCACACTGTTCTGCACCTGCTGGATTTCACCCGGCGATCCGATCGGGCCCAGGCGAACCCGATGCAGGGTCTGCTGATTGCGCACGATCGAGCTGATGAACACCGGAGCGCTCACCATCGAGCTGAGCTTCGATCTCAGGAGTTCTGCAGCGTCCGGGTTGGCGAACGCGCCCACCTGCAGATACTGGCCAGAGGCTGGTGCAGAAGCGTTTTTTTTTGCGTCAGCAAGTTGTACGGGCACAACGGCTGCGGCGTGTTGCTGCGGCGGCGGCGTCCATTGCTCGACGGTGCCTGCCGACGCGGTGATCACCGGGGCGCTATTCTGCGCGACTTGCGGCTCGTTGAGCATTAAAGGCGCCGGACGGCCCTTGGCGGCCCACCACTGTTGTGGATCGATGCCCTCGACCTTGACCCGCGCGGTACCGGTCTCGGCATAACCGAGTTTCTTGGCGGCCGCATATGACAGGTCGATGATCCGGTCCGAGTAGAACGGCCCACGATCGTTGACGCGCAGGATCACGCTCTTGTTGTTGTCCAGGTTGGTCACCCGAACGTAACTCGGCAGTGGCAATGTCTTGTGTGCGGCACTCATGCCATACAGATCATAGACTTCGCCGTTGGCGGTGTTCTGACCATGGAACTTGGTGCCATACCAGGACGCCGTACCCGACTGCACGTACGTCTTGGATTCTTGCAACGGAAAATAGGTTTTGCCCAGTACTGAGTACGGGCTGGCCTTGTACGGGCCGGTATGCAGGGTCGGCGTGGCGTCCGGGATGCGCGAAACATCGACATCCCACCATGGCGCGCCATCCTTGTGGGCACGGTTGATGTCCAGCCCCGGCGTCGAGCGCACGGCGGCGGTGGACTTCTGAGCCGGCGCGCGGCTGGTCGAACAGCTGGCGACCAGCACAGCCAACGCGGCGAACGCCATCAACTTCAGGGGTTTATTGATAGGCAATGCCCGCATTACTTGACGCCCCGTGCTTGGACCAGCTGTTCAGACAGTTGATGTACGGCCATGGCGTACATCACGCTGCGGTTATAACGCGTGATCGCGTAAAAATTCTTCAGGCCCATCCAGTACTCGGAGCCATTGTCGCCTTCCAGGCGGAAAGCGGTAACCGGCATATCATCGCGCAGCGCATCATGACTTGACCACCCCAAGGCTCGCAACTCCCCGACGGTTTTCGTCGGTTCGATTCCTGCGGTCAAACCCTCGTCGACCTGATCGCCACGGACATCGGCACGGCTGACCACCGGTTCGCCGGCGCCCCAGCCATGACGCTTGAAGTAACTGGCGACACTACCAATGGCATCGTCGGGGTTGGTCCAGATGTTGATATGGCCATCACCGTCGAAATCCACCGCATAGGCGCGGAAACTGCTCGGCATGAATTGCGGCAACCCCATTGCGCCGGCGTAAGAGCCTTTGAGCGTCAACGGATCGACCTGCTCTTCGCGGGCCAGCAGCAGGAACTCACGCAACTCCTTGCGGAAAAACTCGGCACGGGGAGGATAGTCGAAACCCAGGGTCGACAAGGCATCGATCACCCGGAAATTTCCGGTATTACGGCCGAAAAAGGTTTCAACGCCGATGATCGAGACTATCACCTGGGCCGGAACGCCGTATTCCTGCTCGGCACGGGCCAACACCGCTTCGTGCTGACGCCAGAAATCCACACCCCGGGCTATGCGCGCATCGGTGATGAACATCGGGCGATATTCGCTCCACTGCTTGACCCGTTCGGCGGGTTTCGAGATGGCGTCCAGAATCGACTGCTTGCGCTCGGCTTCGCGGAACACGCCCATCAATTGTTCACCGGCGAAACCATAGTCGCGGGTCATTTCACCGACGAATTCGGCCACCTGGGGTGAGCCTTCGTAGTCGCCGGCCAACGCTTCATGCACGGTGCCAAGGATGCTTACCAGGCCGACCCATGGCGCATACCGAGTCACCCAGCCACGCATTACTTGCATTGAAAGTTTCACCTTATTCAAACCTGCGCGATCCACTTGCGATGGGTATGGATCGACATCAAAACCCCAAACGCTGACAGCAGCGTCACCAGCGAAGTTCCTCCGTAGCTAATGAACGGCAACGGCACCCCCACCACCGGCAACAGGCCACTGACCATACCGATGTTGACGAAAACATAAACAAAAAACGTCATGGTCAGGCTGCCCGCGAGCAACTTGCCGAACAATGTCTGCGCCTGGGCGGTAATCACCAGTCCGCGGCCGATCAACAGCAGGTAGATCAGCAACAGCGCGCAGATCCCCACCAGGCCGAACTCTTCACCCATTACTGCAATGATGAAGTCGGTGTGGCTTTCCGGCAGGAAGTCCAGGTGCGACTGGGTGCCCAGCAACCAGCCCTTGCCGAACACACCGCCGGAACCGATGGCGGCCTTGGACTGGATGATGTTCCAGCCCGTACCGAGCGGATCGCTCTCCGGGTCGAGAAACGTCAGGATTCGCTGCTTCTGGTAGTCGTGCATGATGAAGAACCACATGGCAACCGCCACGGGCACGGCGGCGGCCAGTACGCTGAGGATCCAGCGCCAGCGCAAGCCACCCATGAACAACACGAAAGCGCCGCCGGCCAGGATCAGCAGCGAAGTGCCGAGGTCCGGTTGACGCACGATCAGAATAAACGGCACGCCGATCAGCATCAGGCTGACACCCACATGCTTGATCTGGGGCGGCAAGGTGCGCTTGGACAAGTACCAGGCGATCGTCGCCGGCATCAGGATTTTCATGAATTCCGAGGGCTGGAAGCGGATCACCCCGGGGATATTGATCCAGCGGGTGGCGCCCATGGCGTTGTGGCCCATGATGTCCACCACCAGCAACAGCATTACCCCGACCACGTAGCCCAGTGGCACCCAGCGCGCCATGAAGCGTGGCTCGAACTGGGCGATGACGATCATCGACACCAGGCCGATGCCGAACGAAGTGGCTTGCTTGCCCAGCAGATCCCAGCTTTTGCCACTGGCCGAATACAGCACGAACAGGCTGCCGGCGGCGAGAGTCAGCAGCAGGATCAACAACGGGCCGTCGATGTGCAGGCGTTGCAGTAGCGTCGCGCGGCGACGCATCACATCTTCGCTTGAGAGCATGCGATCGAAGTTATTCATCACGGGCGGTAGCCTCTGCACTGATAGGGCTGGCGTATTCGGGCTTCAACCGACCGTCCTGGTCCAGGAGCCAGGCGTCCATGACTTGACGCACCACGGGCGCGGCGACGCCTGAGCCGGACTCGCCGTTCTCGACCATCACCGACACCACGATTTTCGGGTCGTCAGCCGGCGCGAAGCCGACAAACAAGGCGTGGTCACGGTGACGCTCCTGAACCTTGGAGCGGTCGTACTTTTCACCCTGCTTGATCGCGACCACCTGGGCCGTACCCGACTTGCCGGCGATTCGGTATTGCGCGCCGATCGAGGCTTTGCGCGCCGTACCCCGGGCACCATGCATAACCTGCTGCATGCCGTGGTTGACCTTGGTCCAGTCCGACGGGTCGCGCAGGATAATGTCCGGCATCGGGTTAGGGTCCACCGGCTTCTCGCCTTCGATGGTCCTGGCCAGGTGCGGACGATTCCAGATGCCTTTGTTGGCCACCAGTGCGGTGGCCTGGGCCAGTTGCAACGGGGTCGATTGCATGTAGCCCTGACCGATCCCCAGAATCAGCGTTTCGCCCGGGAACCATGCCTGGCGGCGGGTCGCGCGCTTCCATTCGCGGGTCGGCATCAGACCCGGCGACTCCTCGAACATGTCCAGGGAAACCTTCTGACCGATACCGAACTTGGACAGGTACGACGACAACCGATCGATCCCCAGCTTGTGGGCCAGGTCATAGAAGTAGGTGTCGTTGGAGCGCATGATCGCCGTATCGAGGTCGACAAAACCGTCGCCGGTACGGTTCCAGTTACGGTATTTGTGGTCGTAGTTGGGCAGCATGTAGTAACCGGGGTCGAACACTCGGGTCGAAGCGGTCACCACCCCGGAATCCAGGCCGGCAATCGCCACTGCCGGCTTGATGGTCGAGCCTGGCGGGTACAGGCCACGCAGCACGCGGTTGAACAACGGCCGGTCGATGGAATCACGCAGCTCGGAATAGGCCTTGGAGCTGATGCCGGTGACGAACAGGTTCGGGTCGAAACTCGGCTGGCTGACCATCGCCAGCACTTCACCGGTTTTCGGGTCCAGCGCTACCACCGCACCACGACGACCACCGAGCGCAGCTTCGGCGGCTTCCTGCAATTTGATGTCCAGGCTCAGGACGATGTCCTTGCCGGGAATCGGATCGGTACGCTTGAGCACGCGCAATACGCGGCCCCGGGCGTTGGTCTCGACTTCCTCGTAACCCACCTGGCCGTGCAATTCAGGCTCGTAGAAACGCTCGATGCCGGTTTTGCCAATTTGATGGGTGCCGCTGTAACTCACCGGATCCAGGGTCTTCAGCTCTTTCTCGTTGATCCGCCCCATGTAGCCCACCGAGTGCGCAAAATGCGCACCCTGCGGGTAGTGACGAACCAATTGCGCGACCACTTCCACACCCGGCAAGCGGAACTGGTTCACGGCGATGCGCGCAATCTGCTCTTCGGTCAGTTCAAACAGAATCGGCACCGGCTCGAACGGCCGGCGGCCCTGACGCATACGCTTCTCGAAGATCACCCGATCCTCGGGCGTCAGTTGCAGCACTTCGACAATCACGTCGAGCACCTGCTGCCAGTCGCCGGAACGCTCGCGGGTCATGCTCAGACTGAAACTCGGCCGGTTATCGGCGATCACCACGCCATTGCGGTCGAAAATCAAACCACGGGGCGGCGGAATCGGCTGCACATGGACACGGTTGTTTTCCGACAGGGTCGAGTGGTACTCGTACTGGATCACCTGCAGGAAATACAGGCGCGCGATCAGCACGCCAATCAGCGTCACCACTGCAATGGCCCCGAACACGACGCGGCCACGCACCAGACGGGCGTCTTTTTCGTGGTCCTTGATGCGGATCGGCTGGGACATGAGGGCAGAGCTACTTGTGGTAAGGGTGACCGGACAGCACGGTCCAGGCACGGTACAACTGTTCGCCGATCAGGATCCGCACCAGCGGGTGCGGCAAGGTCAGCGGCGACAACGACCAGCGCTGGTCAGCCCGGGCACAGACTTCCGGCGCCAGCCCTTCAGGGCCGCCGACCATGAAGTTGACCGTACGTGAGTCCAGCCGCCAGCGATCGAGCTCGACCGCCAGTTGCTCGGTGCTCCAGGGCTTGCCGTGGACTTCGAGAGTGACAATCCGCTCGTTCGGCCCGACCTTGGCCAGCATGGCTTCGCCTTCCTGACGGATGAAACGGGCCACGTCGGCGTTCTTGCCACGGGTATTGAGCGGTATTTCCACCAGTTCCAGCGCCAGCTCGGACGGAAGACGCTTGGCATATTCATGCCAGCCTTCTTCCACCCATTTGGGCATGCGTGAACCGACGGCGATCAGTCGCAGTCGCACAGCAGTCCCTTATTCCTGGTCTTTGTTGAGCTTGTTGAAGTGCTCGTGACCAACTTCAGGGCTGTGGTGTTTGCCATCGGCTGCACGGCTCTGCTCGGCACCTTTCCACAGGCGCTCCAGGTCGTAGAACTGGCGTGCATTGGAAGTCATCATGTGGACGATCACGTCGTCCATGTCCAGCAGAACCCAGTCGCTGTCGCCCTTGCCTTCTTCACCCAGCGGCTTGATGCCCAGGGCTTTGACGGCCTCGCGAACCTTGTCCAGCATCGCGCCGATCTGGCGGTTGGACGTACCGGTGGCGATGATCATGTAGTCAGTGATGCTCTGTTTGTCGCGAACATCGATGACCAGCACGTCCTGGGCCTTGACGTCTTCCAGGGCGGCTACGGCGATCTTGACCAGTTCGTCGCCTTTAGGCGGCTCGGCAGCGAGTACCTTTTCCGGCAGCGGGGCACTCTTGAACGTGCCTTTGCGCTTAACTTTGTTTACGTCGTTGTTCGTCATATAAAACTCGTTTTGCTCGTATGTTCGGGCGCTTCAATACACGTTGTTGCCACGTGCCTTGAGGCACTCCTATTCAGTTCGACGCACGGTAGAGTCCGTGCGCATCGATGTAGGCCAGGACCGCGTCGGGCACCAGGAAACGTACCGACTTACCGCTGGCCAGCAGTTGACGGATCTGGGTGGCGGATACCGCGAGCGGTGTCTGCCAGACGAATGCAATCTGTCCGCTCGGCCCCTTGAGGGCCAGCGGGTCGCTCACCGAGCGCGCTGCCAGCAGGTTGCGCAAGGCATCCGGCGGTTCGCTGTCGGCATCCGGGCGTTGCAACACCAGGATATGGCAATGCTGGAGCAACTCTTCCCAGCGGTGCCAAGTGGGCAGGCCGCAAAAAGCGTCCCAGCCCAAAAGCAGAAAAACCTGGTCATCTGCGGCCAGTTCAGCGCGCATCAGCTCCAGGGTATCAATGGTGTAGGACGGTTTGTCCCGCCGCAATTCGCGGGCGTCCACCACCAACGGCGCCACACCGGCCACCGCACACTCGACCATCGCCAGTCGGTCTTTGGCGGACACCTGCGGCGTATCCCGATGGGGCGGCCTGGCACTGGGTGTCAGTCGCAGTTCATCGAGCACCAGTGTTTCGGCGACCTCCAGCGCACCGCGCAAATGGCCGATGTGCACCGGGTCGAACGTTCCGCCCAGCACGCCAATGCGGCGAGGGGCTGGCTCGCTGGCGATGACCGGGGCTGACGGGTCTAAGTCGCCCAAGTCAGGCCGGCTCCTGTCCACGCAACTGCCCGTCGCCGACCACGATGTACTTCTCGCAGGTCAGTCCTTCGAGGCCCACCGGACCGCGGGCGTGCAGCTTATCAGTAGAAATGCCGATCTCGGCACCCAATCCGTATTCGAAGCCATCGGCGAAGCACGTCGGGGTATTGATCATCACCGACGAGGAGTCGACTTCAGCCACGAAAC
Source organism: Pseudomonas sp. A-B-19 (assembly GCF_019947515.1). Lineage (NCBI taxonomy): Bacteria > Pseudomonadati > Pseudomonadota > Gammaproteobacteria > Pseudomonadales > Pseudomonadaceae > Pseudomonas > Pseudomonas sp. A-B-19. Next base: position 58,454 of record NZ_JAGYGN010000002.1, read on the forward strand.
GCCGGGTGTCGCCCTGGTGTTCGCTGACAATAGAATCGGTGTGATGGGAACCGTAGTGGTTGATGTGCTCGATGGCCTGGCCCAGTCCGTCGACCACGCGGATCGACAGAATCGGCGCCAGGTATTCGGTGCTCCAGTCTTCTTCAGTGGCGACCACGGCATCGATGATCGCTCGGGTACGCTCACAACCGCGCAGTTCGACGCCTTTTTCGCGGAACTGTGCCGCCATCGCCGGCAGGAAATCCCTGGCGACGGTTTGATCCACCAGCAGCGTCTCCATGGCACCGCAGATGCCGTAACGGTACGTCTTGGCGTTGAACGCAATGCGCTGGGCCTTGGCCATGTCGGCGTGCTCACTCACGTAAACGTGGCAAATGCCGTCCAGGTGCTTGATCACCGGTACGCGGGCGTCACGGCTGACACGTTCGATCAGGCCACGGCCGCCGCGCGGCACGATGACATCGACGTATTCAGGCATGGTGATCAGCGCACCGACGGCTGCGCGATCGGTGGTTTCGACCACTTGCACCACCGCGGCCGGCAGATCGGCCTCGGCCAGACCACGCTGAATGCAGGCGGCGATGGCACGATTGGAATGAATCGCCTCGGAGCCGCCACGCAGGATGGTCGCGTTACCGGACTTCAGGCACAGGCTCGCGGCATCGATGGTCACGTTCGGCCGCGACTCGTAGATGATTCCAATCACGCCCAATGGCACGCGCATCTTGCCAACCTGAATACCGGACGGGCGGAAGCTCATGTCACGGATCGCGCCAACCGGGTCCGGCAGGGCTGCCACTTGTCGCAGGCCGACGATCATGCCGTCGATACGCTCCGGGGTCAGAGCCAGGCGCTCAAGCAGGGCCGGCTCCAGACCACTGGCGCGACCGGCGGCCAGATCCAGCTCATTGGCCGCGGTCAGCTCGGCGCGGGCAGCGTCCAGCGCATTGGCGGCGGCCTGCAGGGCGCGGTTTTTCTGCGCAGTGCTGGCGCGGCCGATCACGCGGGAAGCTTCGCGGGCAGCGCAACCCAGGCGGGTCATGTAGTCAAGAACGGACTCAGTCATGGTCTGGCGTGGTCTTTGATAAGGTCTTGGTAAAGAGTAAAGCGGCAGATTATAGCTGTCGCGTCCCGGGACTAACAGCGGTGACGGGCGGATGGTCGAAATGGAGGGCAATTTGCTGATGTTCAGCCGGGATTAAGCTGCAAATTGTTATCATCACGACTCAATCAGCCCTGATAAACGTCGTTCATCATGTCCAACCTGACTGTTCGAGCATCCGCTGCGAGCCTGCCCACGGGCCTTCCGGACGCGTTTTTCGACCGCGACGCGCAAATTCTGGCTCGGGATTTACTGGGCAAAGTCATACGCCATCGGGTCGGCGACCTGTGGCTCAGCGCCCGGATCATCGAGACCGAAGCCTATTACTGCGCGGAAAAAGGCAGCCACGCGTCCCTCGGCTACACAGAAAAGCGTAAGGCTTTGTTTCTGGATGGCGGCCACATCTATATGTATTACGCCCGGGGCGGCGATTCCCTTAATTTCAGCGCCCAAGGGCCCGGTAACGCCGTGCTGATCAAGTCCGCCTACCCGTGGGTCGATGAATTGAGCGGGCCGGCCAGCCTGGCACAGATGCTGTTGAACAATCCCGATGCCCAGGGCCACCCTCGCCCGTCACAAAAACTCTGCGCCGGGCAAACCCTGCTCTGCAAGGCACTGGGCCTGAAAGTGCCGGTGTGGGACGCCAAACGCTTCGACCATCAAGTGCTGCTGGTGGAGCACGTCGGCCAGACGCCCGCCCACGTCATCCAGACTACACGCCTGGGCATCCCCCACGGGCGCGATGAGCACCTGATGTACCGCTTCGTCGACGCTGCCTACGCGGCTTATTGCACGCGCAATCCGCTACGACGGGGGCAGGTCGAGGGTCGCGATTATTTTGTGCTGACCTGAGATTGACCCGTACTTTGAAACTGAAGGGATCCCCTGTGGGAGCGGGCTTGCCCGCGGAAGCGGCGTGTCAGGCGACGTCAATGTCGACTGATAGGGCCGATTCGCGGGCAAGCCCGCTCCTACAGGGGGCGGTGGCGTATTCAAAGTGGCTCTTATCCCCTGGAAGCAATTGAACATTTGATGGAGTGGTTTATATGGGCCAATGGCTCGAAAGCTTGACCGGCTGGTTGACGGTCAACCCGCAATGGCTGGCGGCGGCGATATTTCTGGTGGCTTTTGTGGAATGCCTGGCGATTGCCGGGCTGATCGTCCCCGGTACGGTCTTGCTGTTCACCGTTGCGGTACTGGCCGGCAGCGGTGCGCTGCCGCTGAGTGAAACCTTGCTGCTGGGCTTCGGCGCCGGTGTGTTGGGTGACGTGGTTTCGTATTTCCTCGGACGGCATTTTCATCAGAACATCCGGCGCCTGCCCGGTTTGCGCCATCACCCGCAATGGATTGCCGGAGCCGAGACCTATTTCCAGCGTTATGGCACCGCCAGCCTGCTGGTCGGGCGTTTTATCGGGCCATTGCGGCCGATGCTGCCCATGGTCGCCGGCATGTGCGACATGCCCTTCCCGCGCTTCATCGCCGTCAGCCTGCTGGCCGGTGCGGGGTGGTCGGTGGCTTATTTGCTGCCTGGCTGGGCCACCGGCGCGGCGATTCGCTTGCCGTTGCCCGAAGGTTTCTGGACTCAGGCCGCAATCGTTGCCGGCAGCATTGCAGTCATGGTGGGGCTGAGCGCCACCAGTAGCTTGCGCCAGCATCGCCGGGCTACATCGATAATCGCCGGCATGAGTTTTCTCCTTCTGGCTGGGCTGTTCATCGGCTATCCGTACCTGAACGCCCTTGATCAAGGTTTGATGAGCCTGGTGCAGGAACATCGCAGCCCGACGCTCGATGAAGTGGCGGTGGTCTTCACGCTGATCGGCGAATTCCACAATATGCTGCTGTTCAGTGCTTTGCTGGCAGGGCTGCTGCTCATTACCCGACAGTGGCGGCAGGCGATCTTCGCCATCAGCACATTATTGTTCACGGCACTGGCCAACACCGCGACCAAACTTTTTTTCGCCCGCCTACGGCCGGAAGTGCTGAGCGACCCTCTGTCCAGCTACAGCATGCCCAGCGGCCATGCATCGGGTTCGTTCGCACTGTTCCTGACCCTCGCGGTTCTGGCCGGCCGCGGACAACCACCGCGCATGCGCCTGACCTGGTTACTGGTGGCCAGCCTGCCGGCGATGGCGATTGCCCTTTCCCGAGTGTACCTCGGCGCGCACTGGCCAACGGATGTAATGGCCGGCACGATGCTGGCAGCGTGCGTCTGCGCGACCAGCCTGTACCTGGTCCAGCGAAGGGAGCCGCTCAAGGCGCTGCCACCCAAGGCCTGGTGGCTGATACTGACGGCGATGATAGCGTTGTTCGCGTTCTTCATACTGCGTCACTTGCCACATACAATGTTGCGTTATGCCTATTAGCCGATTGGAATCCGAGTAGCAAAAAAAACCGCTTCATCATTAAGAGTGAAGCGGTTTTATCTGACACCATCAATAGTGGGCAACCGGGCAATGATAAGCCCGAACGCACACACACTACAGCTATATCGGAACTCTTTATTACCCAGCAGCCTCTTGTATATTTCGTGCCCACTCATGCAGCCACGAAACATACAATCCTCAGCCTCAGAAAAAACGATACCCGACAAACCTCAACTCTCGTAAAACCGATAACAAAGCTACAAACACCAACCAACACACTCATTCCGCCCCTTACAAAGAACACTATTGTTGTAATCGATCGTGACCGGACGTGTCAGTTCGAACGCTCGACCGATTTATCAAGTTCTGACCAAGCAAGCATTTTGTGTCTTTGAAAAAAGCTAAAACATTCAGTCGCATTCAGTCTCAGTTTTGCAGCAATGCATTCATTGCGGCGCGGGGCTGTTTGTATTAGTTTTTTGAACCTCACATCACGTTCCGTGATGTGAGGTCTGAAAATCATCCTGAGCTTCTCAAGCGTTGCTCCTACCAAGGGTGTTTCTCTGTCGCCAGCCAACAAGGTCCATATGCGAAATGGTGTGACTTTGTTTCATGTTAATTAGTAAGCGGAAAATAAAATGAAAGCAGGAACAGTCAAGTGGTTCAATGATGAGAAGGGTTTTGGGTTTATCACACCTGATGATGGTAGCGCAGACCTGTTTGTTCACTTCAAAGCAATAAAGGCCGAAGGTTTTAAAAGCCTGAAAGAGGGACAAAAAGTAACCTTCAAGTCCGTTCCTGGGCCAAAAGGAATGCAGGCAGAAGACGTAAGTCTTCTATAGACACAACCTGTGAACATCACCTGATTTTCGGGCAAGCCCTGCGCCGCTTTTTTGTGGGAGCTGGCTTGCCTTTGGAGGAGACATGAAAGAATGGAGTCCCAATGATCCTGCTGACATCAATTTCCCTTCGGAGGAGCCCAATGAACAGCATGTCTTTTTTTCCCTTGATCCAGCTGAACTCGAAGCTCTGAATATCAAGGCTGGCCAGATGGTGAGCTACGATTTATGCAAGGGGGATAATGGTCGGTACTACGCAATCAATCTTGAAGTCATTGATGACGAAGATAGTTAACAGAGGCTCGCATGCTGCAGCCTTGTTTTTGTGGCTCTTGGGCGCAGGGAGGTCGCGCCACTTTTGAAATACCCGAGAAATGACAGAATATCGGAACTTTGCGATTGACCCCGAGCGGGTCAATGGCAAATAAACTGGATTTCGACAGCATCTCGCCATCTGATAAAAAAGTTTAACCAGTACGCATACCTCACCATCGGATACGGCAGGGTCGCGCATACGCAGTGGTTATCCGCAGCCGCCAGCCCCATGGTAAACACGATAATTTACCGCATTGGGTTCTGAAGAATGCTTTCAGGCAAACAACTCACCCTGCAACTCATCCAGCAACGCCTGTATGGCATCCAGTCGTTGCTGCGGATCATCGAGTTGCAGCAGGTCGATCTTGTCCAGTTCAGCGAAGGGCAACAGATACGCCAACTGATTGGCCAGTGACTGTTGTCCGGTCGCTTCAGTGCCCATGTTCAAGGCTTCAACCATCGGGTGTTCCGCCAGGGCCTTGAGCAATGCCACCAGATCGGCGTCCTCGTCCTGCAGTGGCTGCTCCGGTTCGTCTTCCAGCCACTCGACCTCGGCGACGGTCAACTGATCGCGCTGGATTTGCGATCGTAATACATGGAAACGCCGTCCGCCTCGAACCCGAATCCCCAGCAGGCCGTTGTCCTGTTGATTGAAATCGGTGATCAGCGCTTCGCAACCCACCAGCGCGTAGCCGGCCGGGGCGATGCCGACCTCTTCACCCTCGAGGATGCACACCACGCCGAAACCACCGCCCTGTTTCATGCAGCGGCCGATCATGTCCAGATAGCGCGCCTCGAAAATCTGCAGGTCGAGGATGCAGCCTGGAAACAGCACTGTGTTCAACGGAAAAAGCGGCAGACTCATAGACATTTCCTTACACCACCATCGACACCGCCAGCGGCAGGAGAACCGCCGTGGCCACACCCATCAGACTCATCGCCAGCGCCGCGAAGGCGCCACACTCCTCACTTTCCTGCATTGCCACCGCCGTGCCGACAGCGTGGGCTGTCATGCCCAGCGCCATCCCCCTGGCTTCCGGGCTGTGCACGCCGAGCCGGGTCAACAGGGCCGGGCCGAAAATCGCCCCGATCACTCCCGTAATCAAGACGAACACCGCTGCCAGCGCCGCGACACCACCGATCTGCTCGGCCACCAACATGGCAATCGGCGAGGTTACCGACTTCGGCGCCATGGTCATCAGGATCATGTGTTCGGCACCGAACCACCAGCCCAGCAGCACGCCCATGCCCGTAGCCACGACACCACCTATCACCAGCGTAGTAAATATCGGCCAGAACAACTGCCGAATCCGTCGCAGGTTGAGGTAAAGCGGCACAGCCAACGCGACAGTGGCCGGGCCGAGCAGGATGCTCAGGATCTCGGTGCTCTTGCGGTACTCGGCGTAGGTCAGACCGCAGCCCACCAGCACGCCGATCACCACTAACATGGAGACCAGCACCGGCTGCAAAAAGATCCAACGGGTTTTCTCGAATGCCGCCAGGACGAGTTGATAGGCACCAAGGGTAATGCCTATGCCGAACAATGGATGGTGAATCACTGACGCCCAGGCGCCGTGCCAGTCGAAGATCATTGGCTGTCCTCGGAGCGTGCGTGACGCTTGACCATGCGCTGCATCAGCACCCCGGCGAAGGCCATCGAAAGCAGCAGCGACAACACCAGCGCACCGACAATGGCCCAGAAATCCGCCGCGATATCAGCGGCATAGACCATCACGCCCACGGCTGGCGGCACCAGCAACAGCGGCAGGTAGCGCAACAGGCTGCTGGCCGCCAGGTTCAGTGGCTCACCGACCTGTCCGCGACAGATGAGGTACACCAGCAACAGCAGCAACCCCACAATCGGCCCTGGCAGCACGGGCAAAAACAAATGATTGATCGCCGTGCCGAGCAATTGGAACAGCACCAGCCACGTCAGGCCCCGTAGCAACATTATTGATCTCCCGCAAAATCCGTCACCCGCATTGGCCGGGCATTATAAGCATGCCCGCGCTATAGACCGGCATTCGCCAAAAGCATGGTCAGTTGACCGGAGCGTTTGGCCATGTTGATCTAAAGTGGTTAGCCGGGAGGTTAAATCCCCGCAAGCCAAATCTATAAAACCGATGAACCCAAGGAGAGTCTCAATGCCCTATGTTCCAGTTGCAGAGCTCAAAGATTATGTCGGCAAGGAACTTGGACGTTCCGAATGGCTCACTATCGATCAGGAGCGCATCAACCTGTTCGCCGAAGCCACAGGGGATTTTCAGTTCATCCACGTCGACCCGGTCAAGGCCGCGCAAACGCCATTTGGCGGCACCATCGCTCACGGTTTTCTGTCGTTGTCGCTAATCCCGAAACTGATGGAAGACATCCTCGTCATGCCCGAAGGCTTGAAGATGGTGGTCAACTATGGCCTCGACAGCGTGCGCTTCATTCAGCCGGTCAAGGTCAATTCGAAAGTGCGCCTGAAGGTCGACCTGACCGAAGTCATCGAGAAAAAACCCGGCCAATGGCTGCTCAAGGCCACCACCACCCTGGAAATCGAAGGTTCGGACAAACCGGCGTATATCGCCGAACCGCTGTCCCTGTGCTTCGTATAAACCTTCCCGGATGCGAAGCAGCTCATGCTGTTTCGCGCCATCTCGCGGTACCTCACCCTATATAAGGACACATAGCTGCGGCATACTCCCTCGCCTAATTGCCCGGAATCCGCTATGCGCCCACTTGCACTCCTTGCCTTGACCCTGATGCTCACCGCTTGCGGCGACGGCGAATCGCTTTTAGCCCCCGACGCCCGCCTGCCGGACGGCGGACGCTATCGCGGTGACCTGGTCAATGGCTTGCTGCAAGGCAAGGGGCGCATCGACTACCCGAACGGCAGTTGGTACGCCGGTGAATTCGACAAGGGCCAGTGGCAGGGCCAAGGCGAATGGCACGGCAGCAACGGCGAGGTCTATCGCGGGCAGTTCAATCAGGGGCTGTTCGACGGCCAGGGGATGCTGACCACCAACGCCAGCAGTTACAGCGGCGGCTTCAAGGCCGGCCGACGCGACGGCGAAGGCACCCTCAAAGAAAACGGCATGAGCTATCGCGGAGAGTTCAAGGCCGATCAATACGCCGGCCTGGGTCGCCTCGAACTCGAAGACGGCAGCGTCTATCAGGGCCAGTTCGCCCACGGCAAACCCAATGGCGAAGGCCAGCGCAGTGACGGCAATGGCAATCAGTTCACCGGGCACTTCGTCGACGGCCAACTGGAAGGCAACGGCACGTTCAACAGTGCCGATGGCGACATCTATGTCGGCGGCTTCAAGAACAATCAACTGCACGGCAAAGGCCGCTACGAAAACGCCGACGGCGATGTCTGGCTAGGGCAGTTCAAGGAAGGCTCGCTGAACGGCAAGGGCGAGTTGATCGGCGCTGACGGCAGCCACTACATCGGCCAGTTCAATGACTGGCGCTTTTCCGGCCAGGGCAGACTGAACCTGCCCGACGGCAGTTTTTACACCGGTCAGTTCGAAAACGACAGTTATCAGGGGCGCGGCACATTGGTGCTGACCGACGGCACTGTGCTCAGTGGCACCTGGATCAACGGCCAGCGCGTGCGCGACGCCGAGGGCAAATTATTGCCCGACACCCTGGAACTCGGCCTTCTGGCCCAGGGGCGCTTGCTCGACGCAGCGCTGGCCAACATTGCGCCCTCGACCCCGGCGGTGGAACTGTATTCGTTGACCCTGGGCGGTGACGGCAAGCAAAGTGTGTTTCTGCGCGAATCCGACTACGTCGCCAATATGCTCACCAGCCGTTTCGGCGCTTTCGGCCAGATCCGCCTGGTGAACCATCGCGATCACCTCGCCGACCGCCCGATGGCGACCAGGGAAAACCTGCGCCGTGCCGCCCTGACGCTGGCCGAACGCAGCGGGCCGGAAGACCTGATTTTCATCTACCTGACCAGCCATGGCACCAGCGAACACGAGCTGGTGCTTGACCAGCCACGCATGGAGTTGGCCGACCTGCCAGCCGACGAAATGGCTGCTGTCCTCGCCCCGTTGAAAAACCGCGACAAGATCATCGTGATTTCAGCCTGCTACTCCGGCGGATTCCTCCCCGCCCTCAAGGATGAACGGACCCTGATCATGACAGCCTCCCGGGCCGACCGGGTGTCCTTCGGTTGCTCGGAGGAAGCCAACTTCACTTACTTCGGCGATGCACTGTTCGCCCAGGCCCTGAACCAGACCGATGATCTGGAACAAGCCTTCAAACTGGCCAAGGCCACTGTCGCCGAACGTGAACTGGCGGACGGTTTCGAAGCCTCCGAACCTCAGATCTGGGCACCGAAAACCGTCCTCTCGCATTGGCAACTACTGCGCAAACAGCAGGCACGAAAAGCCCTGCAAAGTGCGTCTATCGAAAGCAAGGATGCAAACAGCAACTAAGCTGAACAGTATCAAGGGAGAGACACTATGTACTTGACGCCACAGCACGTGCTGCTTGCCGGAGCCACTGGTTTGACGGGTGAACACCTGCTGGATCGCCTGCTAAACGAGCCAACGATTACCCGGGTAGTGGCCCCCTCACGCCGGCCCCTGGCCAAGCACCCCCACCTTGAAAACCCGGTTGGCGACCTGGTGGAGCTTCTGCCGCAGTTGAACGGTCGTGTCGATATCGCCTACTGCTGCCTGGGCACCACCATCAAGCAGGCAGGCTCGGAGCAGGCATTCCGCGCGGTGGACCTGGACATGGTCGTAGCCTTTGCCAAACGCGCACGGGAGCTGGGCGCACGGCACCTGATCGTGATCAGTGCTCTGGGAGCCGATCGCAGATCCTCGATTTTCTACAACCGGGTCAAAGGCGAAATGGAGTACGCACTGCGCGCGCAGAACTGGCCGCAGCTGACTATTTGCCGCCCTTCGCTGTTGCTGGGCGAACGCACCGAACCGCGACTGGGCGAGAAGGTCGCCGGCCCGTTGTCACGACTGATCCCTGGCAAATTCCATGGTATCGAGGCCTGCCAACTGGCCCGGGCGATGTGGCGCCTGGCACTGGAAGAGCAGGATGGGGTCAGGATTGTCGAGTCGGATGAGTTGCGCAAACTCGGCAAGTAGCAGGCGGACCTGTGGCGAGGGGGCAAGCCCCCTCGCCACAACGCTCTCTTACAACCCACCCGTCGCCTGAAAATTCACGCCCAAAACCGTGAGCAACGACAGCGGTAACAGCAGCGTGTCGAGCAACGCACTGGCCGGCAGATCAACGCCCGGATAGCTCGGCGCTTCAGCTCCGAAACGGTCCTTGGCGCAGCACCCACCGTTCATCGCGTACAAATCCAGACGAGTCCCCGAGTACACCACCGGCGCCCCCGGCTTCGCAGCATCGAGCGTGCGCGCCGTGGCGCACCCGACCAATTGCAGCGCCAGTACCATCACCAACAGCTTATTCATCGCTGGTCAAATGATGCTCGCCCCAGCGCGGCAACATGTCCTGAGGAATATTCAGCAGGTTGAGAATCCGTGCCACGACGAAATCGATCAGGTCGTCGATGGTTTGCGGCTGATGATAAAAGCCCGGCGATGCCGGCAGGATCGTCACACCCATATTCGACAACTTGAGCATGTGCTCAAGGTGAATGCTCGAATACGGCGCCTCACGAGGCACGAGAATCAGTTGGCGACGCTCTTTGAGCGTCACATCGGCGGCACGTTCGATCAGGTTGTTGCAGGCACCCGTGGCGATGGCCGACAACGTGCCCGTGGAACACGGCACTACCACCATAGCCGCTGGTGCGCCGGAGCCCGAAGCCACTGGCGACATCCAGTCTTCCTTGCCGTACACCCGAATCTGCCCGGCGGCAGCGCCCGTGTATTCAGTGAGGAACGCCTGCATCATCTGCGGCTTGTTCGGCAACGTGACATCAGTTTCGGTGCTCATCACCAACTGCGCGGCCTTGGAAATCAGGAAGTGCACTTCACGATCTTCCCGCACCAGACAGTCGAGCAGACGCAAACCGTACTGGGCGCCTGAAGCGCCGGTCATCGCCAGGGTGATGCGGTCCGGGCCGTTGCTCATTTGAGCGCCTCGGCCAGCTTGCCGTGCAGGCCGCCGAAGCCCCCGTTACTCATGATGACCACGTGAGTGCCTGGTTGAGCCTGACTCTTCACGCGCTCGATGATGCCCTCAAGGGAATCGCTGACAATCGACGGCACAGTGCACAGCGCCGCAGTACCCGCCAGGTCCCAGCCGAGGTTGGCTGGTGCATACCAGATCACCTGATCGGCATCGACCACGCTTTGCGGCAATCCGTCACGGTGCGCGCCGAGCTTCATGGAGTTGGAACGCGGCTCGATGATCGCAATCAGTGGCGCATCGCCGATGCGCTTGCGCAGGCCGTCCAGTGTCGTGGCGATGGCGGTCGGGTGGTGAGCGAAGTCGTCATAGATGGTGATGCCACGCACTTGCGCGACTTTCTCCATCCGGCGCTTCACGCTTTTGAAGGCGCTCAACGCAGCGACGCCCATGGACGGCACCACACCGACATGGCGTGCGGCAGCCAGGGTCGCCAGGGCGTTGGCGACGTTGTGCTGGCCAGTCATGTCCCACTCGACCACACCCTGGGCGACGCCTTCGAACATCACTTCGAACTTCGAGCCATCTTCACTGAGCAGCTTGACCTGCCACTGACCGCCGGCACCGGTGGTTTGCACCGGCGTCCAGCAGCCCATCTCGATAACACGCTGCAACGCCGGCTCAGTGGTCGGATGAATCACCAGCCCTTCGCTCGGGATGGTCCGCACCAAATGATGAAACTGTCGCTCGATGGCCGGCAGGTCCGGGAAGATGTCCGCGTGATCGAATTCGAGGTTGTTCAGGATTGCCGTGCGCGGACGGTAGTGCACGAACTTCGAGCGCTTGTCGAAGAACGCACTGTCGTACTCGTCGGCTTCGATGACGAAGAACGGCGTATCGCCCAGGCGCGCCGAGACCGAGAAATTTTGCGGCACACCGCCGATCAGGAAGCCCGGGGCCATGCCCGCGTGCTCCAGCACCCAGGCCAGCATGCTGCTGGTGGTGGTCTTGCCGTGCGTACCGGCAACGGCCAGCACCCAACGACCTTGCAGCACGTGATCAGCCAGCCATTGCGGGCCGGAGACGTAAGGCAGGCCTTTGTTCAGCACGTACTCCACCGCAGGATTGCCCCGGGACATGGCGTTGCCGATCACCACCAGATCGGGGGCCGGATCGAGTTGCGCCGGGTCGTAGCCTTGGGTCAATTCGATGCCTTGGGCCTCCAGCTGAGTGCTCATCGGCGGATAGACGTTGGCATCGGAGCCCGTCACGTGATGGCCCAGCTCTTTGGCCAGAACCGCCATTGACCCCATGAATGTGCCGCAGATACCAAGAATATGAATGTGCATAGTCGACCTCGTAAAACTTGGTCGCAGGTTAGCTTAGGGAGGGGAAAATCGCACCTTTGTTTCGATTGTGCTCAGTGCAAAACCTGTAGGAGCCGGCTTGCCGGCGAAGGCGGTCTTGAGATTGCTTTCGCCGGCAAGCCGGCTCCTACAGGTCGGCGTGGCAATTAGCGGGCAATTCCGTGCTTGCGCAGCTTCCTGTAAAGGGTATTTCGACTGACCCCCAACTGCTCCGCCGTATGCGTCATATGCCAGCGCGTCTGCTCCAGCGCTGCGAGCAATGCCAGCCGCTCGGCATCCTCCAGCGGATGCTCCGACGCCTCTTCAATCGTCGACACCACCGGCCGTGTCTGGCGAATCATCGCCGGCAAATCTTCCAGACCGATCCGCCCGTCCTCACACAACGCCGCCAACGTACGCAGCACATTACGCAACTGCCGCACGTTGCCCGGCCAAGCGAATCCCAATAAGGCCTCCCGCGCCGGTCCGTCAATCAACACCGTTTCTGCGCCTGCCTCTTCGGCCAGCAAAAAGTCGAGCAACCGGGATTTGTCGCTACGCTCGCGCAACGGCGGCAATGCAACTTCCAGCCCGTTGAGGCGGTAATACAAATCCTCGCGGAAGCTGCCGTCCTCCACGCGATCCAGCAAGTTGCGGTGAGTGGCACTGATGATCCGCACATTCACCGCTTCCGGTTCGCCACCGATCGGCACCACTTGCCGGTCCTCCAGCACTCTGAGCAATCGCGTCTGCAGGGCCAGTGGCATGTCACCGATTTCATCGAGGAACAACGTCCCGCCATCAGCCTGTTGCAACTTGCCGCGCATGCCTTCCTTGCGCGCACCGGTGAAACTGCCGCCGCGATAACCGAACAGCTCACTTTCGATCAGGCTTTCGGGAATGGCCGCGCAGTTGAGGGCCACAAAGGCTTTTTCCGCCCGCTGGCTGGCGTGGTGCACCGCTTTGGCAAAAGCCTCCTTGCCGGACCCGGTTTCGCCGTTGATCAACAACGGCACGTCGCGCTCGTAGACGCGCAGGGCCTTGCGGAAGTCCGCCTGCAACGCTGCGTCATCCAGGCAAATGCCCGACAGTCGCGGCGTCTGTGCAACCTTGGCAGCTGGCACCAATGGAGTCGGCACCGGCCGCCGTGCCTCACCGCGCAATACCGCGAACAGCTTGCGACCATCACGGGTGCGCAACGGCCAACTGGCGGCGGCATTAGTGCTCGCGCGACCGAGCAACTCATCGAGCGAGCAATCGAAAAAAGCCTCCACCGGTTTACCCAGCAAGCCGCCGCGAATGTGTCCCAGCAGGTTCAGCGCACTCTGATTGACTGCGCAAATGCGCCCCTCTGCGTCGAACGCCAGCAAGCCTTCGCTGAACAAACCGACGGACTCGGCCTGCAAGTGAAAGCGCAGCAACCATTGGTTGTCGAAGCAGCGCAGGAAGTAGCAGCTCTCGATCATCTTCGCCGACAGATTGACCAGCGCCATGGTGTGGAACTGACTTTGCCGCGAGGCATCACGCCGCGCCGACGACACGTCGAGCACCGCCAGCAGTTCGCCATGGGGATCGAAGACCGGGCTTGCCGAACAGGTCAGGCCGGTGTGGCGGCCGCGAAAGTGTTCATCCTGATGGATGGTCAACGACTGACGCTCCACCAGACAAGTGCCGATGCCGTTGGTGCCTTCACAGGCTTCGCTCCAGTCGGCACCGAGCCAGAGCCCGGCCCGCTCGAAAATCTGCCGTTCGGCGGGCGCAGTGACACAATTGAGGATCACGCCACGGGCGTCCGTCAGCAATACCGCATGGCCGGCACCGGAGAGCTGCTGGTGCAGGCTGGTCATTTCATTGCCGGCAATGTGCAGCACTTGCTGCAAGCGTTCGCGGCTTTCGAGGACGCGACCATGTTCCAGCACCGTCGGCGCGATGCTCAGGGCCGGATCGAGGTGATAGTCCTCAAGGCAGCGCAGCCAGGAACGGGCGATGGACGGATCGCTGCCAGGGCCGTGCAGGTGGGCCTTGCCCTGGGTCACGGTCAATACTTGCTGGGCATGGCGACTCAGATGGTTGTCGTGCATTTCTTATTATTCTCCCCGAAAGGTCCTACGCAACCCTGTAGGAGCTGCCGAAGGCTCCTACAGGGTGTATCAGTAGCGGTCGCCCGAGCATCCTCCAGCCCGGCCCGCATTGCAATGCCTGCAAGACCGGGTGGTCACAGGTTGTGCCAGAATCGGTACAAAGTGTCACGCCGACTGTACCGAAAGCGTCACAGGCATGCTCCATCCGTCCGACAAAAAATGCGCAAGGCCTTGATTTTCCTGAGCTGCAGCGCACTGGCCCGCCCCTTGCTCTACGCTTAAAGCAAGCGCACATGCGCGACTCCCTATAAGCACAAAAGCAAGGAGAGACCACTATGCGTTACGCTCACCCCGGTACTGAAGGCGCTATCGTTTCGTTCAAAGCCAAATACGGTAACTACATCGGCGGCGAGTTCGTCGCGCCTGTCAAAGGTCAGTACTTCACCAATACCTCGCCAGTTAATGGCCAACCGATTGCCGAATTCCCCCGTTCCACGGCCGAAGACGTCGACAAGGCCCTGGACGCTGCCCACGCCGCTGCCGACGCATGGGGTGCCACCTCTGCGCAGGCCCGTTCGCTGGTGCTGCTGAAAATCGCCGACCGCATCGAGCAGAATCTGGAAACCCTGGCGATCACCGAATCCTGGGACAACGGCAAAGCCGTGCGTGAAACGCTGAATGCTGACATCCCGCTGGCCGCCGACCACTTCCGCTACTTCGCGGGTTGCCTGCGTGCCCAGGAAGGCAGCGCTGCCGAAATCGACGGCAACACCGTGGCCTATCACATCCATGAACCGCTGGGCGTGGTCGGGCAGATCATCCCGTGGAACTTCCCGATCCTGATGGCCGCCTGGAAACTCGCGCCGGCCCTGGCCGCCGGCAACTGCGTGGTGCTCAAACCTGCCGAGCAAACCCCGCTGGGCATTACCGTGCTGATGGAGTTGATCGGCGACCTGCTGCCACCGGGCGTGCTGAACATTGTGCAAGGCTTCGGCAAGGAAGCCGGCGAAGCGCTGGCCACCAGCAAACGCATCGCCAAGATTGCCTTCACTGGCTCGACCCCGGTCGGCTCGCACATCATGAAATGCGCAGCGGAAAACATCATTCCATCCACCGTGGAACTGGGCGGCAAGTCGCCGAACATCTTCTTCGAAGACATCATGCAGGCCGAACCGTCCTTCATCGAGAAAGCCGCCGAAGGCCTGGTGCTGGCGTTCTTCAACCAGGGCGAAGTCTGCACCTGTCCGTCCCGGGCACTGGTGCAGGAATCGATCTACGACGAGTTCATGAAAGTGGTCATGAACAAGGTCCTGCAAATCAAACGTGGTGACCCGCTGGACACCGACACCATGGTTGGCGCCCAGGCGTCCGAGCAGCAATTCGACAAAATCCTTTCGTACCTGGAAATCGCCAAGGGCGAAGGCGCCGAGCTGCTGACCGGCGGCAAGGTGGAAAAACTCGAGGGCAACCTGGCGACCGGGTATTACATCCAGCCGACCCTGCTCAAGGGCACCAACAAAATGCGTGTGTTCCAGGAAGAAATCTTCGGCCCGGTGGTGAGCATCACCACCTTCAAGGACGAAGCCGAAGCCCTGGCCATCGCCAACGACACCGAGTTCGGCCTGGGTGCCGGCCTCTGGACCCGCGACATCAACCGCGCCTACCGCATGGGCCGCGCCATCAAGGCCGGTCGTGTGTGGACCAACTGCTACCACCTGTACCCGGCGCACGCTGCGTTCGGTGGTTACAAGAAGTCCGGCGTCGGCCGTGAAACCCACAAGATGATGCTCGACCACTACCAACAAACCAAAAACCTGCTGGTGAGCTACGACATCAATCCGCTGGGGTTCTTCTGATTCGACTCGAAATCGGGTAACGGCCTTCGCTGGCAAGCCAGCTCCTACAGGTTTGCGCAATACCTGTAGGAGCTGCGATGCGGCGACCCGATTTGCCCGCGAATGCACACCCACTGACTCAATGCACAAGGCCTGGCCGCTCTGGCACGGGCCTTGCCTACCCATCATTCAGGATTTGCACCCAACCCGTCACACCCGAAAGTCCAAAAGATCGAACAATAAAAACTAGAGAGGACTTATGACTACTTCTTCCACACAGCTCAAACCCACACTCGGCACCCTGCATCTATGGGGCATTGCCGTCGGCCTGGTGATTTCCGGCGAGTACTTCGGCTGGAGTTACGGCTGGGGCACTGCAGGCACACTGGGTTTTCTCGTCACCGCACTGATGGTGGCGACGATGTACACCTGCTTCATTTTCAGCTTCACCGAACTGACGACTGCAATTCCCCACGCTGGCGGGCCATTTGCCTATAGCCGCCGGGCCTTTGGTGAGAAAGGCGGGTTGATCGCCGGCATCGCCACCCTGATCGAATTCGTCTTTGCGCCACCGGCCATCGCCATGGCCATCGGCGCCTACCTCAACGTGCAATACCCGGAACTGGACCCGAAGATCGCCGCCGTTGGCGCCTATTTCGTGTTCATGGGCCTGAACATCCTCGGCGTCAGCATCGCTGCCACCTTCGAGTTGGTGGTCACCGTGCTGGCCGTCGCCGAATTGCTGGTGTTCATGGGTGTGGTCGCCCCGGGCTTCAGCTTCAGCAACTTTGTGCTCAATGGCTGGTCGGGCGCCAATGAATTCACGATGGGTTCGATTCCTGGCATTTTCGCCGCCATTCCCTTCGCGATCTGGTTCTTTCTCGCGATCGAAGGTGCAGCCATGGCCGCCGAAGAAGCCAAGGATCCGAAACGCACTATCCCCAAAGCCTATGTCAGCGGCATTTTGACCCTGGTGTTCCTGGCCATCGGCGTGATGGTGATGGCCGGTGGTGTCGGCGACTGGCGTCAACTGTCGAACATCAACGATCCGTTGCCTCAGGCGATGAAAGCCGTGGTCGGCAACAATTCGACCTGGATGCACATGCTGGTATGGATCGGTCTGTTCGGCCTGGTGGCGAGCTTTCACGGGATCATTCTTGGCTATTCACGGCAGTTCTTCGCCCTGGCTCGCGCCGGTTACCTGCCTAAAGGGCTGGCCAAACTTTCGCGCTTCCAGACGCCGCACCGGGCCATTCTGGCCGGTGGTGTGGTCGGCATTGCGGCCATCTACAGTGATGGCCTGGTCAACCTGCAAGGCATGACCCTGACGGCAGCAATGATCACCATGTCGGTATTCGGCGCCATCGTGATGTACATCATCAGTATGCTGAGCCTGTTCAAGCTACGTAAAACCGAGCCGAACCTGGAACGCACCTTCCGCGCCCCTGGCTATCCGATCGTACCGGGGATCGCGCTGTTTCTGGCGGTGGTGTGCCTGGTGGCGATGGCCTGGTTCAACACCTTGATCGGCCTGATTTTCCTGGGTTTCATGGCTGCCGGTTACCTGTACTTCCAGTTGACCGCCAAGCAACGTTCCGAGGCACCGGCAGACGCTATGCTCGAAGGTATCTAAATGCACCGGCGCCGGGCTCACTGCCCGGCGCCTGCATTATTGAAGTGCATGCAGTTCCCCTGCGGGAGCGAGCTTGCTCGCGATGGCGGTGTGTCATTCAGCACATGTTGCGGGTGCAAGCTCGCTCCCACAGAAAATCAGATCGAATTTTTGAATTGATCAGGAGGCCCCCGCCCCATGACCGCATTCGCCCATACCGTCGGCGCCCAGACTTACCGCTTCGACAGCCTCAAGGAAGTGATGGCCAAGGCCAGCCCGGCACGCTCCGGAGATTTTCTGGCCGGCGTCGCGGCCCTCAATGACGGCGAGCGTGTCGCGGCACAGATGGCTTTGGCCGACACGCCGCTAAGCCACTTCCTGCAGGAAGCGCTGATCCCCTACGAATCCGATGAAGTCACCCGTCTGATCATCGACACCCACGACAAACAAGCCTTCGCCGTCGTCAGCCACCTCACCGTCGGCGGCTTTCGCGACTGGCTGCTCAGCGATGCCGCCGACGAACAGGTCCTGCGCGCCCTCGCCCCCGGTTTGACTCCGGAAATGGCTGCCGCCGTATCGAAAATCATGCGCGTGCAGGATCTGGTACTGGTGGCGCAAAAAATCCGCGTGGTCACACAGTTTCGCGGCACCCTGGGCCTGCGCGGTCGACTGTCCACACGCCTGCAACCGAACCACCCCACCGACGAACCGGCCGGTATCGCCGCAAGCATCCTCGACGGTCTGCTGCACGGTAATGGCGACGCCATGATCGGCATCAACCCCGCCACCGACAGCATCGCCTCGATCTGCGCCATGCTGGAAATGCTCGACGCGATCATCCAGCGCTACGAAATCCCGACCCAGGCGTGCGTGCTGACCCATGTCACCACGTCGATCGAAGCGGTCAATCGCGGCGTGCCGCTGGATCTGGTGTTCCAGTCGATCGCCGGCACCGAAGCGGCCAACGCCAGTTTCGGCATTAACCTGAGTATATTGAGGGAAGGCCATGACGCCGGCTTGAGTCTGAATCGCGGCACGCTGGGCCAGAACCTGATGTATTTCGAAACCGGTCAGGGCAGCGCCCTGTCGGCCAACGCCCACCATGGCGTCGATCAACAAACCTGCGAAACCCGGGCCTACGCCGTCGCGCGGCATTTCAACCCGTTCCTGGTCAACACCGTCGTCGGTTTCATCGGCCCGGAATACCTGTACAACGGCAAACAGATCATCCGCGCCGGCCTGGAAGACCACTTCTGCGGAAAATTGCTCGGTGTGCCCATGGGTTGCGACATCTGTTACACCAACCACGCCGAAGCCGACCAGGATGACATGGACACCCTGCTGACCCTGCTGGGCGTCGCCGGGATCAACTTCATCATGGGCATCCCCGGCTCCGACGACATCATGCTCAACTACCAGACCACCTCCTTCCACGATGCGCTCTACGCCCGGCAGACCCTGGGGTTGAAGCCCGCGCCGGAGTTCGAGCAGTGGCTGGCGAAAATGGGCATTTTCACCCAGGCGGACGGCCGGGTTCTGTTTGGCAACAGCCTGCCGCCGGCCTTTCGCCAGGCATTGGCACAACTGGGATGAGCATTGAAATGGATAAACTACCCTTCGATCCCCACAACCCATGGCTGGAACTGCGACGCCTGACACCGGCGCGAATTGCCCTGGGCCGCACCGGCACCAGCATTCCCACCCGTGCACAACTGGACTTCCAATATGCCCACGCTCAGGCACGGGATGCGGTGCACTTGCCGTTCGATCATGCGGCACTCAGCTCACAACTGGCCGAACGCGGACACGAAAGCCTTGTGCTGCACAGCGCAGCGATCGACCGCAACAGTTACCTGCAACGCCCGGACCTGGGACGAAAACTGAGTGACGCATCGGCAAAGACCTTGCGCGAATACGCTTCGGCGCATCCTGGCGGGGTCGATTTGGTGATCGTGATCGCCGACGGCCTGTCGGCGCTGGCCGTTCATCGCCATACCCTGCCCTTTCTGGCACGCCTCGAAGAACAGATTGCAGCGCAAGGCTGGACAGTAGCGCCGGTGATTTTGGTGGAACAGGGGCGCGTGGCGGTCGCTGACGAAATCGGTGAATTGCTCGCAGCGAAAATGACCGTGATCCTCATCGGCGAACGCCCTGGCCTCAGCTCCCCGGACAGCCTGGGTTTATATTTCACCTATAATCCCAAGGTCGGCCTTACCGATGCCTACCGTAACTGCATCTCCAACGTACGGCTCGAGGGCCTGAGCTACGGCATGGCGGCACACCGTTTGCTCTACTTGATGTGCGAAGCCTGCCGACGGCAGTTGTCAGGGGTCAATCTGAAGGATGAAGCGCAGGTTCAGACACTGGAGTCGGACGCGCAAGCCGACATGAAAGGTAATTTCCTGCTCGGCCCGCCGAATGCCTGAACCGCTTGCGCATTGCACATTCGTACCAGTTTCAGGCAGGATCGTGGCACGGCCGCCAAGGGTTTCCCATCGCCGTCAAAGACGTAAGACAGCCACTTGAAGACGAGACCTACCATGCGGATTATTCAAGCGACCCTCGAACACCTGGACCTGCTGACCCCATTGTTCGTCAAATATCGCGAGTTTTATGGCTCCCTGCCGTATCCGGACTCGTCCCGGGCGTTCCTCGAAAAACGCCTGCGTCGCAAGGAGTCGGTGATCTACCTGGCGCTGTCCGATGACGACAGCAACAAACTGATGGGTTTCTGCCAGTTGTACCCGAGCTTCTCCTCGCTTTCGCTCAAACGCGTGTGGATCCTCAACGATATTTATGTCATCGAGGACGCCCGCCGTCAGTTGGTGGCTGACAACCTGATCCGCACCGCAAAAAAAATGGCCAAGGAAACCAATGCCGTGCGCATGCGTGTTTCCACCAGCAGCAACAACGAAGTCGCGCGGAAAACCTATGAGTCCATCGGATTCAAGGAAGACACCGAATTCAAGAACTATGTGCTGCCGATCAGCGACGAACTATAAGGTAGTACCAGCGGGACGAGCCCCTGTGGCGAGGGGGCTTGCCCTCTTGCCACAATATTTTGCGCCCCGATAAAACCCCTGGACATTCCCCGCTACAATCTCGACGCGATTTTCACCTCTCGCCTCGTATAATCGCGAACTCCCCCGGCTTGTAAGAAAAACTACCCTTATCCGTAGTCTTACGCGAAGTCATCCGCACAGGCCTGCTGAGTCGGGCCATCACCACAGGTGCTTTCCATGGATTTCAACCCGATCGACATCGTCCTGCATCTCGACGTCTACCTCGACATGCTTGTAACCAACTACGGGGCATGGATCTACGCCATCCTGTTTATGGTGATCTTCTGTGAAACCGGTCTGGTGGTCACGCCCTTCCTGCCGGGCGACTCCCTGCTGTTCATCGCTGGCGCCGTGGCGGCCGGTGGCGGCATGGACCCGGTACTGCTCGGTGGCCTGCTGATGCTGGCGGCAGTTCTGGGCGACAGCACCAACTACATCATCGGACGAACGGCGGGTGAAAAACTGTTCAGCAATCCGGACTCCAAAATCTTCCGCCGTGACTACCTGCAACAAACCCACGATTTCTACGACAAGCACGGCGGCAAAACCGTGACCCTGGCGCGCTTCCTGCCGATCATCCGTACTTTTGCACCGTTCGTCGCAGGGGTGGGGAAAATGCCTTATCCGCGTTTCTTCGCCTTCAGCGTCTTAGGCACTGTCCTGTGGGTAGGTGGGCTGGTGACCCTCGGCTATTTCTTCGGCAACGTACCGTTCATCAAGAAGAACCTGTCGCTGCTGGTAGTCGGCATCATCCTGCTCTCGCTGGTGCCGATGATCATTGGCATGGTGCGTAACCGCTTGGCGGGTTCTAGCTCCAAAGCCGAATCACGCTGACACGATGTGGTCCCTGAGCGCCTGGCGTCGCCGGCGCACCCTGGCCAAGCACCCGATTGCCGATGACATGTGGCAACGGGTGCGCCATCACCTGAGCTTTCTCGATGGCATCAGCGCCGCCGAAGACCAATGGCTGCGCGAAGCCTGCGTGCTGTTCCTTGAAGACAAGCACCTGACTGCCCTGCCCGGCGTCGAACTGCATCAGGAACAACGCTTGCTGCTCGCTGCGCAGGCGCAACTGCCGCTGCTGAACCTCGGCGACCTGAACTGGTATCAGGGCTTCCACGAAATCATTCTCTACCCCGACGACTTCCTCAGCCCCCAACGCCATCGCGATGTCGGCGGCATCGAGCACGAATGGGTGGGTGAGCACAGCGGTGAAGCGTGGCAGCAGGGCCCGATCATCCTTGCCTGGCCCGGCGTAATGGCCAGCGGGGGCTGGGGAGGCTACAACCTGGTGATCCACGAACTCGCGCACAAACTGGACATGCTCAACGGCGTCGCCAACGGCCTGCCGCCGTTGCACCCCGACATGCGGGTCAGCGACTGGGCCAGCGTCATGCAAAAGGCCTACGACGACCTCGACCGGCAACTGGATCGCAATCCCCATGCCGAAACGACCATCGACCCCTATGCCGCCGAAAACCCTGCCGAGTTCTTTGCTGTCACCAGTGAGTACTTCTTCAGCGCCCCGGATTTGCTGCACAAGGCTTATCCACAGGTGTACCAGCAGCTGAAGTTGTTCTATCGCCAGGACCCGCTGGCGCGGTTGAAGCAACTAAAGGCGCATGACCCTGTCTATCAGGCACACCAGTGAGCGCCATACGACTTCTGGTGCGTGGCGTCGATCCGGGAATATGCCTATAATCGCCGCCACTTTTTGGTCAATCCGGCCAAGTATTTCTGGTCAACTAACGGGGGCAACGCCCAATGAGCTACAGCAAGATTCCGGCTGGCAAAGACCTGCCGAACGACATCTACGTCGCGATCGAGATTCCGGCCAACCACGCGCCGATCAAATACGAAATCGACAAAGACAGCGATTGCCTGTTCGTTGACCGTTTCATGGCCACCCCAATGTTCTACCCGGCCAACTACGGTTACATCCCGAACACCCTGGCTGACGACGGTGATCCCCTCGACGTGCTGGTTGTAACCCCTTACCCGGTCGCTCCAGGTTCGGTGATCCGCGCTCGTCCGGTCGGCATCCTGAACATGACCGACGACGGCGGCGGCGATGCCAAAGTCATCGCAGTACCACACGACAAGCTGTCCCAGCTGTACGTCGACGTGAAGGAATACACCGACCTGCCAGCACTGCTGATCCAGCAGATCGAGCACTTCTTCGCGAACTACAAAGATCTCGAAAAAGGCAAATGGGTGAAAATCGAAGGCTGGGCCGGCGCAGACGCCGCCCGCGACGCGATCACCAAGTCGGTTGCGGCCTACAAAGGCTAAGCCCGGCTGCAGGCTTTCAGCGGCAAGAAAAACCCCGGGAGATCCGGGGTTTTTTGTGGGCGCTTGATAAGCACGCCAAACACCCCGTTTAAACAGACCCTCCAATGGTTTTTGTTTGTTTAAAATTCCCCAAGAGCGTCTTACATCCCGTCGTAAATTTCCCGCGAAATTTGAACGAAGCGTTTATTCAAACCCTTGTCAGCCGCCAGTAGACTCGCGTTCATGAAAAAGAACACTAGCGGCCCACGCTTCAAGGCACTCCTCAAAGCAGCGAACATCACGACCACCGGATTTGCCGAATTCCTGGATACGGCTCCGCAAAATGTCCATAACTGGTACACCCGCGGCGTGCCCGCCCATTGCATGGAAGAAGTCGCCAGAAAACTCTCCGTCAGCAGCGACTGGCTGAAAACCGGCGAAGGCTCGAAAGACGCCCAACACCTGCGCCTGCTCGACGAATCCGGCAACACCTTCGATGCCCAGACCATCCGTGGTGTCTACACGGTGATCGAGCCGGTCGACATCGAACTGCCGTTCTACAAAGAAGTTTTTACCGCCCCCGGCTCCAACAGAACCCACGTCATAGAAGACCCCGAGCAATCCATCCGCCTGCCCCGCAGCCACCTCGACTCCCTGGAAATCAACCACGCCGACGCCATCTGTGCCGTCATGAGCGGGAACAGCATGGGCGAGAAAATTGAAGACGGTTCGACCCTGGCGATCGACCGTGGCCTGACCCAGATTATCGATGGCGAGATCTACGCCATCGAACATGACGGCATGCTACGCATCAAGTACCTGCACCGACTACCGGGCAACTCCCTGCGACTGCGCAGCCACAACCGCGCCGAATACCCGGATGAAATCTTCAGAGCCGCACAAATCGAAGAGCAGAACATCAGGGTGCTGGGCTGGGTGTTCTGGTGGTCGACCCTGAACAAACGGCGACCGACGGTGCCCTTTCTTTAAGCGCTCCAGAACGCCCATCGGCCGCCCACCCGGGTGGCCAAACGGCTCTGCCCTGCAGTTCTCGCTGGGAATTTCCATCAAACCTGCGTATGCTGCGCCCCACATTTGCGCATCGACCCGCCCTGCGGCCCAGATGCACTGACCTGACAGATGACTTTCTCATCAGGTCCCACAGCCGGACGCAAGATCCGGGTGTACGTTTTGAAGGCTGGCGCGGTTTACCAAAAATGATCCAAGCCCGTCCCCGAGAAGCCGGCCACAAGCCGGCTTTTTAATGTCTGAAAGAAAGTGATTCGCGAATCACTCAATTTCTTCAGTATTCAGCGCATAAAACTCCTGCAGCTTGGCTTGCAACAGTTTCTTGTCCGGCAATTGCGTGTGGTACTCCGCGATCAAGGCAGGAGACAGTGAGCGGTTCAGGGCGTACTCGACGATTTCGTCCTCTTTGCTTGCGCACAACAATACGCCGAGCGCCGGGTTTTCGTGTGGCTTGCGGACGTTGCGGTCCAACGCTTCAAGATAAAAATCCATCTTCCCCAGGTATTCCGGCTCAAAGCGCCCGACCTTGAGTTCGATCGCCACCAGGCAGTTCAGCCCACGGTGGAAAAACAACAGATCCAGCGCAAAGTCCCGCCCACCTACCTGCAACGGGTATTGCGATCCAACAAAGCAGAAGTCCCTGCCCAGTTCGATCAGAAAATCCCTGAGCTTATGCAGCAGGCCTCCATGCAAGTCTGTTTCTGCATGACCACGCTCCAGAGCTAGAAACTCGACCACGT
This sequence comes from Pseudomonas sp. A-B-19, assembly GCF_019947515.1. Taxonomy (NCBI): domain Bacteria; kingdom Pseudomonadati; phylum Pseudomonadota; class Gammaproteobacteria; order Pseudomonadales; family Pseudomonadaceae; genus Pseudomonas; species Pseudomonas sp. A-B-19. The sequence goes on from NZ_JAGYGN010000002.1 coordinate 83,106, forward strand.
AGGCATCCTTGAACACGTCCAGAGCCTGGGGATGAATTTGTCTCAGCGGTGCTGAGACTTTTGCCGGGCTGACCACTGAACGCTCAAACAGAGCCGCCTTGAACTGCCGCTCCAGTTCGCGGCTCGACCACTTCTCCTGGATTGCCATGCGCAGGTAAAACTCTCGTTCCTCCGGGCGTTTGCTCTGGTTGAGGATGATCAGATTCTGGGTCCAGGGTAATTGTCGCAGCAGTGCTGCGACTTTTGCGTCTTGCCTATAAGTCTCGTAAAACTTGCGCATGCGAAAAAGATTCGCACGAGTGAACCCCCGTAATCCAGGCTGCGTATAGGCCAGGTGCTGAGCCAGTTGTGCCACCACCCCATCACCCCACTCCGCCGCTTCAATTTTGCGACTGATGTAGGCCCCAACCTGCCAGTGCAACTCAATCAGCTCGGTGTTGACCGCCTGCATGGCGCGTTGTCGCGCGGTCACGATCAGTTGGGTGATTTCGTTGAAAGCAGAATCGAGAGAAGTATCGCTACGAAGATCGTTCACGTCAGAGCATTTCCATGTCAGTTGGAGAGCCCTTTCAATTACTCCTGATACCGATGCAGGAACATTCACAATGTATTTCTGCATGAAACAACGCTAATAGGCCTCCACCTCGCCGTGTGCAAAGCCTGCGCAAGTTGAACCTCAACCTCACGGATAACTGAACGACTTCACCAACGTCAACTCCCCCACCGCACGCATCGGTACAAGGAACGTCTCCATCTTCTCGCTCGGCGTGCCTTCCTCGGTAATCACCGTCACCTGCGCGGTGGTCAGCGCTTGCCCCGCGTCTTCCTGCCCTTCTTCATCACGGCTGTAGCCGCCGCCAAAGTAGTTCACGTAGACCAGATATTGCCCCTTGATCGGTGCGGGCATGGCGAAGATTTCCGGGCCGTAGCCGGTGGTGACGTCTACGTCGAGCGCAGCGCCGTTGGGGGCGACGCGGTCGCCGTACCAGATGTGCGCGCCGTCGGGGGTGATCAGGTGCAGGTCGAGGTCGGTGTTGTCGCTGTCCCACGCCAGTAATACGCGCAATTTGGCGGGGGTCGCACCGCCACTGCTGTTAAGCAATTGCGTGCGGTGACGTTGTTGGCCATCGGGGCTGCGAACCTCGACGCTGTTGCTGCCGCTGGGGAATGAGAACGGGCGATCGAAGCGGCCGGCCGGGTCGATTTTCAGCGGCATGCTCACTCCGTTGACGATCAACCTGCCGGGCTCTGTGGATTTGGCTGTGGCTTTGATCTGCCCGCTGATGCGAGCGGTGTTGGCCTGCCCTGCCGGGGTATTCACCGACGAGGCCGGGTAGTTGACGATCTGCCGGAAGTTTTCCCCTTCGCCCTCAGGCGCGCCGGTGCGCCAACCGCCTGCGGGGGTGTCGAGTTTGACGCTGTCCGCCGCCATCACCGATGGCAACGCCAGCAGCGAACAGAGCAACAGCAAGACCTGTGGATAACGGAGTTTCATGGACTATTCCAGCAAGAGGTGGCGGGCGAGCCCTTCGATGTAGGTTTCATCCTGGCCATTGGGGTGTGCTTCGAAGGCCAGGTGCAGGTATTCGTGGGTCAGGTCGAGGCGGTCTTGCAGTGTCTGCGCGCCACGCACGTAGATGCGCTGACGTTCGCGGTCGACATAGGGGCGGCCGAAGGCCAGGTGGCAGACGGCGAAGGTGCTGACTTCGTTGTAGCCGGTTTCGCTTTCAAGTTTTGGGCGCCAGCCGCGCCGTTGTTTCTGCAGCCATGCTTGTGCGGCGGGCAACGCTTCGCAGGACGCGACCGGGTTGTCCCAGCGGCTGAGACTGGCGCGTGGGTAGGCGTGCAGCAGGATGGCGTCGTAGCGCTGGCCGGCACGGGCCTGTTCGACGGCTTGCTGCCAGGACAGTTTGTCCGGGCCGGGTTGATCGGAATGGTAGGTGACGGTGCTGCCCGCCAGCACCAGGTCGCTGGTCCAGGCGGCGATGTCGCGCGACTCGGACGCCGCCGGACGCGGTGCAACTCGCTGGCGGCTGCTGCTGTCGTCGATGCTCAGGCAGTCTCCGCTGCGCGTGGCGTTTTGCAGCAGATAGGTGCGGATGGCCACGGCCAGGGCTTTGGCGGCTTCGACCGGTTCGGCACTGGCTTCGCGCTGGAGAACACGGGCGACGTATTCTTCGCGATCCAGCCGGGCGACGAGCTTGTCGTTGAGCAGAAACAGCTCGCCGTCGCTGTGAATATCCAGCGCATTACCGTTGGCGAATTCAACGCGGTAGTCACCCTGCAACGCTCCGGAAGTCACCGTTGCGCCCCCTGACAGCACGCGCCGAAGGGGATAGCGCGAGAACAGATCGACCTCTACGCATTTCCCTGCGTCTGCTGGCCATGAAACGGGAATCACCGTAGACAATGCCTGCGCGTAATCACGCAGTACCCGCTGACTGGTGCCCCGTCCTCCGGACCAGACTGGTGTGCCATCCACCGTCCAGCCGGCAAACCCGCCCTGTCGCGATGTTGCGTCCTGATCCGCCAACCAGCTCCAGGTCTTCACCCGCAGGCGGCTTCCGAGTTCGCCGACGACTTGGCCATCAGCGGCATTGAGCACCACATCGAGCAACACACGCCGGGATTGATCCTGCGCCGGCAGCACGGCCAACACCTTCAACAGTTCCGCCACCGAAACCCGGGTAGCCGGTTGCAACGAAGGCAAATCCAGCAACCATTGCGGCGCCTGTCGCGCCTGCCAATAGGCTCGCCATACTGCATCGTTGATGCCCAGCCGCGTGGGCTCGAAATACAAACCGCACGACTTCACCAATGCCTGGTCACGCTCGATCTTGCTGCCCGCCGTGCAGCAATAAACTTCTTCCTTCGACTGGCCGCGACATTCATAAGCCGGCTCTCGGGCACCGGTATCCACCAGCCAGGCGTAGACAAATAACTTCCACACGCTGCCCAGCGGCGTCTGCAAGGTCTGCGGCAATGGCTCGCGGGTGATCACCTGTGTTCGGCCGAGCGCCAACAAATCGCCCTTGAAGGCCAGGCGCAGCGGTTCGTCCTGCGCCGTTGCCAGCACAGGGATCAAACACAGCAGCCCACCTATCAGCAGTCTGTGCACGTTAGTGAACCGTGACCTGGCCAAGGGCTGCCTTTTGTTCCACTGCCTGATGCTGCGGCGCATACACCTGCGTGAAACGTACCGGCGGCAAACTGAACTGCCCCTTCTGCGAGAAACGCACCAAGTGCCGCAGACGCAACTCGCCACTCAAGGCATCGACCGGAACGGCATAAGCCATTTGCCCCGGTTCGAAACGCGCCTTCTCCAGCGCCGTCGGCTCGGTGCCGGCCTTGCCCATGAGCTTGATGCCCCAGGTCGTGCGCTCGACATCGGCACCGGGCGGCAACGGCACCTCCAACATGCCGTAGCGCAACGGTCTGGCGGCTTTGCTGGTGACGATCACTTCATCGAGATAGAGGTTGTCGCTGGACAGCGGCGCGTTGCCGACCGCTTCGAGTTTGAAGGTGAAGGCCTCATCCCCCGGTACCAGTCGCGACAGGCGACGGGTGATGGTCACAGCCATCGAATCGACCACCGGCTGCTGGCTGCGGTAGCTCAATGCAGCGCGCAGCGGGCGCTCTTGCGCCCCGGGCAGCGTCAATACCGTCGGCACGGGTGCAGCCCCCTGCCACGTCCAATACATCTCACCAGAAACCCCATACTGTTTCTTCCAGCCTTCACCCGGCGCCAATGCAATGGTGGGCGATGCCTGCTCGATGCTGCGTTGCAGCCAGGTCAACGCCAAGGCCCGTTCGAGCGTGGATTGCTGTGGCAGCAAGCGTTGCAGCAAGGCCTGGGCGTGAGCCTGATCGAAGGGTTGCAGCGACAGGTTCAACGCTTCGGCAAACGGCTGGGAACTGACCGCCAGACGCTGCTGCGCGTCGGCCAGTTGCCGATTGAACGCGTCCGGCAAAGCGACCTTCGCTTGCCTGGCCAGCGATGCCGTCAGCACTCGCGCGGCAGCCAGGCCCAGGGCTGAATCGGGATCGCTCATGACGAGGCTGTCTTCGCCGTTATCCATCAGGTTCGCGGCAGTGCCCTCGCCCGCTTTCGCCAGGTCATCCATCAAGCCACTGAGCAAGGTGTTGACCGGCAACTGCATCTGCCGGGCGAACGACAGAATCAGCGCCCGCTGCAACAGCGGCGTGTTTTTCGCCTGCTTGGCGTAGACCTCCAGCACCCGCTGCCAATGCTCCGGCGGCAGGCTCAGTTCCAGCACCTGGCTGGCGTGCCAGTCGGCGTAATAGGCGTAGGCGGTGAGGAAGGCATCCGGCTCGCCGTCCATGCCCCACCAGGTGAAGCTCGCCGAAGGACCGGCCATTTGCACCAGGCGCAGGCGACTGTTTTGCATGATCAGGCGCAGGCGATCGCGGATCTGCGGATTCGCCGCCAGCGTCGGGTAGGCGATGCTCAACGGCAACAGGCGACTGGCAGTCTGCTCGACGCCGCCGTAGGGGTAGCTCAACAGGTCGTCGAGGGCCGAACGGAACAACGCTTGCGGACTGTCATCCAGACGCAGGCGGATCTCACTGGCGTCTGTCGGCAGCGTCAGCGGCGTATCGCCCTCACCCACATCAAGGCTCTGGGTTTGAATCACCTGCCAGCCTTCACCGCTCGTGCTCAGGCGCACCGCCAGGGCATCAGCGGTTTTGCCATCCTGCACCAACTCGGCGCTCCACTCGCCATTGGCCAGTTCAAAGGTCGGCAACGGGATGTAGTTGATGCCGCTGTTGAGGGTCACAGGCACGCGCTGTTCGTTGCCGGCGTAACGGGTTACCAGTTCGGCTTTGACCGGTTTCTCGGCCTGACTGAAAGCAAATACGCCGAGATCCGGTTTGTCGCCGGCGCGGAATCGAGTCGGACCGCTCCACTTCAGGTACAAAGGTTTTTCCGATCGCACGAATTGCTTCTTCTGCCCGACCTGACCGCCATCAGCGATGGCCCTGGCGGTGATGCGCCAGCGGGTCAGGGAGTCCGGCATCTTGAAGGTGAAACGGGTTTTGCCGTTGGCATCGGTCAGCAATTCAGGTTGCCACGCCGCCGTGTCGACGTCCTCGCGACGCGGCCGCTCCAGCACCTTCACGCCGCGCTCACTGCGATTGGCTTTGCCCGGTGCACCGGGGCTGCCCGGCAGAGCGACGTCATAACTGATGAACGACAAACTGGCACTGGTGCGCACGTTGTTGCGCCGTGGGTGATAGAAGAACTGGTCGATGCTCGGTGCGACTTCCGGTTGCAGGGCATAGACCATTTCATCGACCACGCTGACCGTCAGGTGCGCGGGAATCGCTTTGCCGGCGAACCGGGTGGTCAGGTCCACCGAGACGGTTTCGCCCGGCTGGTAGGTTTGCTTATCCGTGGTGATGACCACGTCGATCTGTGGCGTGACCACCTTGATGCCGGCGTTCTGGAAACTGTATTGGCCGCCCTTGGTGTACAACACCGAGAAGGTCAGGTTCGGCGCGAAACCGTCCTTCACCGGGATGCGCGCGCGGTATTGGGTATCGCTGAGTTTTTCCAGTTTCAGCCAGTCACCGCCCCTGGACAGCAGCGCGGTCGCTTCGACCTTGTCCCGCTCTAGCGACAGCAAGGCATCGACGACCGGTTCCGGGAAAGTGATCAGCGCCAGTGCTTCATCGCCTGCGATGTACTCGGGCTTGTCGAGGACGATTTCCACAGTGCCGGGTACGGCTTTGACACCTTCTCCGGTAACCGAATGACCGGTGGCACCGACCACTCGGCCATGATCATCCTTGAGCGTCAGGTTGTAGGTGCCCGGCCGGTCAAAGGCCAGGGTGAAGCCCTTGTCGGTTGCTGCGAGTTTGCCTTCGCCGGTGCTCTGGTCCTCCAAACGCACCCAGCCAAAGCTGCCCGGCGTAACGGCGTCGACCTGCTCGCCTTCGCGGGTGTAGCTGAAGGCAACCTTGTCACCCACCGCGCTGAAGCGTTGAAGCGCGCTCAAGCGGAAATTCGCCGCGCCACGGTCGATCAGGATTTCCTTGGTGGTCTTGACCCGATACGCCGCGCCGTCGCTGGCAAACACCGTGAGCATGTAGCGACTCGGTTTGTCGGCGGCCGGCAAGTCGAGGGCCGCATTGCCCTTGGCGTCGGTGGTCAGTTCGGTGCTGGTCAGCTCCACCGGAAATTGCCCGAGGTATTGCAGTTCGTTGTCGACCATCGACAGCTGTTGGGCGCGCAGGCTCAGGCTCAATTTCGCATTGGCCACCGGCTTGCCGTCCGGGTACAGCAGCACCAGATTGCCCTTCACCGGTTCGCCAGTACGGTAATCCTGCTTGGCCAGATTGAGCGAAATTTCGAAGTGCGGCTTGATATATTCAGCGACGCGAAAGGCGCTGCTATAGGCCTGATCCTTGTAGCTGAAACGCAGTTCATAACCACCGGCCACGGCGTCGTCCGGTAACTGGAAACGGCCCTGGGTGCCGGCCCTGGAGTCGAGCTTCAAGTCGAGGGATTGCAGTGCCGTGCCGGTTGCATCCAGCACGGTCACGTTGACGTCGGCTGCGCCTGGCTGCACCGAGTCCCGTGCGTTCTTGAACTCCCGCCCAACGATTTTCAGCGACACCCAATCCCCCGGCCGATACAGCGGCCGGTCGGTGAAGGCATAGAGTTTGGTGTCGTAGATTTCGCTGTCGTAGTAGAAGTTCTCGGAGACGAACACCCCACCCTCTTCGTCCTCGCCGATCACGAACGAACGCTCGGGACTGACGTGTTTCAAACGCAGCAAGCCGTCGATATCGGTGGCCCCGCTGCTCATCACACCGAGGCCATCGGTCCACAGCACATTGACCTTCGGCACCGAACTGCCTTCGTGTTTGCGCGCGGCCCACACCAGCAATTCGTCACCGGCAATCTTGCTCACCGCCACGGTGTTGGAGACGAACACCATGGTGGTCGCGCGGTACTTGCCGATCAGCGCTTCCACCAGATAAAGACCCGGTTTGAGATTACCCAGCGGGATGTACACGTTGCCCGGCGCGACGCTGACGAACTCACTGGAAGAACCGGCCAGGTTCACCCCGGCAGGTGGCTGGATCGGTTTGGCCTGCCACAACGGATAACGGAACTGGCTGACCACCGGCAACCCCGGTATCAGCGCGAATTGCGGCTGCGCATCGTAGGGCGTTGGCGCGGACATCGCGTCGCCCATCTTCAGTTCCGGCACTTGCTCGGTGACTTGTTTACGCGACTCGTAGGAAAACGCCCGCTGCATCACCCGACGGGATTTGCGATACCAGTTGTCCCACAGGTAAGCGAGGGTATTGGACAGGCCTTCACCCTTGAACTGGCCATCGCTGACTACCCGATGCAGGTTCTTCTGACGCTTGAGGAAGTCCAGCGGTTTGTCGATGCGATACACCCGAATATCGGCGCCGCCGTAGGGTTCCATGCGAAACCGGCGATAGTCGCGGCCCGGTGCTTCGAGGCGCACCATCGCCGGTTCATCGCTGGCAAAGCTGCTGTCGGCCAGCAGGAAAAAACTCTCGCCGGCCACCGGCGCATAGCCGCTGGCCGGGACCGAGTCTTCGGCGCAAGCCGCCGAGAACGGCAGCACCAATACCAACAGCAGAGACAGAAAACGCAGCATTCGGGCACCGGTCATTGGGAAAGAAAATTCAGTCGATAGACGCCGATGAAGTTGGGGTTGGCTGCGTCGGGTATCCATCGGGTGTCCTTCCATGTCATGAGTTGCTGCAGGCTTGCCGAACGCATGCCGTTGTCGGTGGGTGTGCTGGTGCCGGTGTGATAGGCGATGTAGCGGCCCATCCAGATCATCAGGTGCTGGTCATCGCCCTGATCGAAAAACATCAGATCGCCTGGGCGTGCCTGAGCCACATCGCGGCTGACCAGATGGCTGTTGAACTGGATCAATTTGATCGCATTGACGTACGGCCCGACCTTGCCGCCGCCCTGCTGCCATTGCCGGGCAAGACCGCGCTGGGCGTCGCTCAGTTGCAGCTCCGGCGGCAGGTAGCGATTGGACAGGCCATTGCTGCGCAGCCATTTGTCGTCATGGACTTTCAGCGCTTCGTTAGCGGCGAAGCGCACCAGCCCGGCGCAATCCTGCTGATACCAACGGGGGCTCGGGCCCTGGCTCAGTTGCTCCTGGGCGATGCGCACGAACCAGGCGCGGAACACCTGGGATTGCTGCGGGTCGAGCGACGGTGCCTCGACAGCGCGAGCAGCCGCGCTCAGCAACAGTGCCAGCAGGCCGAGACTTCGGATCAATGCCGTCACAGGGCTTTCCACTCCAGCGGCAGCCACTGCCAATGGCCGTCGGGCTCGCTGCCTTCGGGCAAGGTCAGGGCGTATTTACCGTAGCCGCCGAGCTTGCGCAGTTTCGGGATCAGCCAGGTTTGCGCGGCGTTATAGAACACCGGCTCCATATCCTGGGGCAGGCTGTCGAGGGTTTCCTGCTGCATCAGTTGCACCATGGAATCCGGGCCGAAATAGACCGGCATCAGCAGGTCTTTGGGCACCAAGTCGGCCATCGGCGGGAAGCGTTTGTCGAGGGTGCCGAGGGCCTTGTCCACCAGCTTGTCGTCGAGGGAAAACAGCAGCGTCGAACCGTGACGCGCCAGGCTCACGCGCATGAATGCCTTGCCGGTGATGGCATCGGGGGCTTCAGCTTCCTTGGCCGCATAGGGACCGAAACCGGAGCTGACCTGGCGTTGCCACTGATGGCCCTGGCCTTGCTGTTTCTCCACCACCGGGAAGGCCCCGTCTTCGACATTGGGCTCAAAGGCGCCGACCATCGAGCCGAACAGGCTGCCCAGGTCTCCATCCAGTTTGCCGCTGTCGTCATCGTTGAGGCTGGCCACCAGCAAGGGCGTGTACAGCCGCGAATCGGCATACCAGCACAGGCCCGCTGCGCCGGCCATGTGTTCGGTCAGCGCCTGGGCCACCTTCTCCTGGGCACCGAGTTTCACCAGCAGCGGCTTCTGTTGTTCGGCAGCCAGCGGCAACGCCACGCAAGCGCTGGCGCCCATGGGCATGGCTTGCCAGATCGGTTTGAAATCGAAGTCCGGCTGATTCTCCAGTTCGTCCATGGCCAGGAAGCTGTGCCAGCCCTTGTCATCCATATCGAAACGCAGGCCGGCGAAGTTCGGGATGAAACGCTGGTAACCCATTGCCAGCACGCTGGCATTGACCGACAGGCGTTGTTTCACCTGCGGCGCACGCGGCGGCAGGCCGAAGGCCTCGGGGAACAGTTTGTCGCCATTGAGCAGCGCGGCAATGGCCGTGGTCGACACGCTGCCCGGTTCCTCCGATGCACCGCCCTGCGGATCGTAGAGTTTCGCTGGATTGGACAGCACCACCAATTTATCGCCATGGGACGCAAACAGCAGCGCCTTGCTGGCGTTGTAGCCGAGTTGATAGAGCGCTACGTCGTCGGTGCCGACTTTCACGTCAGCGACCTTGCTCAACTGCGAGTCGTCCAGCGCCACTTTGGCCAGCGGCTCCAGTACCTTGGCCAGCCCGCCGCGATCCATCACCAGCAGGAAATCCTTGAGCCGCCCATCCGCCCCTCGCCACAGCGCTACGTCGGCCGGTTGATCGAACAGTTGCTCGATCAAGGTGTCCTGCAGTTTCAGGTCATGTTCGTAGATGATCCGCCGCAAGCTGCCGATCAACCCCAGGCGGTCGGCGTGGCTTTCGTAATAGAAGACGAAATCTTCGGTCAGGGTTTCCTTGAGGAACGGCACTGCCAGCAAATCCTTGGGCAACTGGCTCAGGGAACGGGTTTCCAGCAAGCCATCCGGGCGGCTCATGCCCAGCTTGTCACTGGCCAACACAGGCGCCGGGGCCTTGGGCTTGTGCATGAACCACCCCACCCCACCAGCCACGACAACGACCAGGCATAACCCGATCAGCAGCGTCGGCCAGTGCAGGGAAGGTTTGGCCGCGGGTGTGCCAGCGGCCGGAGTAACAGTGCTATCACTCATGTTCACAAAACCCGATGTTCATCCGTGGAGCGGGGATGCTTAGTAGTTGAAAGTCTTGACCAGCAGCAGGTCGCCGATTGCGCGCAGGGGCACGATGAATGTCTCGCGTTTTTCATCGACGGTGTTTTCGTTGAGCACCAGGTTGATCTGCGAGGTAATCACCTCCTTCTGGTTGCCAGACTCATCGAAGTTATAGCCGTCGCTGCCGAAGTTGCCCCAATAGTTCACGTAAACCATATAGGTGCCACGCAGCGGTGCGGTCATGGTGAACATTTCCGGACCCGGGCCATCAACGCCGTCAGGGTCGAGGCCGCCGCCATTGGTCAAGGCCGAATGCGCCCAGAAGGCATGCTGGCCATCGGGCGTGACGATGTGCAGGTCGAGTTCGGCCTTCGGATCGTCCCAACCCAGCGCCACGCGAATCCGCGCCGGAGTACGCAGGTTGTTGGCTTCATAGAATTGAACACGCTTGAGGGACTGGCCTTCGGCGCTGCGGATTTCGACACTATTGGAGCCGGCGCCAAACGCGTAGGGCCGGGCAAAACGCCCCTGCTCGTCGGTGTAGAGGTTCAGCGGATTGCCGTTGACCGCCAACGTGTGTGGCCCGCGCTGGGTGCCGAGGGCCTTGAGCCGGCCTTCGATCATCGTGCGGTTGCGTTGCACACCCCGATCAATCGGCGGCGTGGGATAGGCGACTTGCGGGTTTTCGCTACGGTCCAGCAGACTGTTGTAACGCCAGCCACCCACCGGTTCCGATAACTCGGCATTCAGCGCAGCCAGAATCACGGGCGCGATAGCCAACCCGATCAGCAGCAAAAGAAATGAACGCATGCGACGCCTCCTGCCATGCATGACGAAACCTGGCGCCTGATCCTGGGCGCGTTACAGATGCCGATACTGCGTTTCGCCTGAAAGACCCGTGACTATTGGGTCGTATAGGGCTCGAAGGTTAGCCATTCGGATGTTTTTTAACAATCGGATGGCTCCGAAATTGCGCTGGGAATCACGGTAAGGGGTGGACGGTGAGCCGAATAAGTATCATATTCGGCTCATTATGTGAGCCGAATAGCCTGTCTAATCGGCTCACCATCACTTAGAGCATCAAGTTCATGACACCTCAATGGATATGGCAGCAGACTGATTGGCCGGATTTCACCTGGGATGCCGAACGCTTGGCGCCCTTGTTACGCGAATGCGTTCAAGCGCAAGGTCGGTTAATGGGTATGGCCAGTTCCGTGGGCAGTTCGTTGAGCGCACAAAGTGAACTGGATGCATTGCTGCAGAACATCGTCACCTCGTCGGCGATTGAAGGCGAACAGCTGAATGTCGGTTCAGTTCGTTCTTCATTGGCGCGGCGATTGGGGTTGGAGCTCAATGATGGAGACAACGTCAGCAAGCGCAGTGAAGGGCTCGCGCAATTAATGCTCGATGCTACCCAGCATTTCGCCGAGCCGCTGACACTTGAACGATTGCTGGATTGGCATGAGTGGCTGTTTCCAGAACAGGAAATCGGCTTGGCCGCGCAAAGCATTCGTGTAGGTGCTTTGCGCGGCAATGATCCAATGCAAGTGGTTTCCGGTCGTCTCGACAGACCGACCGTGCACTTCGAAGCACCGCCTCGCCTGGGTCTTGAGCGCCAGCTCGATACCTTCCTCGAATGGTTTGAAAGCAGCCGAAGTCAGTCCGAGCTCGATCCTTTACTGCGAGCTGGCATCGCACACTTCTGGTTTGTGACACTCCACCCGTTTGACGACGGCAACGGTCGCCTGACCAGGACGATCACCGACCTTGCATTGGCTCAAGGCGAGGCTCAGACGATCCGTTTTTATGCCATGTCGGCGAGTATTCTCGAGGATCGATCTGGCTATTACCGGGTGCTGGAAACCTGCCAGAAATCCAACACGGACATTACGGTTTGGCTCGAATGGTTCCTGCAAACTCTATTGCGCAGCCTGCAAGAGGCCATGGCACGGATCGAATCCGTGCTGGGCAAAGCGCGCTTCTGGCAGGCGCACCGGGAGTCCGAGCTGTCGACCGAGCAGACCAAAGTACTGAATCGTTTGCTGGACGGGGGGGAGCGTGGATTCGAAGGCGGGATTAGTGCGGCGCAGTATCAAGCCGTGGCGAAAGTCTCCAAAGCGACCGCGACCCGGCATCTGGCCGAACTGCTGGAAAAGGAATGCCTGCAACGCCTGCCAGGTGGCGGGCGCAGTACGCGGTATCAGATTCGCTATCCTGATAACTCGCCACTGTAGGAGAGTGCGTCGCCGTGAGTTTGCCCATACCCCCCCTATCTGCTAGTGTCGCGCCGGTTTAACGTCAACCGGAAATCGCCGCCATGGCCCGCAAAAAAGCTGCACTGGATTTCGAACAATCCCTCGCCGACCTGCAAACGCTGGTGGAGCGTCTGGAGAATGGCGAATTGTCGCTGGAGGAGTCGCTGGCCGCTTTCGAGCAGGGTATTGGTCTGACCCGCGATTGCCAGGCGGCGCTGGCCCAGGCCGAGCAAAAGGTTCAAGTGCTGCTCGAGCGTGATGGCGAGTTGGCCGAGGAACCCTTCGACGCGGATCAGCCAGAATGATTGCAGCGTACTCCGCCACCAGCCAGGCCCGCGTCAATGCGGCTCTGGAAACCCTGTTCATCGCGCCGAGCCCTGAGCTGGCGCGGCTGTATGAAGCCATGCGCTACAGCGTGATGAACGGCGGCAAACGCGTGCGTCCACTGTTGGCCTACGCCGCGTGCGAAGCGCTGGGCGGCAAGGCTGAGCAAGCCAACGGCGCAGCCTGCGCGGTGGAGTTGATCCACGCCTATTCGCTGGTGCATGACGACTTGCCGGCCATGGACGATGACGATCTGCGTCGCGGTCAGCCCACTACCCACAAGAAATTCGATGAAGCCTGCGCGATCCTCGCCGGCGACGGTTTGCAGAGCCTGGCCTTCAGCGCCCTGCTCGATCCGCGTCTGAGCGCCCCGGATGCTGAAACCCGCCTGCAAATGGTCAGCGCCCTGGCACTGGCGGCAGGCCCGGCGGGCATGGTCGGCGGTCAAGCCATCGACCTCGGTTCGGTTGGCCTCAAGCTTGACCAGAAAGCCCTGGAGTACATGCACCGGCACAAGACCGGTGCGTTGATCGAGGTCAGCGTCAAGCTTGGTGCCCTGGCCAGCGGCCGTGCCGAGAAAGACGAACTCAAGTCCCTGCAGACTTATGCACAGGCCATCGGCCTGGCATTCCAGGTGCAGGACGACATTCTCGACGTCGAAAGCGATACCGAAACCCTCGGCAAACGCCAGGGCGCCGACATTGCCCGGGACAAACCGACCTACCCGGCCCTGCTCGGCCTCGACGCCGCCAAGGCCTATGCCCGGGAGCTGCGCGACCAGGCCCTGCACGCACTGCGACCGTTTGACGCGGCGGCCGAGCCGTTGCGCGATCTGGCCCGGTATATCGTCGATCGCCGCAGCTGACGGCGAATCCGCCAAAAAAAACCAACGCGTGGGCAGGGACCGATGCATCAGGTAAACTGCCGCATCTTTTATACCTATAACGATTCGCCTGATGCCCACGACGTTTCATGAGATTCCCCGCAAACGCCCGACCACGCCCCTGCTCGACCGCGCGAAAACGCCGGACGGCCTGCGCCGGTTAGGCGAAGCCGAGCTGGAAACCCTGGCCGATGAGTTGCGCCTGGAATTGCTCTACACGGTCGGCCAGACCGGTGGGCATTTCGGTGCCGGGCTGGGCGTGATCGAGCTGACCATCGCGCTGCATTACGTCTTCGACACCCCGGACGACCGGCTGGTGTGGGACGTGGGTCATCAGGCTTATCCACACAAGATCCTCACCGGTCGTCGCGAGCGCATGGGCACCCTGCGCCAGAAGGACGGCGTTGCCGCGTTCCCGCGCCGCTCCGAGAGCGAATACGACACCTTTGGCGTCGGCCACTCCAGCACCTCGATCAGTGCCGCGCTGGGCATGGCGATTGCCGCCCGCCTGCAAAACAGCGAGCGCAAGGCCATCGCGGTGATCGGCGACGGCGCGTTGACCGCGGGCATGGCGTTCGAGGCGCTGAACCATGCGCCGGAAGTGGACGCCAACATGCTGGTGATCCTCAATGACAACGACATGTCGATCTCGCGCAACGTCGGTGGCTTGTCGAACTATCTGGCGAAGATCCTTTCCAGCCGCACCTACGCGAGCATGCGCGAAGGCAGCAAAAAAGTGCTGTCGCGTCTGCCCGGAGCCTGGGAAATCGCCCGGCGCACCGAAGAATATGCCAAAGGCATGCTGGTTCCCGGCACGCTGTTCGAAGAGCTGGGCTGGAACTACATCGGCCCGATCGATGGCCACGACCTGCCGACCCTGATCGCCACGCTACGCAACATGCGCGATCTGAAAGGTCCGCAGTTCCTGCACGTCGTCACCAAGAAAGGCAAAGGCTTCGCCCCGGCGGAAGTCGACCCGATCGGTTACCACGCCATTACCAAGCTCGAACCGCTGGACGCCCCGGCCGTTGCGCCGAAAAAGGCCAGTGGACCGAAATATTCCGGTGTGTTCGGTGAATGGCTGTGCGACATGGCGGCTGCCGATCCGCGCCTGGTCGGGATTACCCCGGCGATGAAGGAAGGCTCGGATCTGGTCGCCTTCAGCGAACGCTTCCCGCAGCGCTACTTCGACGTGGCCATTGCCGAACAGCACGCCGTCACCTTCGCGGCCGGCATGGCCTGCGAGGGTGCCAAACCCGTGGTAGCCATTTATTCGACCTTCCTGCAGCGCGGCTACGACCAGTTGGTGCATGACGTCGCCGTGCAGAACCTCGACGTACTGTTCGCTATCGACCGCGCAGGCCTGGTGGGCGAAGACGGTCCGACCCACGCCGGCAGTTTCGACCTTTCGTACCTGCGCTGCATCCCCGGCATGCTGGTGATGACTCCGAGCGATGAAAACGAGCTGCGTAAAATGCTCACCACCGGTTACCTGTATGAAGGCCCGGCGGCGGTGCGTTATCCACGCGGTAATGGCCCGAACGCGACCATCGAGAAAGACCTGGAGCCGATCGAGATCGGCAAGGGCGTTATTCGCCGCCACGGCAGCAAAGTCGCCTTGCTGGTGTTCGGCGTGCAAATGGCCGAAGCCCTGAAAGTCGCCGAGACGCTGGACGCGACCGTGGTCGACATGCGCTTCGTCAAACCGCTGGATGAGGCGCTGGTTCGCGAAATCGCCGGCAGCCACGAGCTGTTGGTGACCATCGAAGAAAACGCAATCATGGGCGGCGCCGGTGGCGCAGTCAGCGAATTCCTCGCCCGCGAAAACATCCTCAAGTCGATGCTGCACCTGGGCTTGCCCGACATCTACGTCGAACACGCCAAGCCTGCGCAAATGCTGGCCGAGTGTGGTCTGGATGAAGCCGGGATCGAGACTTCGATCCGCGAGCGCCTGCAACTGCTCAACATCTAAATCCCATCCCCTGTAGGAACCGGCTTGCCGGCGAAGGCGCCCTCATTGGCGCCAAAAGCTTCGCTGGCAAGCCAGCTCCTACAGGACCGCGTTGTTCTTCACGTACAAGAATTAACCATGAATTTCTCTCGCCTGGCCCTGATGCTGACCCTGCTGCCAGCCGGTCAACCGCTGGCCGACACCTTCGAACGCGATCAGGCCCTGAAGCTGCCCGATGTGTTGATCAGCGCCAACCGCCAGGTCGAAGCGCGCAATGACAGCAGTGCCGCCAACAGCGTATTCACCCGCGCAGACATCGATCGCCTGCAACCCGATAGCGTCACCGACCTGCTGCGTCGCGTACCGGGCGTGCAAGTCGTGCAAACCGGCGGGCGCGGCAGCTTGCCGGGGGTTTACATCCGCGGCACCCAGTCGGCCCAGAGCCTGGTATTGGTGGACGGCCAGCGCATCGGCAGTTCGACTTCCGGCGACAGCAACCTGCAACACATCAACATCGAACAGGTCGAGCGCGTGGAAGTGCTGCGCGGCTCCCGCTCGGTGATTTATGGCAGCGATGCGATTGGCGGGGTGATCCAGATCTTCACTCGTCGTAGCGGCGAACAGGGCCTGCAACCTCGAATGCACATGGGTTTTGGCAGCAACCAGACCTGGGAGCGTAGCCTCGGTTTGTCCGGTGGCGATGCAAACACCCGCTTCAACCTCGGCGCCAGCCTCGACGAAACCGCCGGGATCAATCGCACTCACGAGTCGTACCCCAGCGACGGCGACCATGACGAATACCGCAACAAATCCGTCAGCCTGAGCCTCAGCCATGCGTTGACCGATGACATCGAAGTCGGTGCCAACCTGCTGGATAACCGCGGCAAAAGCGAGTTCGATAACCCGTTCGGACGCTTCGACAAGAATACCTTCAAGTCGGTCCAACAGCAGCCCTACAACGAATTCGATGTGAGCAGCGTCAGCAGTTACATCGACGCACGCATCAATGATCTGTGGAAAACCCGCATCGAGTTCGGCCACAGCGAAAACCGCGAGAAGACCCTGGACAAGCTCAGCGATGAGCGCAGCGTGTTCAACACCTACCGCGACTCGGTGAACTGGCAGAACGACCTGACGCTCAACGAGCGCAACAGTTTGCTGCTCGGAGGCGACTGGTATGAAGACCGCATCAACAGCAGCACCGCGTTCGATGAGGACAGTCGCTGGAACCGAGCAGCGTACATCCAGCACCGCTATCAGGCCGACAGTTTCACCACGGAATTGGGCCTGCGTCACGACGAAAACCAGCAGTTCGGCAGCCAGAACACCTGGAGCGGCACCTTCACCCTGCCGCTGAACCCGGACAACGAAGTGCTGCTGACCTACAGCGAAGGCTTCCGTGCACCGACGTTCAACGACCTGTACTACCCCGACTTCAGCAACCCGGACCTGAAACCGGAAACGTCGAAAAGCTATGAACTGCAATGGCGCAGTCAATTGACCGAGAGCAGTCGCCTGGAAGCGTCGCTGTATCGCACCGACCTTGAAGACGCAATCATCTTCGGCAGCAACTCGCGCCCGGAGAACGTCGCCTCGGCGCGGATCAACGGCTTTGAAGCAGCATTGAAGCAAGAATGGTTCGGCTGGCAGAGCAACCTTGGCGTGGCGATTATCGACCCGAGGGATCGCGACACCGGCCATACCCTGGCCCGTCGCGCGCGGCGCACTTTGAGCTGGGATCTGGACCGACAGTTCAATCGCCTGGGTCTGGGCGCCAGTTGGCAAGCGGTCAGCAGCAGCTATGACGATCTGAACAATCGACAACCGCTCGGCGGCTATGCCTTGTTGGGACTGCGCAGCAACTGGGCGCTCAATCGTGAAATCAGTCTGGAGCTGAAGGTCGATAATCTGCTGGATAAGGGATACAGCCGGGCGTTGTACAGCTACCAGGATAGTCAGTACGGGTATCGCGAGGAAGGTCGGGCGTGGATGTTCGGGGTGACCTGGACGCCGGAGATCTGATCTGAAGTTTTCGGCGCATGGAATGGCCTCATCGCGAGCAAGCTCGCGATGAAGGCACCTCGGTTTCAGCGGTCTGGCGCAATCAAATGGCACAGCTTTGCAGTCGCCTCAATCATCTGCCCACTCGGCCGCTCCAGGCCCTTATCTGTCACCAAACGCAATTGGCCCTTCTTTACCGCCGCCACCTGCGGCCACACTTTCCACGCATCGAGTTGCGCCTGATCGCTGGCCAGTATCACTTCGGGATTACGCTGCAACACGGCTTCAACACTGACCTGCGGTGCCGGCAATTTCAGGTCGGCAAACACGTTTTGGGCACCGCAGACTTCCAGCGCATCGCTGATGATCTGCTCGCCGCCGACGGTGTACAGCGGCCGATCCCAGACCTGATAGAACACCCGTAACGGCTTGTCCCGTCGATAGCGCTGACGCAACTCATCCAGCCGCTGGCGTAAGTCCCTGGCCAATGAAGTTCCGCGTTCAGGCCGTCCAAGCTGAGCGGCAATGGCCTCGATCTGTGCGGTGAGCTGGTCCAGGCTGTGGGGTTCGGCGACGAAGGTGGGAATATTCAGGCGCTTGAGTTGGTCACGCTGGGCCGGGCCGACGCTACCGGGCCATAGCAGCAACAGGTCAGGTTTCAGGCTGAGCAGGCGCTCCATGTCCAACTGGCCATAGCGGCCAACGGAGGGCAGGTTCTTGAGTCGCGCAGGTCGTTCACCGGCGTCCAGCACACCGACCAGGAGGTCGGCGGAGCCCAGTTCAACGACAATTTCAGAGAGCGACGGTGCGAGGCTGACAACCCGCTCGACCGCGATGGCCGAGCCGCTGGCGGCCAGCAGCAACAGCGCCAGCCAGAGCGCACGCATCAACCGAGTTGACGCGGAATACGGTAGAGGTAGAACAGCACGGCGGTTGACAGTGCCAGCAGCATCAGCGGCACCGCTTCGAGACCGACGAACACCGCCAGGGCAGCGATCCAGGCCGGCAGGCCGGCGGCAAGGAATGCTGTACGCCGCTTGGCCGCCAGACTGATCCAGGCGGCAGGTTCTTCAGGGGTATCGAGGGCTTTCTGGGTGGCGATCAGTGCGTGTTTGTAGGCACCGAAAAATTTCAGACTGACAAACATCGAGGCGGCTCCGGCGATGAACAACGGCATCGCCAGTACCGGCAGAATGGCTTCGCTCTGGCCGAACACCGCGTTGATCACAAACAGCGGCAACAAGGCCAGTGCCAGGTACTGCCACCAGTTGACGGACAGTCGCCGCCGCACCTGACCGCGGGTCACGCCCGGTCTACCTCGCCCTGATGCTCATTGCCCATCATGTGATCGAGCTTGCTGGCCTTGGTCGCCAGATAGAGTCGGTTATGCGGGTTGTGGCCGGTGTGCAGCGGCACGCGCTCGGCGACGACGATACCCATATCGGTCAGGGCTTTGACCTTGCGTGGGTTGTTGGTCATCAGGCGCAATGACTTCACGCCCAGGTGCTCCAGCATCGGCAGGCACATGGCGTAGTCACGCTGGTCGGCGGCAAAGCCCAGGCGCTCGTTGGCTTCGACAGTGTCGGCACCACCGTCCTGCAGCTCATAGGCGCGGATCTTGTTCAGCAGACCAATGCCCCGGCCTTCCTGACGCAGGTAGAGCAAAACGCCGCGACCTTCGCGGGCGATGGCCTGCAAGGCGGCCTCCAGTTGCGAACCGCAGTCGCAACGCTGGCTGAACAAGGCATCACCCGTCAGGCACTCGGAGTGCAGCCGGCCGAGTACCGGGGCACCATCGGCGAACTCACCCAGGCTCAGCACAACGTGCTCGCGGCCGGTGGCTTCATCGAGAAAGCCGTGCATGGTGAATTGCGCAAAAGGCGTTGGCAGCTTGGAAGCGGCGACAAAAACGACAGGCACCGGTGTGCTCCTGATCTAAAGAGTCTGAAGATTCGCAGAGCCGGCATTGTAACAGCAGGTTCCGAGCGACGCTTAGGCTGAATTATCGGCGATAACTATCAAAAAGTTTGATATTCGCCCGCAAGACACTACTCCTGTGGGAGCGGTGTCCCCCTGGTCAGGCGAAAAACCACACCAGCCCCTGCATCGCCAGCCAGGCGAACACCCCGGCCAGGACATCATCGAGCATGATGCCGACACCGCCATGTACGTGCCGGTCAATCCAGCGAATCGGCCACGGCTTGAGGATGTCGAAGAAGCGGAACATCAAGAACCCCGCGAGCAACCATTGCCAACCTTCCGGCACCAGCCACAGGGTGATCCACATCCCGACCATTTCGTCCCAGACGATGCCTTCATGGTCATGCACCCGTAAATCATCGGCCACTTTGCCGCACAGCCAGAAGCCGAACAACATGGTGATGCCCAGCATCAGCCAGTAACCCCAGTCGGGAAGCATTTGCCACAACGGGATAAAAGGCAGCGCAACTAACGACCCCCAAGTGCCAGGCGCCTTTGGCAAGGTGCCCGAGCCGAAGCCGAACGCCAAAAAATGCCACGGATTACGCCAGACCGTCGGCGGTACGTTTTCCGCCGGGACCTGCTTGGGATGATCTGTCACGGTGACTCCCGAAAATGTTGATAACCCCGGGTTTGTGGGGTGATGTCTTTGCCATCGGCGTCCAGCAGCGTCACGCCCTGCCCCGTTACCACCTGCCCGATCACATGGATCGGCCAACCATCGGCCAGCAATAGCGGCAACTCGACGGACGGTAAGGTGAAGGCCAGGACGTAATCGTCGCCGCCGCTCAGGGCCGCAACTTGTGCGCCCGCTCGACCGAGAAAGTCGAGCAGCGCTTTGGAGAGCGGCAGGCGATCTCGCTCGACTTGAATACCGACCTTCGAAGCCAGCGCGATATGCCCGCAATCAGCGAGCAGACCGTCGGAGATATCCATTGCCGAAGTGGCCTTGCCCCGTAGCGCCTGACCCAAGCCGAGCTGCGGTTGCGGCGACCAGTAATGCGCCAGCAACGGCTCGGCGATACTCGCTGGGGCCGTGCGCTGACCAAGCACCAATGGCAGGGCACCCGCAGCATTGCCCAGGTCGCCGCCGACACACAGCAGGTCGCCCGGTTGTGCACCGCTGCGGGTCAACGCCTGGCCACCCGGTACGCGACCGAACACGGTCATGGTCATGCTCAGCGGCCCACGGGTGGTATCGCCCCCCACCAACGCCACACCACAGCTTTGCGCCATGGCGTTCAAACCACGAGCATAGGCCTGCAGCCAATCGGCAGTCACCGTCGGCAAGGTCAGGGCAAGGGTAAAGGCAACGGGGGTAGCGCCCATGGCAGCCAGGTCGCTGACGGCCACGGCCAGCGAGCGCTGACCGAGCAGAAACGGATCGCAGGGGTCGGCGAAGTGCACGCCGGCCACCAACGTATCGGTAGAGATCGCCATCTGTTCCCCTGGGGGAACAGTCAGCAAGGCGCAGTCATCGCCAATCCCGAGGGCAACGCCTTCGCCGCCCTGCGCACAAGGCGCGGCGGCGAAAAAATTGCGGATCAGCTCAAACTCGCCCATGGCTTCGTGTCGACATTCCAAGCGCCAATCAGCGCTTGAACGCCTTCACTTCAGCTTCACGCAGACGCGGGGCCAGCTTGTCGAGCACACCGTTGACGAACTTGTGGCCGTCGGTGGAACCGAAGACCTTGGCCAGTTCGATACCCTCGTTGATCACAACGCGGTACGGCACGTCGGCGCGCTTGAGCAGTTCCCAGGTGGACAGACGCAGAACCGCCAGTTCAACCGGATCCAGCTCTTCGATGGTCAAGTCCAGGCATGGCGTGAGCGCGGTGTCGATTTCGGCCTTGAACTGCGGAACCCCGTGCAGGATTTCGCGGAAGTACGCGCCGTCGACATCGGTGAAATCGTTATCGACCCGGAACTGCGCTTCGATCTCGTTCAGCGACTGCTTGGCCATGTGCCATTGGTACAGCGCCTGGGTCGCGAGCTGACGGGCTTCGCGACGCTTGACGCTTTTCGATGGCTTGCCGGCATCCGCAGGCTTTGGATCGCGCGGGTTGAAACGATCGCTTTCGTCGCTAATCACTTGGCCTCCAACTGCGCCAGCAGGCTGACCATTTCCAGAGCGGACAGGGCAGCTTCAGCACCTTTATTACCGGCCTTGGTGCCGGAACGTTCGATGGCTTGCTCGATGGAGTCAACGGTCAGCACGCCGAATGCGACCGGAACGCCGAACTCCATGGACACCTGGGCCAGGCCCTTGGTGCATTCGCCAGCCACGTATTCGAAATGCGGAGTGCCGCCACGAATGACCGCGCCCAGGGCGATGATTGCCGCGAACTCGCCTTTCTGGGCGACTTTCTGCGCAACCAGCGGAATTTCGAAGGCGCCAGGTGCGCGGATGATGGTGATGTCGCTTTCGCTCACGCCGTGGCGAACCAGGGCATCAACTGCACCGCTGACCAGGCTTTCAACGACGAAGCTGTTGAAACGGCCCACTACCAAAGCGTAGCGGCCTTTAGGGGCGATGAAGGTACCTTCGATGGTCTTCAGGGTCATTCGATAGATCTCTTAAAGAGCCGGGACGCGTCTCGTACGCGTCCCTCGGTGATATTTGAACCGCGAATTCAGGGCCGGCAACAACCGGTCATTATTCGGAGGGCACGTATTCTACAACTTCCAGATCGAAACCGGATATCGCATTAAATTTCATCGGCGCCGACATCAGGCGCATTTTGCGTACGCCCAGGTCACGCAGGATCTGCGAACCGGCACCGACAATGCTATAGGTGGTCGGTTTTTTCACGGAGGAGTGGTCGGCGGTTTCGCGGATGTGCGCCAGCAACACGTCGCCATCGAGCGGGTGACCCAGCAACAGCACCACACCACTGCCAGCCTCGGCAACCGCAGCCATGGCGGCGCGCAGGCTCCAGCGGCCCGGCTGCTTGACCATCAGCAGGTCACGCAGCGGGTCCATGTTGTGCACGCGAACCAGGGTCGGTTCTTCGGCACACACGTTGCCCAGGGTCAGTGCCATGTGCACGTCGCCTTCCACGGAATCACGGTAGGTCACCAGGTTGAATTGGCCCAGTTCGCTATCCAGTGGCTGCTCGGCAATCCGCTGAACGGTACGTTCGTGGATCATCCGGTAGTGAATCAGGTCGGCGATGGTGCCGATCTTGATCTCGTGTTCGGCGGCAAAAGCTTCCAGCTCGGCACGACGGGACATGGTGCCGTCGTCGTTCATCACTTCGCAGATCACCCCGCTCGGCTCGAAACCGGCCATGCGCGCCAGATCACAGGCGGCTTCGGTGTGACCGGCACGGGCCAGCGTACCGCCGGCCTGGGCCATCAGCGGGAAGATGTGACCCGGGCTGACGATGTCTTCAGC
Organism: Pseudomonas sp. A-B-19; assembly: GCF_019947515.1. Lineage (NCBI taxonomy): Bacteria > Pseudomonadati > Pseudomonadota > Gammaproteobacteria > Pseudomonadales > Pseudomonadaceae > Pseudomonas > Pseudomonas sp. A-B-19. The sequence continues at coordinate 105,941 of NZ_JAGYGN010000002.1, forward strand.
CTTGGCATCACGGGCGGCGGCAGCCTGTACGGTGCGCGCGCGGTCAGCGGCGGAGATGCCGGTGGTCACACCGGTGGCTGCTTCGATCGATACGGTGAACTTGGTGCCGAAACCGGAACCGTTGCGCGGCGCCATCAACGGCAGCTTGAGCAGTTCGCAACGCTCGCGGCTCATCGGCATGCAGATCAGGCCACGGGCGTGCTTGGCCATGAAGTTGATGTGCTCGGGTTTGCAGCACTCGGCGGCCATGATCAGGTCGCCTTCGTTCTCGCGGTCTTCGTCATCCATGAGGATGACCATCTTGCCTTGGCGGATGTCTTCAACCAGTTCTTCGATGCTATTGAGCGCCACAAGGCACCCCCTTGAGTCAGGATTTGAGGTAGCCGTTGGCGGCCAGAAAGCTTTCGGTGATGTTGCTGGAGGTTGGCTCTGCGGCCTTGTCGCCCAGCAGCAGGCGCTCCAGGTAACGGGCCAGCAAGTCCACTTCCAGGTTCACCCTGCGGCCTGGCTGGTACGACGCCATGATGGTTTCGCTCAGGGTGTGGGGAATGATGGTCAGCAGGAACTCGGCGCCATCGACCGCGTTCACGGTGAGGCTGGTGCCGTCGACGGTGATCGAGCCTTTATGGGCGATGTACTTGGCCAGGTCCTTGGGTGCGCGAATGCGGAATTCCACGGCCCGCGCGTTCTCGGTACGGGCAACCACTTCGCCCACGCCGTCGACGTGACCGCTGACCAGATGCCCGCCGAGGCGAGTGGTCGGGGTCAGGGCTTTTTCCAGGTTGACCGGGCTGCCGCTCTTCAGGTCGCTCATGGCGGTGCAGTCGAGGGTTTCGCGACTGACATCGGCTGCGAAGCCGTTGCCCGGCAATTCAACGGCAGTCAGGCACACGCCGTTGACCGCGATGCTGTCGCCCAGTTTGACGTCGCTCAGGTCGAGCTTGCCGGTTTCGACGTGAACCCGCACATCACCGCCCTTTGGGGTCAATGCACGAATACTGCCGATGGATTCGATGATGCCGGTAAACATGAGGTTCTCCTCGAGAACAAAGCCCGCGCTTGCGCGATGGCCGGAAATTATACGCTTGCTGCTGACAGAGGAATGGCAGTGACTCGCCAGTCATCGCCAACGGCACGAATTTCGGTGATTTTGAGTTCCGGCGCATCCTTCATTTGCGCGAGCGGCCAGTCCAGCAGCGGCCGCGCCGATGAACCCAGGAACTTGCCGGCGATGAATATCTGAAACTCGTCCACCAGTCCGAGCTGGGCAAACGCGCCCGCCAGACGCGGACCGGCCTCGACCAACACTTCGTTGGCCCCACGGGCGGCGAGTTCGACCAGCAACCGATGCAGATCGACCTGGCCGTCAAAACCCGGCACGATCAGGCACTCCGGGCCGTTGGCGTACTGTTCTTCCACCGCGACACAGGTAGCGACCAGCGCCGGGCCAGCCTTGAAGAACGGTGCATCCAGCGGCACCCGCAGGCGACCGTCAACCAGGACTCGAAGCGGGGGACGACTCATGGCCAGTGCGGTTTGCTCGGCATCGAGCCCCAACTCATCGGCGCGCACGGTCAACCGCGCGTTGTCCGCCAGTACCGTATCGGCGCCGGTCAGTACCACGCTCGCCTGCGCGCGCAGACGCTGAACGGCCGAGCGCGCCGCGGGACCGGTGATCCACTGGCTTTCGCCACTTTCCATCGCCGTACGGCCGTCCAGGCTCATGGCCAACTTGACCCGCACGAACGGCAAGCCGTGCTCCATGCGCTTGAGGAAACCTTGATTGAGCTTGCGCGCTTCACCTTCCAGCACACCACTTTCGGTGGTGATACCCGCCTGAGCCAGGCGCTGCAGACCACGACCGGCGACTTCCGGATTCGGGTCCTGCATCGCCGCGACCACCCGCGCCACACCGGCATTGACCAGCGCGTCGGCGCACGGCGGCGTACGGCCGTGATGGCTGCACGGCTCAAGCGTGACATAGGCAGTAGCGCCACGGGCCAACTCACCGGCCGCGCGCAGGGCGTGGACTTCGGCGTGGGGCTCGCCTGCGCGCTCATGCCAGCCTTCACCGACAATCTGCCCGCCCTGCACGATCACGCAGCCGACTCGCGGATTGGGGTGCGTCGTGTAATGACCCTTGCGCGCCAGTTCCAGGGCACGGGCCATGTAGTGGGCATCGAGGATGGCAAGTTCTGCTGGCGTGTTCATTCTTTCACCGGTTCACGGGCCAGGCGATCGATCTCTTCGCGGAACTCGTTGAGGTCCTGGAAGCGGCGATATACCGAAGCGAAGCGGATGTAGGCGACTTCGTCGAGTTTCTGCAACTCGGCCATCACCAGCTCGCCGACCACGAGGGATTTGACCTCGCGTTCGCCGGTGGCGCGCAGTTTGTGTTTGATGTGCACCAGCGACGATTCGAGGCGTTCGACGCTCACCGGGCGCTTTTCCAGCGCACGCTGCATGCCGGCGCGGAGTTTTTCTTCGTCGAACGGCTGGCGACTGCCGTCGGTTTTAATCAGGCGCGGCAACACCAGTTCAGCCGTCTCGAACGTCGTGAAACGCTCGCCGCAGGCCAGGCATTCACGCCGGCGGCGCACCTGTTCGCCCTCGGCGACCAGACGCGAGTCGATGACCTTGGTGTCGTTGGCACCGCAGAAGGGACAGTGCATGGTGGCAGGCAACAAGAAAAGGGAGGGCCATGGTAGCGCATCCCGGTGGCAAGACAAGCCATAGGGTTTGCGGTATACAGACGGGATGATCACTTGATCCATGGAATTCAGCTTTATGGAGTCACCAATGTCGTTACGTCCGCTTATTTTGCTCAGTGTTTTCAGCCTGCTGGTGGCTTGCGGCAGCGACGCACCCAAGCCCCAGCCGCCAACGCCGGGCCCGGCGCCGCAGCAAGCGCAGAAGAAAGCCCGGGAGGCCACCGAACTTGGCCCGCTGCCCGCGTATCAGCGCGAATTGAGCGGCACTTTGCAAGGTGTGCCGGACGGCGCCGAGGTTGAGCTGGCGCTGTTGGTGATCGACGATAAAGGCCGTCCGCAACAATTGCTCGCCAGTTCCAGCCTGATCGGCAACAACCAGGTGTTGCCGTTTCACTTGCGCTTCAACCCGGATGCGTTCCCGGTCGACGCCCGCGTTGAACTGCGAGGCCGCGCCAGCCAGTCCGGGCAGTTGATCCTGCACTTGCCGTCGCAGACGATCACCCAGCCGACCACCCAGGCCCTGGGCCAACTGCAATTCGTCAAAGCCCCATGAGTGCACCGCTCGACCTGCAAATGGCGTTGGCGGATCTGCTCGGTGACGCACGATTGGTGGACTGTGCTTTACCCGGAACCGATTTGAAACTGTGGCTGATCGACGGCGATAACATGGACCGCGCTTTCAGCCCGGAAGAAACCCGGCGCATTCTGCATGAGCCACCGTACTGGTGCTTCTGCTGGGCCAGCGGCCTGGCCGTGGCCCGTTATCTGGCCGCAAACCCGCATTGGGTCGAAGGCAAGCGGGTACTGGATTTCGGTGCCGGTTCCGGGGTGGCGGGGATTGCCGCGGCCAAGGCCGGCGCGCTCGAAGTGCTGGCCTGCGACCTCGACCCGCTGGCGATTGCCGCGTGCCGGGCCAATGCCGAGCTCAATGACATACAGCTTGATTACTCGACGGATTTTTTCGCCGAGGCCGATCGCTTCGATCTGATCCTGGTGGCTGATGTGCTGTACGACCGGGCGAACCTGCCACTGCTCGACCAGTTCCTCAGCCGCGGCCGAGAAGCGCTGGTGGCGGATTCCCGCGTCAGGGATTTCCGTCATCCGTTGTACCGGCGCATCGAAATGCTCGAAGCCATGACCCTGCCGGACCTGGCCGAGCCCCACGAGTTTCGGCATGTGAGCCTCTACCACGCTGCCCGCGCCTGACCGTATAGTTGCCCCATTCACGCTTTTACGAGATCCCCCATGAGTCAGCAAACGCCGTACATCTTCGACGCCACGACTGCCGATTTCGACCAGTCGGTGATCGAGAACTCTTTCCACAAGCCAGTGCTGGTGGATTTCTGGGCCGAATGGTGCGCGCCCTGCAAAGTGCTGATGCCGATGTTGCAGAGCATTGCCGAGAGCTATCAGGGTGAATTGCTGCTGGCCAAGGTCAACTGTGACCTCGAGCAAGACATCGTCGCCCGCTTCGGCATCCGCAGCCTGCCGACCGTGGTGCTGTTCAAGGACGGCCAGCCTGTCGACGGTTTTGCCGGCGCCCAGCCCGAGTCCGCCGTCCGCGCCCTGCTCGAACCCCATGTACAGATGCCGCCACCGGCCGCCGCCGACCCGTTCGAACAGGCCCAGGCTCTGTTCGACGACAGCCGCTTTGCCGATGCCGAAGCGCTGCTCAAAGTGATCCTGGGCGAAGACAACACCAACGCCAAGGCGTTGATCCTGTACGCCCGCTGCCTGACCGAGCGCGGTGAACTGGGCGAAGCGCAAACCGTTCTGGATGCGGTCAAGAGCGACGAGCACAAGGCTGCACTGGCCGGCGCCAAGGCACAGATCAAGTTTCTCGGTTTGGCCAAGGACTTGCCGGACGTCGCCGACCTGAAGGCGCGGCTGGCGAAAGACCCGCTGGACGATGAGGCGGTCTATCAACTGTCGATCCAGCAACTGGCCCGTCAGCAGTACGACGCCGCGCTGGACGCATTGCTCAGGTTGTTCATCCGCAACCGCAGCTACAGCGAAGGCTTGCCGCACAAGACCTTGCTGCAGGTGTTCGAGTTGCTGGGCAACGATCATCCGTTGGTGAGCACCTACCGTCGCAAGTTGTTTGCCGCTCTCTACTGATCACGACCTTGTAGGAGCAGCCGGTCGACGCTCGATTGCTCGCGATGGACGTCAACGATAACGAGGGCTACCTGAATGACAACGGTGCCCTGACGCCCTTCGCGAGCAAGCTCGCTCCTACAACAACCAGCGGTAGAGCGGCGTATCCCCGCCGCTTTCCACCTTCACGTCCGGACTGTGGCGCAGGCGCACCAGCAGGCGTTTACCCGCCGCCGCACTGCCGGTCAGGGCTTCGAGTTGATCGAGCAGATCCGGTCCGCTGAGCTGCCCGGCCTCGCGCAGCAAATCCCTGGCGATCTGCCACAGCGCATCATCCTGATTCAGCGGTTTGGCCGCTGGCGCGCTGACCTCGGTTTTTTCCACCTGCAACTGCGCCCCTAGCCGCGCCCAGTCCGCGTCGTCCATCTCCAGGGTCAGATCCACCGGCCAGTCGCCGATGCTTCCGCGAATTCGCAACATAGGTCTGCTCCCGCACATTTCTTCCCTGCATGCTCCCATGGGGCTTGTGCAACGCCAAGCAGGCAGTCAAACTCTCCGCACTTACGTTATAAGATTACATAACATTTTCTTCATTTTACTTTTCGGAGACTCGCCATGCGTCGTCTGCTTCTCGCCCTGCCGTTTGCCATGTTGCCGCTGGCTGTCGCCCATGCCGCCGACGAACACGATCATGCGCATGGCAGCCTGGGTGCTCACGAACATGGCGTTGGACGCCTGAATGCCGGGCTGGACGGGCAGACCCTGGAGCTGGAGCTGGAAAGCCCGGCCATGAACCTGGTGGGTTTCGAGCACGTCGCCACCAGCGATGCCGACAAAGCCAAAGTTGCCGCTGTCCGCGCCCGGCTTGAGCAACCACTGGCCTTGTTCAAACTGCCAGAAGCCGCCGGATGCGTGGTGGAAAACCAGGAACTGGAAAGCCCGCTGTTCGGCGACCAGCCCGATGCCGACGATGATCACGATGAAGACGCCAAGGACGAAGAGGGCCACGAACATCACCATGATCACAGCGAAATCCACGCTCGCTATCAGTTCACCTGCGCCACGCCCGCGGCCCTGAAGTCGCTGGACCTGGCGAATATCTTCACCAGCTTCCCGGCCACCCGGACAATTCAGGTACAACTGATCGGCCCGAGCGGGCAGCAAGGGGTTGATGTGACGGCCAAGGCTGCCAGCCTGAAATTCTGACTCAACGAAAATCCACTGTAGGAGCGGGCTTGCCCGCGAATGCGTCGTATCAGTTTGCATCAATGTTTCCGACACACCGCATTCGCGAGCAAGCTCGCTCCTACAGGGGTTCGCCACCAACCAGACCGGTTTCACATGACCCAAGCACTCATCGAACTGTCCGACCTGGGCTTCAGTTGGCCCGGTCACCCGCCACTGCTGGACATCCCGGCGTTTCGCCTGGAGCGCGGGGAAACCCTGTTCCTCAAAGGCCCCAGCGGCAGCGGCAAGACCACCCTGCTCGGCCTGCTCGGCGGCGTGCAAAAGCCTGATCGCGGCAGCATCCGCCTGCTCGGCCAGGAATTGACGCAACTCTCGGCCGGTGCCCGCGACCACTTCCGCGTCGATCACACCGGCTACATCTTCCAGCAGTTCAACCTGCTGCCGTTTCTGTCGGTGCGCGAAAACGTCGAACTGCCCTGCCACTTCTCGAAACTGCGCGCCGCACGGGCGAAACAACGTCACGGCAGCGTCGACAAAGCGGCCGCGACGCTGCTTGCCCACCTGGGGTTGAAGGATGCAAACATCCTCGGTCGCCGCGCCGATGCGCTGTCCATCGGCCAGCAGCAACGGGTCGCCGCCGCCCGCGCGCTGATCGGCCAACCGGAACTGGTGATCGCCGACGAGCCAACCTCGGCCCTCGATTACGACGCCCGCGAGAACTTCATACGCCTGCTGTTCGCCGAGTGCCGCGAAGCCGGGTCGAGCCTGTTGTTCGTCAGCCATGACCAGAGCCTGGCGCCGCTGTTCGACCACAACCTGTCGCTGGCCGAACTCAATCGCGCCGCCACCCCGTCCGAGGTCTGAGATGTATTTGTTTCGTCTAGCCATGGCCAGCCTGGCTAACCGCCGCTTCACCGCGATCCTCACCGCGTTCGCCATCGCCTTGTCGGTGTGCCTGTTGCTGGCGGTGGAGCGTGTGCGCACCGAAGCCAAGGCCAGTTTCGCCAGCACCATCAGCGGCACCGACCTGATCGTCGGCGCCCGCTCCGGCTCGGTGAACCTGCTGTTGTACTCAGTGTTCCGTATCGGCAACGCCACCAACAACATCCGCTGGGACAGCTTCGAACACTTCGCCAGCAACCCGAAAGTGAAATGGGCGATCCCGATGTCCCTCGGCGATTCCCATCGCGGCTACCGGGTGATGGGCACCACCGAAGCCTACTTCGAGCATTACCAGTACGGCCGCCAGCAACACCTGGAACTGGCCGATGGCCGGGCGTTTGCAACCGACCCGTTCGAAGTGGTGCTCGGCGCCGAAGTGGCCCAGGCACTGCACTACAAACTCGGCGACAAACTGGTGCTGGCCCACGGCGTGGCGGCGATCAGCCTGGTCAAGCACGACGACAAGCCGTTCACCGTGGTCGGCATTCTCAAACGCACCGGTACACCGGTGGACCGCACGCTGCACATCAGCCTTGGCGGCATGGAAGCGATTCACATCGACTGGCATAACGGCGTGCCGGCCCGGGGCGAGGGTCGCATCACGGCCGATCAGGCGCGCAACATGGACCTCACGCCGCAAGCGATCACCGCGTTCATGCTCGGTCTCAACAACAAGATTTCGACTTTTGCCCTGCAACGGGAAATCAACGAGTTCCGCGGTGAGCCGATGCTGGCAATCCTGCCGGGCGTGGCGTTGCAAGAGCTGTGGAGTCTGATGGGCACTGCGGAAAAGGCGCTGTTCGTGGTCTCGTTGTTTGTGGTGCTGACCGGGTTGATCGGCATGCTCACGGCCATTCTCACCAGCCTCAACGAACGCCGCCGGGAAATGGCGATCCTGCGCTCGGTGGGTGCTCGGCCATGGCACATCGCAACGCTGTTGGTGCTCGAAGCCTTTGCCTTGGCGCTGTCGGGCGTGATCGCCGGTGTGGCGCTGTTGTATGTGTGCATCGCCGCCGCCCAAGGGTACGTGCAAGCCAATTACGGTCTGTATTTGCCACTGAGCTGGCCGAGCGAATATGAATGGACGCTGCTCGGTGGCATCCTGATCGCCGCGCTGCTGATGGGCAGCGTGCCGGCCTGGCGCGCCTATCGCCAATCCCTGGCCGATGGCCTGTCGATCCGTTTATGAGGACGTTGAAAATGCCCCGCGCTGTACTTGCGCTGTTGATGCTGGTCGCCCTGCCCCTGTGGGCGGCCCAGCCAAAAGACCTGACCTGGTCGCAGATGATTCCGCCCGACGCGCCGAAAGAAGTGCCGAACATGACGCCGCTGCATGATCTGTCGCAAATGAGCAGCACGCTCTCGGCAGAGTCGGCGCCAGCAGCCAAACAGGACATGCCCAACGCACCGGTGGTCAAGACCCTCGACGGCCAGAACATTCGCCTGCCGGGCTACATCGTGCCGCTGGAAGTGAGCGAGGAAGGACGCACCACAGAGTTTCTGCTGGTGCCGTATTTCGGCGCCTGCATCCATGTGCCGCCACCGCCGTCGAACCAGATCGTGCACGTCAAAAGCGAAGTCGGCGTGAAGCTCGACGAACTGTATCAGCCGTACTGGATCGAAGGCGCGTTGCAGGTCAAGGCGTCCACCAGCGAGCTGGCGGATGCGGGGTATCAGATGGAGGCGGAGAAGATTTACCTGTATGAACTGCCGGAGTGAAAACCAGCCAGCCTGAAGTTGCAGAGTTGCCCTGCAACATGGAACCTCCCACCTGGTTAGTGATTATCTGGAAGGTATTGGGCACACTGACGGTCTGTTTATTTACGACCCAACCTGACTGAGAGGACTGATCATGGTTCTGCGCTCGGAAATTCTGGTGAACAAAAACGTGCTCCCGACTAAAGAACAAGCTCTGCCCGGCCGCGAAACCGCGATGCCCCTGCCTGAAAAGCACTTTGTGTTTAAAGACACCCCCTTGCTCGGCCCGTTCTTCGAAGACGTCGACTTCGCGATCTTCGGCCTCGGCTGCTTCTGGGGCGCGGAACGCCGCTTCTGGCAGCGTGAAGGCGTGGTCAGCACAGTGGTCGGCTACGCCGGCGGTTTCACGCCAAACCCGACCTACGAAGAAGTCTGCTCGGGCCTGACCGGCCACGCCGAAGTGGTGTTGGTGGTGTATGACAAGGCCAAGGTCAGCTACGAAGAACTGCTGGCGATGTTCTGGGAACTGCACAACCCGACGCAAGGCATGCGTCAGGGCAATGACATCGGCACCCAGTACCGTTCGGTGATCTACGCCACTAGCCAGGAACAACTGGACGCGGCGCTCAAGAGCAAGGAAATCTACCAGGCCGAGCTGTCCAAGGCCGGTCTCGGTGAAATCAGCACCGAAATCGACCAGGCCCCGACCGTCTACTTTGCCGAGGCTTATCACCAGCAGTACCTGGCGAAAAATCCGGAAGGCTATTGCGGGATTGGCGGCACGGGCGTGACCTGCCCGATCTGATCAACTGGTTCAACGGGTTCAACTGGATCAATTGGATCAACTGTAGGAGCTGGCTTGCCAGCGAAGGCGACCGATAGGTCGCCACAAGGCTCTCAGGCCTCTTCGCCGGCAAGCCGGCTCCTACAGGGCTGGTAGCTTGCAGCAGCTACTCGGCAATCAACCAATCCATCCGCCACCCACCCTGGGTCTGCCCAAGCTTCTCGGACAACCACGGCAGCAACTCACGCAACTCTTCCTCCAGCCCCCACGGCGGATTGGCAATCGCCAGCCCCGAACCGTTCAGGCTGTTCGGCGTATCCAGCGGATGCACCAGCAACTCCACCCGCAACAACTTCGGCGCACCAGTGCCAGCCAGGTCCTGATAGAAACGACGCAGCGCACGCTGATCCTTCACCGGGTACCAGATTGCCGCCACGGTCTGGCGCATCCGGCCAATCGCTTCTTTCAACGACGCGGCACAACGCTGCATCTCGTCGAGCTTCTCGAACGGCGGATCGATCAACATCACCGCACGCTTCTCCGGCACCGGCAGCAAGGCCCGCGACACATGCCAGCCTTCGCCCAGATGCACCTTGACCCGGCGATCACCGGCCATGTTGTCCTTGAGCAGCACGCCGTCTTCCGGGTGTTTCTCATTGAGCAACACACGGTCCTGCGCACGGGTCAGACGCCGCGCCAACTCCGGCGACCCCGGGTAATAGCGCAACTGGCCATCCGGGTTCATCTCGTGCAGCACCTGCATGTAATCAGCGGTCAGGATCGGCAGATCCGGCTGACCCCACAAACGCGCAATGCCTTCCAGGTACTCACCGGTACGGTTGGCCTGATCGCCTTGAAGGTCGTACAGACCGATGCCGGCGTGGGTGTCGAGATAGGCAAACGGCTGCTCCTTGCGCGACATCAGGGCGATGAGGCGGGTCAAGGTCAGGTGTTTGAACACATCGGCGTGATTGCCGGCATGGAAGGCGTGACGATAATTCATGGTTGCTCCTGCGAAGGCCGGGGAGTTTACCTTTTACCGGCCGGCAAGTCAGGGGTTGGCGGCCAAGCGGCGAACCCACCTGCTTTCCCCTGTGAGACTCGCGAGGTATCTGTAGGTCGTGAGCCGTTAGCTGCGATACTCTTCTCCAAAAAAGAATATCGAAATAAAATACAAAACCCAACCGGCGTAAAAGCAGTTTTTTATTATTTTCTTATATATCTTCTCGCTAGAGTGCTGATGATAATTTTAGATAATTAAAGACAAAAACTTATTGAAAACACCATCAGTGAAAGAGCTGGTATTAGCGCTCCAAACCCTGAAAATTCTACCGACCAAGATCGAGTACGAGGACCTCCAGGTAGCACAAGATGCTGATAATAGATCGCATAAATTGAAAGCACTAGAAAAACAAGGAAGTGCCGCCAAGTAGAATTTTTAGCCGCAGCGGTGCCTTCTTCAAAATATTGAAGTTTCCTGCATCGTATATTTTTATCCTGCATGAAAGACAATGCCCACCCTCTATTCGCGACAAACCGTCTTCATCCAACCCTCCACATATTTTGCATTTTTTTACTCTAGACTTCATTTATTCACGATCCACCTATTCAGATAGATGAGTTGTACAGTCCTTGCGCGTCAGCGCAGTACTTCTGTGTGCCGCGCTGACGCGAAAGTGCTGGTACGGTGAGTAGAGGGAGTCCGTATTTTTGAAATTAATTCCCAATCCAGTACAAAACCCCACTGAATCGCAGCGCATCCTGCATTATTTAGAATGCAAATCAGACTAGAAAATCTCCATTTCAACCATCGCTGCGAGGCAAAACATAATCAATAGCAGAATGATCGAAGTCCACTGCAATACAATCAGCTTATATCTAAGAGATAAAGGTAGATTTTTTATATCATCGGCACTGACACGACCGCGTTTAATGTAGAACTCGGGGAATGTCACAAACCCAGAGATCCCTCCTACCAACATTAATCTCCCCCAAGGCCCACCGCATTTTAGAGGTGCAAGAGCTATAACAGCAGGGCTATTTTGAAAATAACCCAACAAGTCCTTCATTTTTGTATAGGCCAGGTACAGTGTAAATCCAATGCACGCGATGAGCCCTCCGAAATCAATTAGTCCGACTGCAAGAAATAATTTATCAGCAGTGCTCAAAGTCACCTCACTGACTCATAAATTTTTTCAGCAATATTCTCACCAACCTTCACCCCAACTTGGCCTGCAGAAAAGGTTACCCCTCCTGCCACCAAAACTCCGCAACCCAATAAGGACAAACCTCCGCTAGGGACACCAAGCCCGACACAGAGCCCCCCAACTACAGGGGCTAATACAATACCGGAGGCCCAGCCACCGACCAGACCTCCAGCAAAGCTTCCCGCCTCAGTGAACTTGACTCGCTCGCAAGCTTCGGAATTTCCCGCCGTACACACATCCTGCACCTTCATGGCCGACGCCCCTCCACCGACCGCAGTGCCGACCCAGCCACCGTACTTGAGGTATTTGGAGGCCCTGGCCACCCCCTCCAGATGAGTGGCGTATCCCGGCATCTGTCCTACGCCGCCGGCTTCCGTCCAGCGGTGAACCAGGCTGGGAGGCGAGAGGAACATTGCACGATTCAAATTGGGATGGTCGGGGAAGCCGATACCTTTGCGCGTCAGGCTTGTCATGTGGATATCGAGTTGAGTGAGCAGCTTTTGGCGCTCTGCCAGAAACGTCGGTGAGCTCAGGTGGCCATCGCGCAGGAATGAATGCTGATGCAACGCTTCGATTTTTTTCAGGCTGTCGCTGACGTTATCCAGATTATTTTTGAGAACACTCGCACCAATGCCGATTGCGGTCGAGCCATGGCCCAGGAAGGTCTGGATGGCATCACGGTGCTGCACCATGAAATCCGCTTCTTCGGGGCTAAGCGTTTCAAGCACCTGGTTGGTCCTGGCCGCTACGTCCATGAGCAGGGCTTCTTCGCGGGTGCACTGGTAGTTGTTGGGGTCGCTCAGCACGATCATCGAGCCGGCTTTGACGTCGCCCAGGTTGGGATTGAGCAGCTTGAATTTGCCCATCACCGCCGGGTCACGCAGGGTGAACAGCGAGGCCTCGAGTTGTTCGCGGGTGGTGCTCTTCGGGACGATGAAAAAGCCTGGCTCTACCGCCTCCGTGCCGTTGTCACGCACCGGCATGGGAGGGGTTGGCGCAGGCGCGAAGCTGGTTGATCGCGACGTTACTGGAGCGCTGGTAGCGGCGGGCGCAACCTGCGCAGTGGCGGTTCGCGTGGCGTGAGGTGCAGCACTGCGCTCGGACTGGTAGCCCGCCGTGTCCTGCGATGGGATCAGCCCGGCTTTGCAAGGACAACTACTGAAACTATCCAGCGATCCCGCTACCATCCTGCCATTGCTTTTGAAGTAGGAAACACCGCCAGCGATCACGTAAATTTTATTGTCTTTGCCGCAGGAAACCGGGTCACCGTCGCGCGCATGGGCGAAGCCAAACATCATGATATGAGTATCGCACTCCAGAACTTTGCCACCGCAAGTGGTCTCGTCACCTTCGCGAATGAAGTACCCCTTGGCCATTGCTGTTCTCCCTTTCTACGGCGCCTCAGTTATGAGAGCGCACCACTGTTAACGATCGATAAGCCGACTCGCGATGAGCTGGCTAACGCAAAGTACGTGGACAGAGAGGAAACTCAAGACGGTCGAGAAAATCAGGAAATGTCTTACGAGCTGCACTGAAAAGGACCACGAAAACTGGATGACTAATACCTGTTTTCGGTCCTGGGCTGCCAAAAAAAGGCCCGCACTATCGAGCTGCGAGCCGTTTTTTACATGAAGGCATTCAATTCATGGGCGACGCCTACGCCCCCGCTGAAGGCCGCCCCCGCAACCGCCGCCCAACCACATCCAGCACATCACAGCCATCGCGCAACGAGATTGCGCAGAGCAAGGCAAAATCGCTGAGGATGAACGACTCGCACTCGATCGAACCGCGCATCGACAGGTTCTCAAGCACTTGGGTCACTGCGCGGATTCTGTAGTTGGCGGCGTCGGTGAGGATGTCGAGTGGCACGTGGGTGTCGACGAACAGGGTGGGCATATCGGTGCAGTTGCTGGTCAATGCCATGAAGCGGTTGTCGGGATGGGGGATTGGTTTTTCGTAGGGTGGATCGGGGTGAATTGTTTTCATTTTTTAACCTCTGGTAGAAGTGGGGCTACCATCGGCCTTCCTACAGGCTTGGGTGGCAGCCATACGCGGGGTAGGAATATCGAGACCAGAGAACTCGACCACGCCGAAACGTGCCCGCGCACAGCCGCCGCAACAGATCTTACGGGCGCACGTTAGTGGCCGCAAATCAGGTGTCGACGCCAAAGCGTTTCTCGTGGTCTTAACGGGTTCCTACACCCCACCACTGAGTTGTCAGCGGCAACCGAAGACTATCGACGGAACTCAGGTCGCGCCAGTTCATGAAAACCGCTAGGTTTTGAAGGAAACGTCCTAGGACCTTACCCAGAAAGTTTACAACCTACCTGACGGGTGGGGAGTGGCATGAAGAACGGGCACACCAACCAGATTGGGTAATGCCGATCAGTTAAGCGAAAGGGAATCACTGTAGGAGCGAGCTTGCTCGCGATGGTCGTTAACGATAGCGCGTGTTTACTGGCTAAACGCGGCGCTCTTGAGTCCATCGCGAGCAAGCTCGCTCCTACAGAGTCCTTAACTGATCGGTATTAACCAGATTCGGTGCCCATTTTTTATGGGTCAGTTACCTGAGTATCCCCGACATCACTATCAGGCCAAGTAGCACCATGCCGGATAGAACCCCTAGAAGAGTCCATTGCAGTACTACGAGCTTTTGCCGGAGGTCATGGGGAAAGTTGTCGAGATCTTCAGCAGTGACCATACCGCGCTTCAGAAAAAATTGGGGAAACGTAACGACGTTAGATATTGAATAAACCAGTCGAGTCTTACCTCTAAGCCCTGCGTCAATACGCGCAGAGACAGTTATAAGTGGAGAACTGTTTTGGAAATGCTCTGAAAGGGCATCTCCCTTGGTGTAGCCCAAGTGCAGCGCAACTCCAAAAACAACAAGCGCCCCACCGAAAACTATTAGCCCTGATGCCAGGAATAGTGCGTCTGCAACGCTAATGTTCATTGAGTGGCCTCGGGACAGGACGAAAGGGGACTATTTTATTTTCATTCTACAAATCAGACAACATTTAGTTCAGGGGCATTACTGGATATACCCAAGTGCGTTAACTGCAAAAAGCGCAAGCAATAGAGCAATACAAGCAACCCCACCCCAGTGCAAAATTATTAGTTTTCTCCTAAGTCCTCCAGGAAAGCCTTCCAGATCTTTCGCATCGGCCCCGCCATCACGGAGATAAAAATTTGGCATAGTCATCACGCCCATTACTGCACCAAGTACGAACAGCCTTCCCCAAGCCCCGCCGTTCTTGAAAGGAGCCCGGACTATAATAGCCGGGCAGTTCTTCAAATGATCCAGCATTACATCCATTTTGGCGTAAGCCAAATGCAACGCGACGCCAAGGAAAATTAGAAGCCCGCCAAAACCAGTAATGCTGATGCACAGAAATAACTTTTGCGCGAAGCTCACGCTCATTTCAGCGTCTCGTAGATTAATTCGCCTGTTTTTTTCACCCGTCTTGCCGAGGGCAAATCCTTTAGCCAAAGAGCCAGCTCCTGCCACTACAAGCCTACATATCAGGGATCCCGCGCCTGCGGTGGGTGGAATGGGCACGCTATCCGGAGGGCTGCGTGCCCATTTGTTAGTTAATCAAGTACTCCTGACCACCCTATACAGGCTAATAGCACCATAGAGATGAAAACCCCTATAAAGCCCCATTGTAGTGCTACAAGTTTTCGCCTGAGGTGCAAGGGGAAGCTTTTAACATCTTCAGCATTGAGAATTCCATGCTTCAAAAAAAACCGAGGAAATGTCACGACAAAAGACACTCCTCCAACTAGTTGTAGTTTACCGTAAGGACCTGAGTGTCTTTGCGTAGCACTAGTCATATTTGAAGTGCTATTTTTGAAATACTTAGACATCTGATCGCCTTGGGTATACCCCAAGTAAAGAGCAAGTGTGATGCAAATGAAAAGACCAACGGCCACGAAGCAACTCAAGCTACCAACAACAAGTCCTGCGGTAGTCATTTCGTCGTCTCATAAATCACTTCGCCAGCCATTTCGCCCAACTTACCACCCACTTCGCCACCTATGTAAGCGCCAGCGCCAACCACGACGATACTGCATGCCAACGTCCCTATCCCGCCTGTAGGCACCCCTAATCCAATGCAGAGTGCACCGACGACCGGGGCACTTAACATCCAGCCAGCACCCATGCCACCGCCGATACCAACAACAAAACTCCCCGACTCAGTAAACCTGATTCGCTCGCAGGCTTCAGCATTTCCCCCTGCACACACATCCTGCACCTTCATTGCTGACTCCCCCCCACCAATGGCCGTGCCGACCCAGCCGCCGTACTTGAGGTACTTGGAAGCCTTGGCCACCCCCTCAAGATGAGTCGCATACCCCGGCATCTGCCCCACGTCGCCGGCTTCAGTCCAGCGGTGAACCAGGCTGGGAGGAGAAAGGAACATTGCACGGTTCAAATTAGGGTGGTGTGGGAAACCGATGCCTTTGCGCGTCAGGCTGGTCAGGTGACTATCGAGTTGTGCCAGCAGCTTTTGGCGCTCGGCCAGAAATGTTGGTGAGTTCAGATGTCCATCGCGCAGGAATGAACGCTGATGCAGCGTTTCCATTTCACGCAAGGCATCGCCAACGTTATCCAGATTATTCTTGAAAATACTCGCGCCGACGCCAATGGCGCCAGAACCGTAGCCCAAGATCGTCTGGATGGCATCCCGGTGTTGCACCATGAAATCCGCCTCTTCAGGGCTAAGCGTTTCCAGTATTTGATTGGTCCGTGCCGCCACGTCCATGAGTAGGGCTTCTTCACGGGTGCATTGGTAGTTATTGGGGTCGCTCAGCACGATCATCGAGCCGGCTTTAATGTCGCCCGGGTTGGGATTGAGCAGCTTGAATTTGCCCATCACCGCCGGGTCGCGTAGGGTGAAAAGCGAGGCCTCAAGCTGTTCGCGGGAGGTGCTCTTCGGAACGATGTAAAAGCCCGGCTCTACTAACTCTGCGCTGTTGTTACGCACTGGCATGGGAGGAGCTGGCGTCGGCGCGAAGCTGGATGATCTCGAAGTTACCGGAGCTCTCGCAGTTGCGGGTTCGACCTGCGCAGTGGCGGTTCGCGTGGCGTGAGGTGCAGCACTGCGCTCGGACTGGTAGCCCGCCGTGTCCTGCGATGGGATCAGCCCGGCTTTGCAAGGACAACTACTGAAACTATCCAGCGATCCCGCTACCATCCTGCCATTGCTTTTGAAGTAGGAAACACCGCCAGCGATCACGTAAATTTTATTGTCTTTGCCGCAGGAAACCGGGTCACCGTCGCGCGCATGGGCGAAGCCAAACATCATGATATGAGTATCGCACTCCAGAACTTTGCCACCGCAAGTGGTCTCGTCACCTTCGCGAATGAAGTACCCCTTGGCCATTGCTGTTCTCCCTTTCTACGGCGCCTCAGTTATGAGAGCGCACCACTGTTAACGATCGATAAGCCGACTCGCGATTAGCTGGCTAACGCAAAGTACGTGGACAGAGAGGAAACTCAAGATGGCCGAGAAAATCAGGAAATGTCTTACGACCAGCACTGAAAAGGACCACGGATATTGGAGGGCCAATGCCTGTTTTCGGAGCTGGCTTGCAAAAAAAACGGCCCGCACCATATAGCTGCGAGCCGTTCTTTTATCAGAGATGGGTAGAGTTCAACCCATCACTCATCATTTGTTCAAACGATAATCACTCTCTGCAGCCGCAAAACGCTGGAACATGCCTGCAGTCGGCGTGCCCATTTTGCTGACGAAGTAGATCGCCAGGCTGGCGAAGATGAAGCCTGGGATGATTTCGTACAGGCCCAGCAGCTCGTAGTGTTTCCACACGATCACGGTGATCGCGCCGACCAGGATGCCGGCCAGTGCGCCGTTGCGGGTCATGTCTTTCCAGATCACGGAGATCAGCACGACCGGACCGAATGCGGCACCGAAACCGGCCCAAGCGTAGCTCACCAGACCCAGAACACGGTTTTCCGGGTTGGCCGCCAGCGCGATAGCGATCAGGGCAACCAACAGCACCATGGCACGGCCGACCCAGACCAGTTCAACCTGGGAAGCGGATTTACGCAGGAAGGTTTTGTAGAAGTCTTCGGTCAGGGCGCTCGAGCACACCAGCAACTGGCAGCTCAGGGTGCTCATCACCGCAGCCAGGATGGCCGACAGCAGGATACCGGCGATCCATGGGTTGAAGAGGATCTTGGCCAGTTCGATGAACACACGCTCGTGGTTTTCACTCACTGGCATGGCCACGGCCGGGTTGGCCGAGAAGTAGGCGATGCCGAAGAAGCCGACTGCCACGGTGCCGCCCAGGCACAGAATCATCCAGGTCATGGAGATGCGGCGGGCCTTGGCGATCGATTTAACCGAATCGGCAGCCATGAAACGCGCCAGGATGTGCGGCTGGCCGAAGTAGCCCAGACCCCAGCCCATCAGCGAGATGATGCCGATGAAAGTGGTGCCCTTGAGCATGTCGAAGTTGCCTGGATCTTGCGCTTCGATGGCCAGGAAAGTGGTGTCGACGCCGCCGGTGGCCAGCAGCACGATAACCGGCGTCAGGATCAACGCGAAGATCATCAGGGTGGCTTGTACGGTATCGGTCCAGCTCACGGCCAGGAATCCGCCGACAAAGGTGTAGGCAATCGTCGCCGCGGCACCGGCCCACAGCGCTGTCTCGTAGGACATGCCGAAGGTGCTTTCGAACAGACGGGCACCGGCCACGATGCCGGAAGCGCAGTAGATGGTGAAGAACACCAGGATCACGACCGCGGAGATGATCCGCAGCAGGCCGCTTTTGTCTTCGAAACGGCTGGCGAAGTAGTCCGGCAGGGTCAGTGCATCGCCGTTGTGCTCGGTCTGCACCCGCAGACGGCCGGCGACGAACAGCCAGTTCAGGTAGGCGCCGATGATCAGGCCGATGGCGATCCAGCTTTCGGAAAGACCGGACATGTAGATCGCGCCGGGCAAGCCCATCAACAACCAGCCACTCATGTCGGAGGCACCGGCGGACAGTGCGGTCACGACGCTGCCCAGGCTACGACCGCCCAGGATGTAATCGGAAAGGTTGTTGGTGGAGCGATAGGCCATCAAGCCGATCAGCACCATTGCTGCGATGTAGATCACGAACGTGATCAAGGTTGGATTGCTTACGCTCATTAAGTTACGCCCTGGCTTTGTTTTTATGTAGCGGCGGCTGGTGAACCGCTCGCAAACGCATACGTTTGACAGACGATCCGGATTCCCGCGCATTTATGACTGATGTTTCCCCAGGAAAGCCATCAGCCGGAGCACCCGGATTTTGTCCGGGTTGCACCTTGGGCACGAATGCTATTCAACAAAGCAAATAAGGTGCAACCAGTTTCTTGGGAATAAGTTGCACCTAGTCGGAAATAAACGTTAAAAAACGGTTTTTGCTCCTTTTCGGAGCAAAAACACGTGTTAACTCGCTGGAAAAGCACCAAGCAAATGCAGCGCAGCCGTACCAGAATTTATTTCCTGACGAGCTGCGTAATATTCCGACAAAAAAAGGGTTGCACCCGGTTGCACCTCAACAGTCTCACGGCTAATCTTGCCGGCAGCTGATGCCACGCAGTCGTGGCAAACATGAGGATAAAAACATGGCTACCACCACCCTTGGGGTCAAACTTGACGACCCGACCCGCGAACGCCTCAAGGCCGCCGCGACCTCGATTGATCGCACACCGCACTGGCTGATCAAGCAGGCAATCTTCAATTACCTGGAAAAACTCGAGGGTGGTGCAACCCTGTCCGAGCTCAATGGTTTGAACGGCAAGGAAGTTGACGAAGCAGGCGAGCTCCACATCGATCACGCGCATCAGTGCTTCCTCGAATTCGCCGAAAGCATCCTGCCGCAATCGGTCCTGCGCGCATCGATCACCGCCGCCTACCGTCGCCCTGAGCCGGAAGTCGTGCCGATGCTGATCGAGCAGGCGCGTCTGCCGGCACCGATGGCCGAAGCTACCAACAAACTCGCCGCCTCGATTGCGGAAAAACTGCGCAACCAGAAGAGCGCCGGCGGCCGTGCCGGCATCGTCCAGGGCCTGCTGCAGGAGTTCTCCCTGTCGTCCCAGGAAGGCGTGGCGCTGATGTGCCTGGCCGAAGCGCTGCTGCGCATCCCGGACAAAGGCACCCGCGACGCCCTGATCCGCGACAAGATCAGCACCGGCAACTGGCAGCCGCACCTGGGCAACAGTCCGTCGCTGTTCGTCAACGCTGCCACCTGGGGCTTGCTGCTGACCGGCAAACTGGTGTCCACCCACAACGAAGCCGGCCTGACCTCCTCCCTGAGCCGCATCATCGGCAAGAGCGGCGAGCCGATGATCCGCAAGGGCGTCGACATGGCCATGCGCCTGATGGGCGAGCAGTTCGTGACCGGCGAAACCATCGCCGAAGCCCTGGCCAACGCGAGCAAGTTCGAAGCCAAGGGCTTCCGTTATTCCTACGACATGCTGGGTGAAGCCGCACTCACCGAGCACGACGCGCAGAAGTACCTGGCCTCGTACGAACAAGCCATCCACTCGATCGGCAAAGCCTCCCACGGTCGTGGGATTTATGAAGGCCCGGGTATTTCGATCAAGCTGTCGGCCCTGCACCCGCGCTACAGCCGTGCCCAGTACGAGCGCGTGATGGATGAGTTGTACCCACGCCTGCTGTCGCTGACCCTGCTGGCCAAGCAATACGACATCGGCCTGAACATCGATGCCGAAGAAGCCGACCGCCTCGAGCTGTCGCTGGATCTGCTCGAACGCCTGTGCTTCGAGCCGCAACTGACGGGCTGGAACGGCATCGGTTTCGTGATCCAGGCTTACCAGAAGCGTTGCCCGTACGTGATCGACTACGTGATCGACCTGGCTCGCCGCAGCCGTCATCGCCTGATGATCCGCCTGGTGAAAGGCGCGTACTGGGACAGCGAAATCAAGCGCGCCCAGGTCGAAGGCCTGGAAGGCTACCCGGTCTACACCCGCAAGGTGTACACCGACGTGTCCTATATCGCTTGCGCCCGCAAACTGCTGTCGGTACCAGAAGTCATCTACCCGCAGTTCGCCACGCACAACGCCCACACCCTGTCGGCCATTTATCACATCGCCGGTCAGAACTATTACCCGGGCCAGTACGAGTTCCAGTGCCTGCACGGCATGGGTGAACCCCTGTACGAACAGGTTGTAGGCAAAGTTTCCGAAGGCAAGCTGAACCGTCCGTGCCGTGTGTACGCTCCGGTCGGCACCCACGAAACCCTGCTGGCTTACCTGGTGCGTCGCCTGCTGGAAAACGGCGCAAACACCTCGTTCGTCAACCGCATCGCCGACCAGTCGATTTCCATCCAGGAACTGGTGGCCGACCCGGTAGCCAGCATCGAGCAGATGGCGACCGTGGAAGGTGGTTTCGGCCTGCCACACCCACGCATTCCGCTGCCGCGCGACCTGTACGGCTCCGAGCGCGCCAACTCCAGCGGCATCGACATGGCCAACGAACATCGTCTGGCGTCGCTGTCTTGCGCCCTGCTGGCTACCGCGCACAACCACTGGAAAGCGGCACCGATGCTCGGTTGCGCGTCCAGCAACGAAGCTCCAGCCCCGGTGCTGAACCCGTCCGACCTGCGTGACGTGGTCGGCCATGTGCAGGAAGCGACCGTCGAAGACGTCGACAACGCCATCCAGTGCGCCCTGAACGCTGCACCGATCTGGCAGGCCACGCCGCCCGCCGAGCGCGCCGCGATCCTGGAACGCGCCGCCGATCTGATGGAAGCCGAGATCCAGCCGCTGATGGGCCTGCTGGCCCGCGAAGCCGGCAAGACCTTCGCCAACGCCATCGCCGAAGTGCGTGAAGCCGTGGACTTCCTGCGTTATTACGCAGTGCAGGCACGCAACGATTTCACCAACGACGCCCACCGCCCGCTGGGTCCGGTGGTGTGCATCAGCCCGTGGAACTTCCCGCTGGCGATCTTCAGTGGTCAAGTGGCTGCCGCACTGGCTGCCGGTAACCCGGTATTGGCCAAGCCTGCGGAACAGACGCCGCTGGTCGCCGCTCAAGCCGTGCGCCTGCTGCTCGAAGCAGGGATTCCGCAAGGCGTGCTGCAATTGCTGCCGGGTCGCGGTGAAACCGTCGGTGCCGGCCTGGTCGGCGACGAACGCGTCAAAGGCGTGATGTTCACCGGCTCCACCGAAGTCGCACGCTTGCTGCAACGCAACATTGCCGGCCGTCTGGACAACCAGGGTCGTCCGATCCCGCTGATCGCCGAAACCGGTGGCCAGAACGCGATGATCGTCGACTCTTCGGCACTGACCGAGCAAGTCGTGATCGACGTGGTGTCCTCGGCGTTCGACAGCGCCGGCCAGCGTTGCTCGGCCCTGCGCGTCTTGTGCCTGCAGGAAGACTCCGCTGATCGCGTCATTGAAATGCTCAAGGGCGCCATGGCCGAAAGCCGTCTCGGCAACCCTGAGCGCCTGTCCGTGGACATCGGCCCGGTGATCGACGCCGAAGCCAAAGCCGGCATCGAGAAGCACATCCAGGCCATGCGCGACAAAGGTCGCAGCGTTTACCAGGTGGCCATCGCCGATGCCGAAGAAGTCAAACGCGGCACCTTCGTGATGCCGACGCTGATCGAACTGGAAAGCTTCGACGAACTGCAGCGGGAGATCTTCGGCCCGGTGCTGCACGTGGTTCGCTACAAGCGCAAAGACATCGATCAACTGATCGGCCAGATCAACGCTTCGGGTTACGGCCTGACGCTGGGCGTGCACACCCGTATTGACGAGACCATCGCCAAGGTGATCGACAACGTCCACGCAGGTAACGTCTACGTCAACCGCAACATCGTCGGTGCCGTGGTCGGTGTGCAGCCGTTCGGCGGCGAAGGCCTGTCGGGTACTGGCCCGAAAGCCGGCGGCCCGCTGTACCTGTACCGTCTGTTGTCGACCCGCCCTGCGGATGCGATCGAACGATCCTTCGCTCGCGGTGACGCCGTCGCAGCACCGGACGTTCGTCTGCGCGATGCCATGAGCAAGCCGCTGACCGCCCTGAAAGCCTGGGCCGAGAGCCACAAGTTCACCGACCTGTGCTCCCTGTGCGTGCAGTTCGCCGCACAATCGCAAAGCGGCATCACCCGCGTCCTGGCCGGCCCGACCGGCGAGCGCAACAGCTATGCGATCCTGCCGCGCGAGCACGTACTTTGCCTGGCGGAAGTTGAAGGCGATCTGCTGACCCAACTGGCGGCGGTCTTGGCTGTCGGTGGTTCGGCGGTATGGCCTGAGGCCGACATGACCAAAGCCTTGTTCGCACGTCTGCCGAAGGATATTCAGGCGCGCATCAAGCTGGTTTCCGACTGGAACAAGGACGAAGTGGTGTTTGATGCGGTTGTGCATCATGGCCACTCCGACCAGTTGCGTGCGGTGTGCCAGCAGGTTGCCAAGCGTGCCGGCGCCATCGTTGGCGTGCAGGGCCTGTCGCAAGGCGAAACCAACATTGCGCTGGAGCGCTTGGTGATCGAGCGGGCGTTGAGCGTTAACACGGCGGCGGCGGGTGGTAATGCCAGTTTGATGACCATCGGTTAACACCGACAATCCGGGCTGCCGCAATGGCCGCCCGGTATGCGATACCCCTGTGGGAGCGAGCTTGCTCGCGATGGCGGCAGATCAGTCAATACAAATGGTGACTGACGACCGCTATCGCGAGCAAGCTCGCTCCCACAGTGGCTTGTGGTGCCTGTTAAGTCGGCGCTCTGCCCCACCATCACGCTCATCAATCATCCTGTTCAGTCTTTATTAGCAAGCCTAGACTCGGCCCATTCCAATAAAAGGTAGGCCGCCATGTCCGAGACGTTGCTCAGTTCCCGCAATCTGGCTTTCGAGCTGTATGAAGTCCTTGATGCCGAGGGCCTGACCCAGCGTGAGCGTTTCGCCGAGCACAATCGCGAAACCTTCGATGCGGCCATCGGCACCGCCCGCAGCATCGCCGAGAAGTTCTTCGCCCCGCACAACCGCAAGGGCGACGAGAACGAGCCGCGCTATGAAAACGGTCAGGCGATTCTGATTCCGGAAGTGAAACCGGCGGTGGACGCGTTCCTCGAAGCCGGTTTCCTCAACGCCGCGCGCAGTTTCGACGCTGGCGGCATGCAGCTTCCTACGTTGCTGTCGCAGGCCTGCTTTTCGCACTTCCAGTCGGCCAACGCCGCTTCGACCTCTTATCCGTTCCTGACCATGGGCGCGGCGAACCTGATCGAAAGCTTCGGCACCGATGAGCAGAAGCACCGCTTCCTGCAACCGATGATCGACGGCCGTTTCTTCGGCACCATGGCCCTGACCGAACCCCACGCGGGCTCGTCGCTGTCGGATATTCGTACCCGCGCAGAGCTGGCGTGCGACGGCACTTATCGCCTCAAGGGCAACAAAATCTTCATCTCCGGTGGCGATCATCCACTGTCGGAAAACATCGTGCACATGGTGCTGGCCAAGCTGCCGGACGCACCGGCCGGGGTGAAGGGCATATCGTTGTTCATCGTGCCCAAGTTCCTGGTCAACGACGACGGCAGCCTCGGCAAACGCAACGATGTGTTGCTGGCCGGTCTGTTCCACAAGATGGGCTGGCGCGGAACCACGTCCACCGCGCTGAACTTCGGCGACAACGGTGAGTGCGTCGGCTATCTGGTGGGCAAGCCGCACCAGGGTTTGAGCTACATGTTCCAGATGATGAACGAAGCGCGAATTGGCGTCGGCATGGGTGCGGTGATGCTAGGTTACGCCGGCTACCTCTACTCGCTGGAATATGCCCGCGAACGCCCGCAAGGCCGCGTGCCGGACAGCAAGGACCCGAACACCGCGCCGGTGGCGATCATTCAGCACGCCGACGTCAAACGCATGTTGCTGACACAAAAGGCCTACGTCGAAGGCTCGTTCGACCTTGGCCTGTACGCGGCGCGACTGTTCGATGACACCACAACGCTTGCGACCGAAGCCGAACGCAAGCAGGCCCATGAATTGCTGGACCTGCTGACGCCAATCGTCAAATCCTGGCCGTCAGAGTTCTGCCTCAAGGCCAACGAACTGGCGATCCAGATCCTCGGCGGCCACGGCTACACCCGCGAATACCCGGTGGAGCAGTACTACCGCGACAACCGTCTGAACCCGATCCACGAAGGCACCCACGGCATTCAGTCGCTGGACCTGCTGGGCCGCAAACTGGCGCAGAACGGCGGTGCGGGGCTCAAGCAACTGATCCGCCTGATCGCCGACACCGCCGAGCGCGCCCAGGCGTTTGATTCGCTGACACCTTTGCGCGAACCGCTGGAGAAACTGGTGGCGCGCCTGCAAACCGTGACCATCGGCCTGCTGACTGATCTGGCCCAGGGCAAGGTCAACAGCAGCCTGGCGAATTCGGCGCTGTACCTGAAAGTATTCGGGCACACCGTCATTGGCTGGCGCTGGCTGGAACAGGCGATTCGCGCCGAGGAAGGCCTGGCCAAGGGTAATGCGGCGGATGTGAGTTTCTATAAAGGCAAGTTGCAGGCGGCGCGGTATTTCCTGACGTGGGAAGTACCGGGGTGCCACCATGAGCTGGCGATTCTTGAGGCTCGGGACGATGTTTGTCTGGGGATGCAGGATGAGTGGTTCTGATCCCGACCTTGTGCTGCAGCTGAAATCCATTCGCTGGCAAGCCAGCTCCTACAGGATTTGGTGTGAACGCACCGGCCTTGTAGGAGCTGGCTTGCCAGCGAATGCGTCAGCATAGCCAACGCACTTTTTCAGTTCAGCTTGAACCCACCCATCTGCCGCGCCAGATCATCCGCCAACCGCTGTAACGTCTGACAATCATCCAGGCAAGCCCTGACCTCCCCCGCCGTCGCCCGCGCCAGATCGGAAATTCCCTGTACGTTGCGATTGATTTCCTCGGTCACGGCCGACTGTTCTTCCGTCGCCGCCGCTACCTGATGGTTCATATCGCTGATGCGCTCAACCTGCCCGGTGATCGCAGTCAACGAGGTGCCGGTACGCTGGCTCGACTCAACCCCCGTGCCCGTCGCGGCTTGTCCGGAATGCATAGATGACACGGCGTTTTCCGCGCCTTGCTTGAGGCTGCCGATCATCTGCTGGATTTCATCGGTGGAGGCTTGAGTGCGTCGCGCCAATGTCCGCACTTCATCGGCCACCACGGCAAACCCGCGCCCCATGTCCCCGGCCCGCGCCGCTTCGATAGCGGCGTTGAGCGCCAGCAGGTTGGTCTGCTCGGAAATCCCGCGAATCACCGCCAGCACCTGATCGATGGACGCCACTTGATGGGCCAGTTCACCTACCGCGCTGGCGGCGACACCGATTTCGTCGGACATGCTTTCAATGTGGCGGATCGAACCACCCACCACTTCCCGCGCCTGCATCGCCTCATCCCGAGCCGCTTGCGACGCGACCGCTGCATTGCCTGCGTTCTGGGCGATTTCCTGTACGGTCAGGCCCATTTCGTGAACAGCGGTGGCGACCATATCGGTCATTTCCTGCTGTCGTCCGGAACGTTCGGCGGTGTTGTCCACCACCCGCGCCACTTGGCCAACAGCGGTACGCAAGCGTTCGCTGGTGGTCAGCACTTCGCCGATCATGTCGCGCTGGCTGTCGAGGAACCGATTGAACCCGCGCGCCAGATCACCCAGCTCATCGGCGCGACTGGAATCCAGCCGGTGGGTCAAATCGCCACCACCGCTACCGATGGCCACCAGCGCGGCTGTTACCTGACGAATCGGCCGTACCAACCCACGGGCCAGCAACACCACCAGCAACAGGCACACAATCGCCACCGCCAGGCCGATGCCGCCGCTCATCCACATGGCACGGCGGGCTTCGGCGTAGATTTGCGATTGCGGCACTTCGGCCACCAGGGTCCAGCCGAGATCGCGCAAGGGCAGGCTTAACGCGAGGAAGTCTTCACCGTCACGCTGGAAGCCGCTGCTGGTGGCAGCTTTTTGACTCATCACCGATTGTGCCGCCGTAGCACCAATCTGTTCGGTTAGACTGCGTTTGCCACTCAATTGCGCCTCGGGATGGACCTGGATCAAACCGTCGGAACGCACGAGATAGACCTTGCCGCGCTCACCGAAACTGAAGTTGTGAATCAGCTCCGACAGCTCTTTCATGCTCAGGCCAAGCCCGGCAACGCCCACGACTTTACCGGCCTGCTCGACTTTGAAGTCGATGAAAAGCGCCAATTCTCCGGTCGCCGTGTCATTGTCGATATTGAGGGTGCGCGGCTGGTTACTGTCCAGAAACGAGTAGAACCAGGCGTCTTTCGGATTGGATCGGCTGAGGGTCCGGTCCAGGCCTTTTTCGGTGAAATAATGGTTGGACGCCGTGCCGACAATAATCGCGGTAAAGGCCCTGTGCTCGGCGCGGACGCCTTCGAGATAGGTAGTAAAGGTGCCGGCCCGGGCACCGTCTTCACCCCCGGCCAGCCAGTCGCGCACCATGCTGTTGCTGGCGATGTCCTTGGCGGCGGTGAGGGGTTGGACGAGGATGCGCTCGATGTCGTTGCGCATCGCTTCGATGCTCGACGGCAAGGCTTGCTCGACCAGATAGCTCTGGGCGAGACGATTGACCACCAGGGTATAGATGCCCACCACGATCAGAATACTGACCAGCAAGGCGCTGCCCATACTCAGGATCAACTGCCATTGAATACTGCGTCGCCAGAACTGCATGGAGCACCCCCAAAGAATAAGAGGCTGAAACACTGCAACAGCCGTGCCGATTGTATACAAGCCAACCGACAATTTATTCTTTGGTTGTGCGCAAAGACGATCAGGCCTGATTGATCGTCTTGGAGATCACTTCAACCGTGGCGCTGACTTGCTCTTGGTAACGGTCGAGTTCGAGCTTGTGCTGCTTCTGCATTTCGATCTGCTGGGAGCACAGATTCATCGCCGCCAGCACCAGCAGTCGGTCACCGATCAGCGTCGGGTACTTCCTTTTGGTGTCGGCCAGGGCTGCCTTCAACATCATCGCGGCGTCCAGCAGGGTCTGCTCCTCCCCGGCCGGTGCCTTGATCGAATAGTCCTCCCCCAGGATCGAGACGACTTTTACCCCTGCGGCGTTGTAACTCATGCGCTGACAGGACCTGCGCTGACGCGCTCAACCAGGGCCTGGATGCGGGCCGCCGTGGCGCCTTGCTTCTCTTCGTGTTCCATCAGGCTCAGTTGCAGGCTTTCGTTTTCATCTTTGGCCTGGGCCAGTTCCGCGGTCAGGTTCTGGTTCTGTTGCACCAGGTCGCTGACCAGTTGTTCCAATTGGCTTAGGGATGCTTCCAACATTTTGATTTTCCGGGCTTTTTCAAAGGGCGCGTACGATAAAGAAAAGTCACCCTGGATGCCAGGGTTATACAGGCGCAAAGCCTTGAATTTGCTGACGGGCAACCTTCCTCGCGAGTTTTAAAGACTGTGATTGGCCGATCTGGTTCCTGCACTTCGTCGCCACAAGGTGCAACCGGCTGAAACAGGCCGGGCTCAAGACTTCAGTCCGGCGACCGATAAGTCATCCATACAGCAGCCTCAGCCGCGCACGGACGCGCTCTTTCCCGGTGAACGCCATGTCCCTTCGTAATATGAATATCGCCCCTCGGGCGTTCCTCAGCTTTGCCCTGATCGGCGGCTTGATGATGGTTCTGGGAGTGTTTGCCTTGAATCAGATGAGCAAGATCCGCGGCGCCGCCGAGAACATCACCAACAACAGTGTGCCGAGCATCAAGAGCCTTGACGAGTTCACCCAGCTCACCTTGCGCCTGCGCGTGTTGTCCTACCGCTTGCTGGTGAACCGCGAGCCTGACGTGCAGCAGAAAACCCTGGAACTGCTGGAGACGCGCAACCAGCAGATTCGCACCGCCCAGGTAACCTACGAAAAGCTGATCGCCAGCCCGCAGGAACGTGCGGCCTACGATCAATACGTACAGTTGCTGGGTCAGTACCGCCAGATTGAAGACCGGATGAAAAGCCTTTCGCGCAACAATCAGGTCGATGAACTGCGCAGCTTGCTCAACACCGAATTGCTCAACAACTCCGAAGCGGTCAACGCCGTGTTGAACCGCCTGCTGGAGATCAACACCCAGCAGAGCCACGACACCAACCAGCAGGCGGCAGATCAATACGATTCGGCGTTCAACCTGGTGATCACCCTGTTGGTGATTGCCACTGCCCTGACGTTGCTGTTCGCCTGGTTGCTGACCAACAGCATCACCCAACCGATCGCCAACGCCCTGAGCGCCGCCGAACAGATTGCCGAAGGCAACCTGACGCGCCCGATCAACGTCGATGGCAAAGACGAAGCCGGCCGCTTGCTGCTGGCCATGTCGAAGATGCAGGACAAGTTGCGCGACACACTGCAGCGCATTTCCGGCTCGGCCACGCAGCTTGCGTCCGCTGCCGAAGAACTCAACAGCGTTACTGACGAAAGCGCCCGAGGCCTGACCCGGCAGAACAACGAAATCGAACAGGCCGCCACGGCGGTCAACGAAATGACCAGCGCCGTGGAAGAAGTCGCGCGTAACGCGGTCAGCACGTCCGAGGCGTCGAAGAACGCCACCACCTCTGCCGGCGACGGCCGTGACCTGGTACAGGAAACCGTGAGCGCCATCGAACGCATGAGCGCCGACGTGCAGAGCACCGCGACCCTGATCGGCGACCTGGCCAACGAGTCCCGCGATATCGGCAAGGTGCTGGATGTGATCCGTGGCCTGGCCGACCAGACCAACCTGCTGGCCTTGAACGCTGCCATCGAGGCCGCGCGCGCCGGTGAGGCCGGTCGTGGTTTCGCCGTGGTGGCCGACGAGGTGCGCGCCCTGGCCCACCGCACCCAGCAATCGACCAGCGAAATCGAACGCATGATCGGCAGCATCCAGAGCGGTACCGAGCACGCGGTGGATTCGATGCGCAACAGCACCGAACGTGCCGAATCGACCCTGAACATCGCCCGCGGCGCCGGGATGTCGCTGGACACCATCAACAGCGCCATCGTTGAAATCAACGAGCGCAACCTGGTGATCGCCAGCGCCGCCGAAGAACAGGCGCAGGTGGCCCGTGAAGTGGATCGCAACCTGGTGAACATTCGCGACCTGTCGGTGCAGTCGGCCACTGGCGCCAACCAGACCAGTGCCGCCAGTAATGAGCTGTCGCGCCTGGCGGTGGATCTGAACACCCTGGTTGGGCGGTTTAGCCTGTAACTGACCACCCCCCCTCCCCTGTAGGAGCTGGCTTGCCAGCGAAGGCGGCCTCAAGACGGTTGCAGTTATTGAGGGCCTCTTCGCTGGCAAGCCAGCTCCTACAAGGGATCGGGTGCACCTGAAGGTTCTGCAAAAGCTTTTTGACAGCATCACATTTCAACAGGTTAGAATCGCTGGCACGCAGACTGCATGGTCAGTTTGCGCCCGCCTTTCAGCTTTCTGGAGTACTGCCTTTGAATGCGACGACCATCAACAGCCTGTTCTTGATCGGCGCGTTGCTGGTAGGTGCGAGCATTCTGGTGAGCTCACTTTCGTCCCGCCTCGGCATCCCGATTCTGGTGATTATCCTGGCCGTCGGCATGGCGGCCGGTGTCGATGGCGCTGGCATTCTTTTTGATAACTACCCCACGGCTTATCTGGTCGGCAACCTCGCGCTGGCGGTGATCCTGCTCGACGGCGGCTTGCGCACCCGGGTGTCGAGTTTCCGCGTGGCGTTATGGCCGGCGCTCTCTCTGGCCACGGTCGGGGTGCTGATTACCACCGGGCTGACCGGCATGGCGGCGGCATGGCTGTTCAATCTGAACCTGATCCAGGGCCTGCTGATCGGCGCCATCGTCGGTTCCACCGACGCCGCGGCGGTGTTCTCGCTGCTGGGTGGCAAAGGCCTGAACGAACGGGTAACCGCCAGCCTTGAAATCGAATCTGGCAGTAACGACCCGATGGCGGTGTTTCTCACTGTCACCCTGATCGACATGCTCGCCAGCGGCCAGACCGGCCTGCACTGGAGCCTGTTGACCCACCTGATCCGCGAGTTCGGTATCGGTGGCGTGATCGGCCTGGGCGGTGGCTGGTTGATGCTGCAACTGGTCAATCGCATCAACCTGGCCACCGGCCTGTATCCGATCCTGGTCATCGCCGGTGGCCTGGTGGTGTTTGCCCTGACCAACGCCCTGCACGGCAGCGGCTTCCTGGCGGTGTACATCTGCGGCCTGGTGATAGGCAACCGCCCCGTGCGCAGCCGCCACGGCATTTTGCACATGCTCGACGGCATGGCCTGGCTGGCGCAGATCGGCATGTTCCTGGTGCTGGGGCTGCTGGTGACGCCTCACGACCTGCTGCCTATCGCCTTGCCGGCGCTGGCGCTGGCGCTGTGGATGATCCTGTTTGCCCGGCCACTGTCGGTGCTGGTAGGCCTGCTGCCGTTCAAGGCGTTCCATGGTCGCGAGAAAGCGTTTATTTCCTGGGTCGGCCTGCGCGGTGCGGTCCCGATCATTCTGGCGGTGTTCCCGCTGATGGCCGGCCTGCCCAACGCCCAGCTGTACTTCAACCTCGCGTTTTTTATCGTACTGGTGTCGCTGCTGGTTCAGGGCACCAGCCTGCCGTGGGTGGCCAAGCTGTTGAAGGTGACGGTGCCCCCGGAGCCTGCCCCCATCTCCCGCTCAGCCCTGGAAGTGCATGTCACCAGCGAGTGGGAGCTGTTCGTTTATCGCCTCGGCGCGGAAAAGTGGTGTATCGGTTCGCCCCTGCGCGAGCTGAAAATGCCCGAAGGCACCCGTATCGCCGCCCTGTTTCGCGGTCAACAATTGCTCCATCCGTCGGGTAGTACGGTGCTCGAAGTCGATGATTTGCTGTGTGTCATCGGCCATGAACACAACCTGCCGGCCCTCGGAAAACTCTTCAGCCAGGCGCCACAACGAGGCCTCGATCTGCGCTTCTTCGGCGACTTCGTACTGGAAGGAGACGCCCAGCTGGCCGCGGTTGCGGCCTTGTATGGCCTGAAGGTCGAAGGCATCGATCCGGACATGTCCCTGGGCCACTTCATTGCCCAGAAGGTCGGTGGCGCGCCGGTGGTGGGCGACCAGGTGGAATGGAACAACACCATCTGGACCGTGGCGGTCATGGACGGGAACAAGATTGGCAAAGTGGGCGTCAGATTCCCCGAAGGAAGTCGCCCGGGTCCCGGACTCTTCCTCTAAACTGCTTCCACTATCACTTGCTTGACCGGTCTTTATGCCTAACCTGCGCTCCATTTTCGCCATCGCCCTTTTGGGCTTGAGTCTCTCTGTCGGCACCCTTGGTTTATCGCAAGCGGCGCAAGCGGCCGAACCACCCTCCAGCGAAGCCGTGCAGGCGAGCCTGGACAAGATCGCCGACCGCAAATTGCCGGAAGCCGATCAGAAGGCCCTGCAAACCGTCCTGCAAAACACGCTGAGCCAGCTCAACAACAAGCGTGACTACGAGCAGAAACTGACTGCGCTCAAACAGCAATTGAATAATGCGCCCAAACAGACTGCCGAGAACCAGCGTGAACTGACCCGCCTCAAGGCCAGTACCGTGGTGCCGGTGGCGCAGCGTTACGCCAAAGAACCGATCCAGCAGCTGGAGCAATTGCTCACCGAGCGCTCCACCCAGCAAGGCGAGCTGCAAAAAGCCCTGGCCGACGCCAACAGCCTGATCATCACTGCCCAGACCCGCCCCGAGCGCGCCCAGGCGGAGATATCCAGCAGCCAGACGCGCATTCAGCAGATCAACACCATCCTCAAGAACGGCAAGGACGGCGGCAAGGCCTTGAGCGCCGAGCAACGCGACCAGCTCAATGCCGAGCTGGCTGCGCTGAACGCCCTGATCCCGTTACGGCGCCAGGAACTGGCCGGCAATACCCAATTGCAAGACCTCGGCAACAGCCAGCATGACCTGTTGTCGGAGCGCTCCGAGCGCCTGGATCGGGAAATCCAGGAACTGCAAACCCTGATC
Source organism: Pseudomonas sp. A-B-19 (assembly GCF_019947515.1). NCBI lineage: Bacteria > Pseudomonadati > Pseudomonadota > Gammaproteobacteria > Pseudomonadales > Pseudomonadaceae > Pseudomonas > Pseudomonas sp. A-B-19. The sequence continues at coordinate 138,528 of NZ_JAGYGN010000002.1, forward strand.
AACCAGAAGCGTCTGGCGCTGTCCCAGGAAACGGTCACCCAGCAATCCATCGAAGCGCAGAAGGCTGGCGGCAGCAGCCTGCTGGCCACCGAAAGCGCGACCAACCTGAAGCTTTCGGACTATCTGCTCAAAAGCACCGACCGCCTCAACGAAGTCACCCAGCAAAACCTGCAGACCAAGCAACAGCTGGACAGCCTGACCCAGACCGATGCAGCCCTGGACGAGCAAATCAACGTGCTCAAAGGCAGCCTGCTGCTCTCGAAGATTCTCTACAAACAGAAACAAGCGCTACCGCGCCTGCGGCTCGACCGCAACCTGGCCGACCAGATCGCCGACATTCGCCTGTACCAGTTCGAAGTCAGCCAGCAACGGGAATTGCTGAGCAATCCGACCACCTACGTCGAAAACCTGCTGTCGACCCAGCCGCCCGAGCAAGTCACGCCGCAACTGCGCAAAAGCCTGATGGAACTGGCCACCACCCGCACCGACCTGCTGGAACGCCTCAACCGCGAACTGAGCGCGGTGCTCAATGAATCCATCACCCTGCAACTGAACCAGAAGCAACTGCTCAGCACGGCGCAAAGCCTGCGGGCGACGCTCGATGAGCAAATGTTCTGGATTCCCAGCAACAAGCCGCTGGAACTGGAGTGGATCCGCAGTGTGCCGGATCGCCTCCAGCGTCAACTCGACTCACTACCGGTACTTTCAAGCCTGAGCGAATTGACCGACGGCCTGACCCAGCGCCCGCTGCTGTTCCTGCCCCTGGCACTGCTGATCGGTGCGCTGCTGTGGCGCCGCAAGAATCTGTACGCGCGACTGAACAAGGTTCACCAGGACATCGGTCACTTCAAACGCGATAGCCAGTGGCACACGCCGCAGGCGATTCTGATCAATATTCTGCTGGCGATGCCGGTTTCCCTGGGCCTGGCCTTGTGCGGGCTGGCCCTGCGAATCGACGCCCGTGGGCAGAACGCCAATATGGGCGCGGCGCTGCTGCAAATGGCCGGGGCCTGGCTGGTGTTCTACACCGCCTACCGGATCCTCGCGCCGGGCGGTGTGGCGGAACTGCATTTCCGTTGGGAAAAGCCCCAGGTGGAATTCCTGCGCAGCTGGGTCCGCCGCCTCGGCATCGTGGTGATGGCACTGGTGACCGTCGTTGCCGTTGCCGAGCTGCAACCGGCGGCGCTGGCCGATGACGTGATCGGCATGCCGGTGGTCCTCACCTGCTACGCCTTGATGACCTTGCTGCTCAGTCGCTTGCTCATCAGCAGCCCGACCCATGAGAACGCCTCGCTGTTCCGCAAGCTCGTAGGGATCCTGTTCACCGCCCTGCCCGTCGCGCTGTTCGTGGCGGTGTGCTTCGGCTACTACTACACCGCACTGAAGCTCAGCGACCGCCTGATCAACACCCTGTACCTGCTGATGTTCTGGCTGGTGATCGAAGCCACCTTCGTCCGAGGTCTCAGCGTAGCGGCGCGTCGCCTGGCCTATCAGCGCGCCCTGGCCAAACGTAACGCGGCGAAAGAGACCGCCGACGGCGAAGCCATCATCGAAGAGCCGACGATGGACATCGAGAAGGTCAACGAACAATCCCTGCGCCTGATCCGCCTGGCATTGCTCGGCGGCTTCATGGCGGCACTGTATTGGGTCTGGGCCGACCTGATCACGGTGTTCTCGTACCTGGACAACATCACCCTCTACGAATACACCAGCGGTACCGGCGCCAACATGAGCATGGTGCCGATCAGCATCGGCGACATGCTCGGCGCGCTGATCATCATCGGTATCACCTTCGCCCTGGCGCGCAACCTGCCGGGCTTGCTCGAAGTGTTCGTGCTGTCGAAACTCAACCTGGCCCAGGGCAGCGCCTACGCGACCACCACATTGCTCTCGTACGTGATCGCCGGCGTCGGTTTCGTCTCGACGCTGTCGACCCTCGGCGTGAGCTGGGACAAGCTGCAATGGCTGGTGGCGGCACTGTCGGTCGGCCTCGGTTTCGGCATGCAGGAGATCTTCGCCAACTTCATTTCCGGCATCATGATCCTGTTCGAACGCCCGGTGCGGATCGGTGACACCATCACCATCGGCAACCTCTCGGGCACCGTGAGCAAGATTCGCATCCGTGCCACGACCATCACCGACTTCGACCGCAAGGACATCATCGTCCCGAACAAGACGTTCATTACCGGGCAACTGATCAACTGGTCGCTCACTGACACCATCACCCGGGTAACCCTCAAGCTCGGCGTCGACTACGGCTCGGACCTGGACCTGGTGAAAGAGCTGCTGCTCAAGGCCGCACGCGATAACCCGCGCGTCCTGAAAGACCCTGAACCCCACGTGTACTTCCTGAACTTCGGCGAAAGTACCCTCGACCACGAGTTGCGCATGCACGTGCGCGACCTTGGCGACCGCAACCCGGTACTCGATGAGGTCAACCGCTTCATCAACCGCGAGTTCAAGAAGCAGCACATCAACATCTCGTTCCGGCAGATGGAGGTTTACCTCAAGAACCTGCAAGGCCAGGAATACAAGATGGTGCCAATCGAACCGGAAGCGAAGACCACCGTGCCGTTGGTCGACGGCAAGCCACCGAAAGAGCCGCCCGCCGCCGAACTCGACTAACCAGCCATTCCCCAGCAGAATGCTCGGACATTCTGCTGGAGCCGGCCCTTGAAAGCCCTCGACGAACTCACTTTCGATAATCGCTTCGACCGCCTGGGCGATGCGTTTTCTGCCCATGTGCTGCCCGAGCCCATCGATAATCCGCGCCTGGTGGTGGCCAGCCCCGCCGCCATGGCGCTGCTGGACCTCGACCCGGCCGTGGCCGAAACCCCGGAGTTCGCCGAACTGTTCAGCGGCCACAAGCTCTGGGCCGACGCGATTCCCAGGGCGATGGTCTATTCCGGGCATCAGTTCGGCTCCTACAACCCGCAACTGGGCGACGGTCGCGGCCTGTTGCTTGGCGAGGTGTACAACGAGGCCGGCGAACACTGGGACCTGCACCTCAAGGGCGCCGGCCAGACGCCGTTTTCACGCATGGGCGATGGCCGGGCGGTGCTGCGTTCGTCGATCCGCGAATTCCTCGCTTCCGAAGCGCTGCACGCGTTGAATATCCCGACCACCCGCGCCCTTTGCGTGATCGGCTCCGACACCCCGGTGTGGCGCGAAAAGCAGGAGCGCGCGGCCATGATCCTGCGTCTGTCGCCAAGCCACGTGCGCTTCGGCCACTTCGAATATTTCTACTACACCAAACGTCCCGAGCAGCAGAAAGTGCTGGGTGATCACGTGCTGGCCATGCACTTCCCGCAGTGCCTTGAGCAGCCGGAGCCGTACCTGGCGATGTTCCGTGAAATCGTCGAGCGCAACGCCGAACTGATCGCCAAGTGGCAGGCCTATGGCTTCTGCCACGGGGTGATGAACACCGACAACATGTCGATCCTGGGGATTACTTTCGACTTCGGCCCGTTCGCCTTCCTCGATGACTTCGACGCCAACTTCATCTGCAATCACTCCGACGACCAGGGCCGTTACTCATTCAGCAACCAGGTGCCGATTGGCCAGTGGAACCTCAGCGCGCTGGCCCAGGCCCTGACGCCGTTCATCAGCGTCGAAGCCCTGCGCGAAACCCTCGGCCTGTACCTGCCGCTGTTCCAGGCCCACTACCTGGACCTGATGCGCCGCCGCCTCGGCCTGACCACTGCCGAAGACGACGACCAGAAGTTGCTGGAGGGCCTGCTGCAACTGATGCAAAACAGCGGCGTCGACTACAGCCTGTTTTTCCGTCGCCTGGGTGATGAAGCACCGCAGCAGGCCATCACCCGCTTGCGTGATGACTTCGTCGACCTCAAGGGCTTCGATGCCTGGGGCGAGCTCTACGTCGCCCGGGTAGCCCGTGAAGGCACCCTTGATCAACAGCAGCGCCGCCAGCGGATGCACGCGATCAACCCGCTGTACATCCTGCGCAACTACCTGGCGCAAAAGGCCATCGATGCGGCAGAGAGCGGCGACTACTCGGAAGTCCGCCGACTGCACGCGGTGCTGAGCAATCCGTTCGTGGAACAACCGGGGATGGAAAGTTATGCCGAGAGGCCGCCGGAATGGGGCAAGCATCTGGAAATCAGTTGTTCGTCGTGAGGCACTGCACGATTGAAAATCTGGAGTCATGTCTCCAGATAAGGATCATTCGCTTTCGACTGGACGATTTGTCATGACCGACCCACTCCTCATCCCCTGCCCTCACTGCAGCGGCCTCAACCGCATTCCTGCCGAGCGCCTCAACGACCACCCGAAATGCGGTCGCTGCAAGGCCGAAGTCCTGCTGAACAAACCGTTTGAATTGAAGCAAGGTGACTACGCCAGCCAGATCAAGGGCGATCTGCCGCTGTTGGTGGATGTGTGGGCGGACTGGTGCGGGCCGTGCAAGTCGTTTGCGCCGGTGTTCGAGCAGGCGGCGGGGCAACTGGCGGGCAAGTGCCGGCTGGCCAAACTGGACAGCGAGGCGAACCAGCAGTTGTCGGCGCAGTTGGGGATTCGCTCGATTCCGAGCCTGATCCTGTTCAAGAACGGCCGGGAAGTCGCCCGGCAGAGCGGGGCTTTCCCGTTACCGCAACTGATGAGCTGGTTGCGTAGCCAGGGGATCTGAAACAACACAGCCCCCTTGTGGGAGCGAGCTTGCTCGCGATGGCGGAGTGTCAGTCAACAGAGATGTTGAATGTGACGGCCTCATCGCGAGCAAGCTCGCTCCCACAGTGGTTCTATGCAGTCAGTTAGAGTCAGGCGTTTTCCAGCAGGTTGTGCAACTCGACAAACTGCTGGGTCAGCTTGTGCCGTGGATCGAGATGGATCAGCGGCGTATTGGCCTGGTGGGATTCGCGCATGCGTACCGAGCTGGCCAGGTACACCGGCAACACCGGCAGGCCTTCGGCGATCAGTTCGTCGAGGATTTGCTGGGGCAGGCTGGCGCGGGCCTGGAACTGGTTGACGACGATGCCTTCGACCTCCAGGCCTTCGTTATGGTCGTCCTTCAACTCTTCGATTTCAGCCATCAGGCCGTACAGCGCCTGGCGCGAAAAACTGTCGCAATCGAAGGGGATCAGCACACGATCGGCGGCAATCAACGCTGAAACCGCATAGAAATTCAGCGCTGGCGGAGTATCCAGGTAAATCCGGTCGTAGTCCTCGCTCAGCTCTTCAAGCAACTTACGCAGCTTGTTGATCTTGTGCTTGGCCTCAAGCTTGGGCTGCAAGTCCGCCAGCTCGGCGGTGGCGGTAATGACATGGAGGTTATCGAACGGGGTTTCGTAGATGTCGACCTGATTCTTTTTGGAGAACGGTCCGGAAGACAGCGTCTGCTTGAAGAAATCGGCGATGCCCATCGGGATGTCGTTACCGGTGAGCCCCGTCAGGTACTGAGTGGAGTTGGCCTGGGCGTCGAGATCCACCAACAAGGTGCGAAAACCCTCGCTGGCACTGACCGCCGCCAGATTGCAGGCAATGCTGGATTTGCCAACGCCACCTTTCTGATTGAACACCACGCGCCGCATGTCAAAACCTCCGTGTACCAAAGAATGACCGAGTGTAGTGGTCCACGGCGTTGCTTCGCTACCTTGCCGGCACAGGGACTACACAGTCAGTTGCCTTCTCCTGCTTGAAAAGCCTTGAGCGGCCCGGTGATTCGACACCAGAGCCGACAGACGGAGTAAAAAAATTGTGAATAATTACCGATCGTTCAATTTTTGCGAGCCAGCCGCTTCATCTTGCTGAGCAAAATGTAACCAGCATTTGCTACACGTTCCCGGCACCGGGATAATGCGCGCCACTCGGCGCCAAACGCCACGCAGGGTAAGTCCCGGCTCTCGGCCACTCCCCCGCGTCAAGTAAGCCCGTGAGGGTGGGATGAATGTCTGTGATCAACTTCAACATCGCCCAATGGCGCGCCTGGGCCCCGGGGCTTGATAGCGTGCATGACTGGCAGGCCTGGTGCCGACAACCGTTCGTGCTGCCGGACAGCGATGCCGTTCCCGACGTTTCGTTTCTGCCGGCCATGCAGCGTCGGCGTCTGAGCCGCCTGGCACGGATGGCCTTCAGTGTCGGCTGGCCATTGGCCGAAGGTCGACAGGATCTGCCATTGGTCTTTGTTTCCCGTCACGGCGAAACGCCCCGCACGATCGAGATTCTCAGCGATCTGGCCACCGATCAACCGCTGTCGCCAACCCGATTCAGCTTGTCGGTGCATAACGCGATCATTGGCTTGTGGTCGATCATGCGCAGTGAAACCAACGAAATGACCGCCCTGGCCGCCGCAGGCGATGGCCTGGAACACGGCATGCTGGAAGCTGCCGCGCTGCTGGCTGAGGGCGCTGACGCGGTACTGCTGGTGGTCACCGAAGAGCGGCCGCCCCAGGCTTACTCGACCTGGATCGACGACGTGCCGTTCCCTTATGCCGTCGGCCTGCTGATCACACCCGGTACCGACTGGCGGTTGTCCCTGAACAGCCCCTCGGATGCGTTGTCCAAATCCCGCTGGCCCCACGCGCTGAATCTGTTGCGTATGCTGCTCGGCCAGCAAACCACCTGCCAACATGCCTGGAAAAATCGTGTATGGACCTGGCAACGCAACCTGTGACCGAGAAAAACCGCGACGCCTATTACTGGCGCTTGCTGGCCACCGCCGCGAGCTTTTCCCTGTTCGGGCTGGGCGGGCTGTGCCTGCGCCTGGTGATTTTCCCTGTGCTGAACTGCCTGCCGGGCGACGCCCGGACCCATCGGTTGCGGGCCCGGCAAACGGTCAGCCGCTGTTTCTGGATTTTCGTGCGTTTCATGGCCCGCACCGGCGTACTGACCTACAGCATTGAAGGCGCGGAAAAACTCGGTCGTCCCGGGCAAATGATCGTTGCCAATCACCCATCACTGATCGACGTGGTGTTTCTGATCGGCCTGGTGCGTCACGCCAACTGCGTGGTCAAGCAAAGCCTCTGGGAAAACCCCTTCACCCGCGGACCGCTGCGCTGCACCGAATACATCAGCAACGACGGCAGCATGGACATGCTCGACGCGGCTGCCGACGCACTGAAAGACGGCCAGACCCTGATCATTTTCCCCGAAGGGACACGCACCCGGCCCGGCCAGGCGCCGGCCTTTCATCGGGGCGGCGCGGCAATCGCCCTGCGGGGTGCGAAAATCCTCACCCCGGTCATTATCAAGGTCAACCCGACCACATTGACCAAGGCCGAGCCCTGGTATCGCATCCCCAAGCGGCGCGTGCACTTCAGTTTCCGGGTCGGGGCCGATATAGATCCACAGACTTTCGCCACGCAGGGGCCGGCTCCGCAAGCCTCGCGCAAGCTCAACGATTATCTACATTCTTACTTTATTAAGGAGCTCGCCGAAGATGAGCGATCTGCACCGTGATATCAAAATGCTTATTATCGACGCCCTTGGCCTGGAAGACATCAGCGCCGAAGACATCGGCAACGAGCAGACGCTGTTCGGCGAAGGCCTGGGCCTGGACTCGGTGGATGCCCTGGAGCTGGGCCTGGCCATCCAGAAAAAATACGGCATCAAGATCGACGCCGATGCCAAGGACACACGCAATCACTTCAGTAACGTGGCGAGCCTTGCGGCGTTCGTCACCGCAAAACAGGCAGCTTGAGACCGGACCATGCAAACTCGTGACGACATTTTCAACACCCTGCGCGATGCCTTGGTCGAGCTTTTCGAGCTGGACCCTGAGCGTGTGAGCCTGGATTCCAACCTGTATCAGGACCTGGAAATCGACAGCATCGACGCGGTCGACCTGATCGATCACATCAAACGTCAGACCGGCAAGAAAATCGCCGCCGAAGAATTCAAATCGGTGCGTACCGTCGGTGACGTGGTCGAGGCGGTCTACCGTCTGGTTCAACCGGCCGCATGAATCGACTGATTGGCCTCGGCCTGCTGCTGGCAGGCCTTTTGTATCCCTTCGCGGTGTATTTCGGCATGGAGCATTTCGCCCCGTGGCAGTTCGGGCTGCTACTGGGCGGACTGTGGCTGGCCCGGGCGCTGACCGGCCAACGACGGCCTGGCAGCCTGTGGATGGCCGCCGTGGCCATTGCGTTCTGCCTGTTGTTGGCACTGTTCGACAGCCCGGCGCTGTTGCGCTGGTATCCGGTGCTGATCAGCGCCTTCATGCTGGTGCTGTTCGGATCGAGCCTGACATTCGGCCCACCGATCGTTGAACGCCTGGCCCGGGTACGCGAGCCGCAATTGCCAGCCGAGGGCATTCGCTATACCCGTCAGGTCACCATCGCCTGGAGCGTTTTTTTTCTTTGCAACGGTGTGTGCGCCGCCGCCCTGACCCTCTGGGCGCCGCTGAGCTGGTGGACCCTGTACACCGGCCTGATTTCCTACGGATTGATAGGCCTGATGTTTGCCCTTGAATGGCTCATACGACAAAGGGTACGAGGCCGCCCATGAATTGGATAAAACTTGAGCACCTGCTGCTCAAGGCTCAGCTGGAGCGCGCCGTAACGACCGCTCCGGCGCTGAATCACGCCCAACTGTGCGAACAGGCGCTGCGCCTGGCCGCCGGCCTGCAAGCCGGGGGTGTACGGCAGATGGCCGTGCACCTCGAGGACGCCGCCGATCTGGCGATCGCGTTGCTTGGCGCCTGGCGTGCCGGGGTCAGTGTGTTGCTGCCGTCCGACCTGCAACCGCAGACTCGCCAACGTTGGTCGGATGACGTCGATCTGTGGCTGACCGATCAGCCCGGCGATGCACACCTTGGCGATTTCCAACAGCCGCCGCTCAGTGCCGCCGCGCTGGATTTCGATCAATGCCAGCTCAGCCTGTGCACGTCGGGCTCCAGTGGCGAGCCCAAGCGCATCGAAAAAAACCTGCGCCAACTGGCCAATGAAGTCCAGGCCCTTGAACAGCTGTGGGGCCCCGACCTGGGCCCGGCGTGCATCATCGGCAGCGTCGCCACCCAGCACATCTACGGTCTGCTGTTTCGGGTGCTGTGGCCGCTGTGCGCCGGGCGGTCGTTCGTGCGTCGACAGCTGGCCTTTCCAGAAGACCTGCAACGCGCCAGCCGCGAATGCCCGGCCTTCGCCTGGGTGGCCAGCCCGGCGCTGCTCAAACGCATGGGCGACAACCTCGACTGGCCTGCCTTGAGCTCAGTGCGCCGGGTGTTTTCCTCCGGCGGCGCATTGCCGGTCGAGGCCGCACGGAGCCTGCATGAGCGTCTGGGGCAATGGCCAACGGAAATCTTCGGCAGCTCGGAAACCGGCGGCATCGCCTGGCGTCAGGGCGCTGAACTCTGGCGACCCTTTGCCGAAGTCACGCTGACTCAAGACAGTGAGGGTGCACTGCTGATCGCTTCGCCCTATTTACCAAGTGGCCATGTCGAACACACTGCCGATTCGGCGCGCATCGCCGTCGATGGGCGCTTCGAGTTGCTCGGGCGACTGGACCGGATCGTCAAACTGGAAGAAAAACGCATCTCGCTGCCGATGCTGGAACAGGCACTGATGGCCCATGAGTGGGTCGCCGAAGCGCGGCTCGGCGTCGTTCAGGAAAACCGCGCCTCCCTGGGGGCATTGCTGGTGCTGAGCGAGGCCGGCTTGCATGTGCTGCGCAATCAGGGCCGACGCAACCTCACCGAGCAATTGCGCCAACACCTGAGCCAACACTGCGAAGCCCTGGCCCTGCCAAGACGCTGGCGCCTGCTGCGCCAACTGCCGTTGAACACTCAGGGCAAACTGCCCCAGGCCGACGTCGATGCCCTGCTGCTGGCGCCGCGCCCCAAAGCCCCGCAGGTTCTGGAGCAAGTCGAAAGCAATGGCGAATGGAGCCTGCAATTGGCCGTGCCACCCGACCTGGCCTATTTCAGCGGTCATTTCCCCACGGCGCCGGTATTGCCTGGCGTGGTGCAGGTGGACTGGGCGCTGAGCCTGGGCCAGCAACTGATGAACCTGCCGAAAAAATTCGCCGGCATGGAAGTCCTGAAGTTCCAGCAGCTGGTGCGCCCGGGCGATGAGATCCAGCTGCACCTGCGCTTCGACCCGGTGCGCGGCAAACTGTATTTCGCCTATCGCAACGAAACCGCCACCTGCTCCAGCGGGCGGATCTTGCTGGAGGCGGTGCATGTATAAGCTTTGGCAAACCGGCTTTTTGTGGCGAGGGAGCTTGCTCCCGCTGGGCTGCGAAGCGGCCCCAAAACCATTCGATGCCGATTACATGGCGAGTGCTCCGCACTCGAACGGGAGCAAGCTCCCTCGCCACAAGGGTTCTGCGGAGGTTTCAGTGCATGCATAGCCCCTGTGCCATCGTCCCGGTGTACAACCACGAAGACGCCATCACCACAGTGGTCGATGCCCTGATCGCCAGCCATCTGCCGTGCATTCTGGTGGACGATGCCAGCAGTCCGAGCTGCGCCCGGGTGCTGGATCGCCTGGCCCAGCGTGACATGGTTTACCTGATCCGCCTCGCTGAAAACCAGGGCAAGGGTGGCGCGGTCATGACCGGCTTGCGCGAAGCGTCGCGCCTGGGTTTCAGCCATGCCTTGCAGGTGGATGCCGATGGTCAGCACGATTTGCAGGACGTCCAACGCTTCATCGAACAATCACGCCGTCACCCACAAGCGGTGATTTGCGGTTATCCGCAATTTGACGCCAGCGTGCCGAAAGGCCGCTTGCATGCGCGCTACCTGACTCACGTCATGGTCTGGATCAACACCCTGTCGTTGCAGATTCGCGACTCCATGTGCGGTTTCCGGGTCTACCCGCTGCCACCGGTACTGGCGTTGATCGAGTCAGCGAAAATCGGCAAGCGCATGGACTTCGACTCGGACATTCTGGTGCGCCTGGCCTGGCGCAATCAGCCGATGTTATGGCTGCAAACCAAAGTCCATTACCCGCTGGACGGCGTTTCGCATTTTCGGATGTTCCACGACAACGTGCTGATTTCCAGCATGCACACGCGGTTGTTTTTCGGCATGTTGCTGCGCTCGCCCATGATCCTCTGGCGACGGTGGCGGGCATGAGCGCAGACAAACAACACTGGGCCGACCGCGAGGAGCGCGGCAGTTTCTGGCTGATGAAGCTCACCGCGTTCGCCGCCAAAGTGCTGGGGCGTCGGCTGTTGAGTCCGCTGCTGTATGGCATCGTTTCGTACTTTTTCCTGTTCGGCCGCAGCGCCCGACACAGTGCCTGGCAATACCAGCAACGCCTGGCCGGCTGGAGCGGGCGTAGCGAACTGCGCCCGAGCCATTGGCGGGTATTCGGCCAGTTCATGGCCTTCGCCGATTCCATGCTCGACAAACTTGACGTCTGGAACGGCAAGCTGAGCATCGATCACATCGAAATCATCGACCCGGCGCTGCTGCGTGACCAGTTGCGCGGTGCTCGCGGGCAAATGCTGGTGGGCGCACACCTGGGCAATCTGGAAGTCTGCCGCGCACTGGCGGAGATCGGCGAGAAAGTCACGATGAACGTGCTGGTGCACACCAAGCACGCCGAACAGTTCAACCGCTTGCTGGGCGAAGCCGGAGCGACCAATTTGCGCCTGATTCAGGTCAGCGAACTGGACCCCGGGATCATGCTGCAACTGAGCGAGCGCCTGGAGCGTGGCGAGTGGCTGGCGATTGCCGGCGACCGTGTGCCGCTGCACGGTGGGCGCAGCGTGACCGTGGACTTCCTCGGTCATCCGGCCAGGTTCCCCCAAGGCCCGTGGCTGCTGGCCGGTCTGCTGAGATGCCCGATCAACCTGCTGCTGTGCCTGAAAAAGCCCGACGGCGACTATCGACTGACCATTGAGCCGTTCGCTGAGGCAATCACCTGGAAGCGCAGCGACCGCGAGCAGGTCATTCATCAGTGGGCCTCCCGCTACGCCGAACGCCTGGGTCACTATTGCCTCGAAGCGCCCCAACAATGGTTCAACTTTTACCCTTTCTGGAAGACCGATGACGACGCCAACGCTTGAGCCGGTAACCTTCGGCGAACGCCCTTTGCGCATTGAAGACGTGCTGGCCCTGGCCAACCGCAAGGTGCCGACGCAGTTGCAAAGCGATCCCGCCTACCGCGAGCGCATCGCCAAGGGCGCGCGCTTTCTGGACTCGCTGCTGGACAAGGAAGGCGTGATCTACGGCGTGACCACCGGTTATGGCGATTCCTGCGTGGTCGCGGTGCCGCTGCATCACGTCGAGGCGCTGCCCCGTCATCTGTACACCTTCCACGGCTGCGGCCTGGGCAAACTGCTCGACGCCCAGGCCACCCGCGCAGTATTGGCCGCACGTTTGCAGTCGTTGTGCCATGGTGTTTCCGGGGTGCGCGTGGAGCTGCTGGAACGCCTGCAGGCGTTCCTTGAGCACGACATCCTGCCGCTGATCCCGGAAGAAGGTTCGGTGGGCGCCAGCGGTGACCTGACACCGCTTTCGTACGTGGCCGCCACGTTGTCCGGCGAACGCGAAGTGATGTTCCGTGGCGAGCGCCGGCAAGCTGCCGATGTGCACCGCGAACTCGGTTGGCAGCCACTGGTGCTGCGTCCGAAAGAAGCCCTGGCGCTGATGAACGGCACCGCGGTGATGACCGGTCTGGCCTGCCTGGCCTACGCCCGTGCCGATTACCTGCTGCATCTGGCCACCCGCATCACCGCGCTGAACGTGGTCGCCCTGCAAGGCAACCCGGAGCACTTCGACGAGCGCCTGTTCGCCGCCAAGCCACACCCGGGGCAGATGCAAGTCGCTGCGTGGTTGCGCCAGGATCTGGCCATCGACGCGCCAACCGCACCCTTGCATCGCCTGCAAGACCGCTATTCCCTGCGCTGCGCGCCCCATGTGCTGGGCGTGCTGGCCGACAGCCTGAACTGGCTGCGCTCGTTCATCGAGATCGAGCTCAACAGCGCCAACGACAACCCGATCATCGACGCCGAGGCCGAGCGCGTGCTGCACGGTGGGCACTTCTATGGCGGCCACATCGCGTTCGCCATGGACAGCCTGAAGAACCTCGTGGCCAACGTCGCCGACCTTCTGGATCGGCAGCTCGCACTGCTGGTGGACGAGCGCTACAACCACGGTTTGCCGAGCAACCTGTCCGGCGCCACGGCCGACCGCGCCATGCTCAACCACGGCTTCAAGGCGGTGCAGATCGGCACCAGTGCCTGGACCGCCGAAGCGCTGAAGAACACCATGCCGGCCAGCGTCTTCTCGCGCTCCACCGAGTGCCACAACCAGGACAAGGTGAGCATGGGCACCATCGCCGCCCGCGATGCCATCCGCGTGCTGGAGCTCACTGAACAGGTGGCGGCCGCCACCTTGTTGGCGGCCAATCAGGGCGTCTGGCTGCGCGGCCAGGCCGAAGATGCACGCCCCCTGCCACCCGCCTTGGCCGCCATGCATGAAGCCTTGGCCAAGGATTTCCCGCCGGTCATCGAAGACCGCGCGCTGGAAGGCGAATTGCGCCTGTGCCTGCAACGCATCGCCGAACAACACTGGAGGCTGCATGCGTAGCAAGGGATTTCTCTACACCGACACGGAAATCGTCGTACCGTTCTTTGACGTCGACAGCATGCACGTGGTCTGGCACGGCCATTACGTCAAGTACCTGGAAGTCGCCCGCTGTGCGCTGCTGGACAGGATCGGCCACAACTACACGGCGATGAACGAGTCAGGCTACGCGTGGCCGGTGATCGACCTGCAATTGCGCTACGTGCGCGGCGCGGTGTTCGGCCAGACGCTGAACGTGCGCGCCAACCTGGTGGAGTGGGAAAACCGTTTGAAGATCAATTACCTGATCAGCGATCTGCAAACCGGTGAACGTTTGACCCGGGCCATGTCGATACAGGTCGCCGTCGACCTCGCCAGCCGCGAGATGCAACTGGCCTCGCCGACAGTGTTCACCGACGCCGTAGAGAGGGCCCTGCGATGACTTTCTGCCCCTCCCGCTCCCCTGTAGGAGCGAGCTTGCTCGCGATGGTCGTTAACGATGACACCGGGCACCTGACAGTCCGCGGCGTCCTCAGGTTTTTCGCGAGCAAGCTCGCTCCTACAGTGTTCTGCGTGTTACTGGGCATGCCTGGACTGGCCCATGCCTTCGACCTGCAACAACTCAGCGATCAACTGGCCAGGCCCGAGGTGATCCACGGCAGTTTCACCCAGGAAAAACACCTGCGCGCCCTGCCGCAGCCGCTGGTCAGCAAGGGCACATTCGTCCTGGCAAAAAGCCACGGCTTGTTGTGGTTGCTCAAAACGCCGCTGCAACAGGACTATCGCATCACCGCCAAAGGCATTGCCCGGCGTGACGGTATTGTCTGGCAAATGCTGCCGGGCAAAAGCGCCGGTGCCGAGCAGAACCGTTTGTTCCTCGCCGTTCTGCAAGGCGACAGCAGCGGCCTGCAGAGGGATTTCGAATTGTCCCTGAGCGGCGATGCGCAGAACTGGAAGCTCACGCTGATGCCGCGCTCGATGCTGCTCAAGCAGGTGTTCAACCAGATCAACATAACCGGCGCAGAACTGGTGCACAGCATCGAACTGCTCGAAACCCAGGGTGACAGCACGTTGTTGCGCATGCAGGACAGCACCGGCACCCAACCCTTGAGCGACGCGGAGCAACATGACTTTGCCGAGTGAACGGTGGTTGCCACGGCTGTTTCTGATCCTGCTGCTGGCCGTACTGGCGCTCGCCGGCTGGCAATGGCGTGACGCCGCGCCGCTGTCGGCCAACCTGATGGAACTGGTACCCGGTACGGCGCCCGATGCCCTGGAACTGCGCGCCGAACAACGCATGCAAGAACCGCTGAACCGCGAAATGCTGGTGCTGGTCGGCCACACCGATCGCCAGCAGGCCGTCGCCATGGCGCAGACCCTCGGCGAGCAATGGCAGGCCAGCGGACTGTTCGAAAAGGTCCAGTGGACGCTGCAAGCCGACTTGCCGGCGTTGCGCACGCAGTTGCTGCAAGGTCGCCTGGCGATGCTCCAGGCGGCGGACCGACAACTGCTGATCGAGCACCCCGACACCTTTATCCAGCAACGGGTGCAGGCGTTATTCGACCCGTTCAACGGTTACAGCCTGGTGCCGAGCCAGGACGACTGGCTGGGCCTGACCGGGCGCATCCAGAACAGCCAGCCGCAACGCGGTTCGGTGCAACTGGACATCGGCAGCGGTACCCTGGTCGCCGATGCCGACGGCAAGAGCTGGGTGCTGCTGCGCGCGCGCACCACCGGCAATGCCTTCGACATGAACCTGCCGCTGCAAGTGGCCGACCTGCTCGAGCACAGTCGCGAAGAGGCTGCCGGGCACGACGTGCAACTGCTCGCCGCCAGCGGCCTGTTGTACGCAGCCAACGGGCAACAGCAGGCCGCCCGGGAGATGACCTGGGTCGGGGGCGGTGCCACCGTCGGGATTTTGTTGCTGCTGCTATTGGCCTTCCGGCGCTGGCGCGTCTTGCTGGCGTTCGTGCCGGTGCTAGTCGGCATGCTCTTCGGTGCGGTGGCCTGCGTGGCGTTGTTCGGCCATATGCACGTGATGACCCTGGTGCTGGGTTCGAGCCTGATCGGCGTTGCCATCGATTACCCGCTGCATTACCTGTCCAAGAGCTGGAGCCTCAAGCCCTGGCACAGCTGGCCTGCCCTGCGCATGACCTTGCCCGGATTGACCCTGAGCCTGATCACCAGCGGCATCGGCTATCTGGCCCTGGCCTGGACCCCCTTCCCGGCGCTGACCCAGATTGCCGTGTTCTCTGCCGCCGGTTTGCTCGGCGCCTATCTGTCCGCCGTGTGCCTGCTGCCGGCATTGCTCAAGGGCGTAGAGCTGCGCCCGGCGCAGTGGCCATTGCGTATTTGCGAGCTTTTGCTGGACTGTCGTGAAGCGCTGCTCAAACAGCTGAAAACGCCAGTCTTGCTGGCGTTGCTGATCGCCTTTTGCGTAGGCGGCCTGTTACAGCTCGACAGCAAAAACGACATCCGCCAGTGGATCAGCGCGCCGCAACAATTGACCGACGAAGCCCGGACCATTGCCCGGATTACCGGCTATCAACCCACCAGCCAGTTCTTCCTGATACGTGCCGCCAATCAGCAGCAGTTGCTCGAACGCCAGACCGCCCTGAGAGAGCGACTGGATCAATTGATTGGCCTGGAAAAGCTCCAGGGTTATCTGTCACTCAATCAACTGGTCAGCCCGCCGAACGAACAGCAACAGGTGCGCGAAGCGTTGAGCAAACTGCCTTCGTTCTGGCAGCCGATGCTCGACATCGGCATACCGGCCGAGGCGCTGCAAGCCGAGCTGACGAAGCTACAGGCACTGCCGACCGTGGACATCGACGCAGCGCTCAGCGGCCCGTTGGCAGAACCCTACCGGCCCCTGTGGCTGGGGCCGACCGATGACGGCGTGGCGGCGATGGTCAGCCTGCAAGGCATCAGCAACCCGGCCCTGCTGCGGCTCCAGGGTGAGGATTTACCCGGCGTGACACTGGTGGATCGACTGGGTGAATTGAACGACGTCTTCGCGGCCACCCAAATCAGTGCCGCAGAACTGAAACTCGCCTCCTGCGTGCTGATCGTGCTGGTGCTGTTGCTGCCCTTCGGCCTCGGCGGTGCGTTGCGCATTGTGTCCCTGCCCCTGCTGGCCGCGTTATGCAGCCTGGCCAGCCTCGGCTGGCTGGGGCAACCGTTGACCCTGTTCAGCCTGTTCGGCCTGCTGCTGGTGACGGCGATCAGCGTCGATTACGCGATCCTGATGCGCGAACAGGTCGGCGGCGCGGCCGTGAGTCTGCTGGGCACCCTGCTGGCGGCGCTGACCACCTGGCTGTCGTTCGGGCTGCTGGCGGTGTCGAGCACCCCGGCGGTGAGCAACTTCGGACTGTCGGTGAGCCTGGGCCTGATCTTCAGTTTCCTGCTCGCGCCGTGGGCCGGTCGCCAGGTGCATGAGCCCACGGCCGTGGAGCGGGCAGCGTGACGGTCGTTCTGTTCTGGGCGATGGCGCTGGCGTTGTTCGCGGTGGCGACCCGTGTCGGCCGGTATTTCGGCCTGATTCCCATCGTCAGCCAGTTGTTGCTGGCGACCCTCGGCTTGCCGCTGTTGATGTATTTCTGGATCGAGCCGCATTGGCAACTAAGCGGTACGCTGCTGGTGGCGCCGGGCTGGCTGAAGAACCTCTACAGCCTGAGCTTTGCCCTGTTGCTGGGCTACATCCTCAGCGACGTGATCGACCTGCAACTGGATCGCCAGAGCCTGAAGATCGCCCTGCCCAGCTTTTGCATTCCGTTTGCCTGCGGCCTGGCCACGGCGGTCTGGTTATTGCCGGCGCAGCCGTGGATCAGCTCGCTGGCCATCGGCCTGCTATTCGCCATCACCGCGATTCCGGTGCTGTACCTGTACCTGCGGCACATCGATTACCCACCCGCCGCCACCCGGCGACTGGTGCAAACCGCGATCCTCATCGACCTCGCCTGCTGGACCCTGTTCGGCATCGCCCAAGGCAGCCTGCACCTGAGCAGCCTGTTGCTGCCCCTGGCCGGCGCCTGCCTGCCGGTGCTGCTGCGGTTGCTCGGTTTGCGCCAGACATGGCTTTACAGCCTGTGCTTTTTCGCCCTGCTGGTCGTCGCCGAGCACTACAAGCTCAATGCGCTGATTTTCGGCATCGGTTATGTGTTGATCATGGCCGCGCTGAAAGCGCCGCTGGTGCTGCCGTTGCCGGCCGTGTGGATGAGTCGCTTGCAGACGTACATCGCCATCCCGCTGATCCTCACATTCGGCATCGTGCAGATCAACGTACACAGCGCCATCGACAGCCTCGGCTGGACGCAGTTGGCGGCCCTGCTGCTGTTGCCGATGCTGAGCAAACTGCTGGGCAACTGGCTCGGCCTCGGCTGGGCCGGGGCCTCGTTCGCTGGCGCCAGCCGCTGGCGGGAAAGTGTGCTGCTGAACATTCGTGGCTTGAGCGAAATCGTTTTTCTCAACCTGCTGCTGCAACAGCAACTCATCAGCCCGCCGCTGTACTTTGCCCTGATGCTGATGGGCCTGATCGCTACACTGCTGCCAGCCCTGACCGGCATGCACCGTATCCCCCTGAAAGCCGCTGTCCCGGCAAGGAGCCCTCATGCCAACCGTTGAAATGGAATGCCGCCAGGTCGTGATCATCGGCGCCGGTCCTTCCGGTGCCATCGCCGCCGCGCTGCTCAAGCGCAAGGGACACGATGTGCTGGTGATCGAGCGTCAGCATTTCCCACGGTTTTCCATCGGTGAGAGCCTGCTGGCCCATTGCCTGGACTTCGTCGAGGAAGCGGGCATGCTCGACGCCGTCAACGCCGCCGGATTTCAGGTGAAAACCGGTGCCGCGTTTGCCTGGGGCGAGCGCTACAGCGCCTTTGATTTCGGCGAGACGTTCAGCCACGGCAAATCGACGACCTTTCAGGTCCAGCGCGCCGATTTCGATAAGCTGCTGGCCGATCAGGCCGCGCTGCAAGGCGTGGAGATCCGCTACGGCGAAACCATCGTCAGCGTCGACAATGGCCCGGAAAAACCACAGCTTGGCGTGCGCCGCGAAAACGGTAGCGAGTACCGCATCGAAGCCGATTTCCTGCTCGATGCCAGTGGCTACGGCCGCGTGCTGCCGCGCTTGCTCGACCTTGAGGCACCGTCGAATTTCCCGGTGCGTCAGGCCGTGTTCACTCACGTCGAAGACCGAATCGACCTTGCGTCTTTCGACCGCAGCAAGATCCTCGTGACCACTCATCCGACCCAGCGCGACGTGTGGTTCTGGACCATCCCGTTCAGCAACGGGCGCTGCTCGGTCGGCGTGGTCGCCGCCGAGGAACGTTTCGCTGGCCGCAGCGGCAATCTGGACGAGTGCCTGCGCGGCTTTATCGCCGAGACGCCAGGCCTGGCCAGCGTGTTGCAAAATGCGCAGTGGGACACCGAGGCCCGGACCATCGGCGGATACTCGGCGAATGTCAAAACCCTGCACGGCCCGGGCTTCGCGCTGCTGGGCAATGCCGCGGAATTCCTCGACCCGGTGTTTTCCTCTGGCGTGACCATCGCCATGCGTTCGGCGAGCATGGCCGCCGGGGTCTTGCACCGTCAGTTGCAAGGTGAAGCCGTCGACTGGCAAACCGAGTTCGCCGAACCGCTCAAGCGCGGCGTCGACACCTTCCGTTGCTATGTCGAAGGCTGGTACGCCGGGACCTTCCAGGACGTGATTTTCCATGAAGGCAGCTCGCCGGAAATCCGCGGGATGATCAGCTCGATACTTGCCGGATATGCCTGGGATCAAAGCAACCCGTTCGTCAGCGAAGCCAGGCGCCGGTTGAAGGTGATATCGGAATTCTGTGCAAGGGCTGCGTCATGAACTATTTGAGCGACCACTACGTCGAAGAAACCCGTTTCGGGTTGTGGTTTCTGCGCAGCCAGATCTGGCAACACTATGTGCTGCGCGAGGCGATCAACGATTTGCGCGGCCTGTTCAGCGACACGCCGCCCGCCGATCCGGTACTGCTGGATGCCGGCTGCGGTCAGGGCAAGTCATTCGCGCTGCTACGTCAGGTCTTCGCGCCCGCTCGTCTGATTGGCGTCGATGCTGATCCCCACAGCCTGGACCAGAGCCGCGAAGAAGCGGCGCGCCATAGCATGGAAGTGGAGTTGCTCGGCAGTGACTGCGCCAGCCTCAACCTGCCGGACGCCAGTATCGACCTGCTGTTCTGTCACCAGACCTTCCATCATCTGGTGGAGCAGGAACAGGCTCTGGCCGAGTTCTACCGCGTGCTAAAACCCGGCGGTTATCTGCTGTTCGCCGAATCCACCGAGGCTTACATTGATACCTGGGTGATCCGCTGGTTATTCCGCCACCCGATGCATGTGCAGAAAAGCGCGGCGCAGTACCTGCAAATGATTCGCCGGCAGGGTTTCGAATTTACCGAGAAAAACCTGTCTTATCCGTACCTGTGGTGGAGTCGCGCCAAGGATTTCGGCCTGCTCGAACTGCTGGGTGTGTGCAAGCCAAAACCCTTTGGCCAACGGGAAGAAACCCTGGTCAATGTGGTGGCGCGCAAACCTTTTGAAGGAACTGTGTGATGTTGATTACCAACCGCTTGAAATACCAAACCTGTGGGAGCGAGCTTGCTCGCGATAGCGGTGGATCCGTCAACACTTATGCTGAATGTACCGCCGCCATCGCGAGCAAGCTCGCTCCCACAGGGGTAGCAGGTGCTCTGAAATTTCTGCTACTCGCCGCGGCTGTGCTGCTGAGCGCCTGCGCCGGCCGGGCGCCGCTGCCCGTGCACAATCCGGATCTGCCGCTGCCGCTGCAATTGCACGTCCAGCGCGGGCAGGCCGACGAACGCCAGGACTGGGTGCTGGTGATCCAGCGTGAAGAGGCGGGTATTCGCTGGTCGATGATGGACCTGTTGGGCATTCCCCAGGCCCGCCAGAGATTGATCGATAAAACCTGGGAGTCCGATGGTTTCCTGCCCCCCAATCCACAGGCCCGGGAGCTGTTCGCGGCGCTGCTGTTTGCGCTGACACCGCAAGATGAACTGGCGGCCAACTATCCCGGCGCCTGGCAGTACGGCAGACAACGGTCCCTGCCCGAGCGCTGGGACATCCATTACGCACAACCGCAGAATTTTGAATTGAAGTTACCGCATGGTCCGAGCTATCAAGTCACCCCCCTGAGCGGTGAATCGCCATGACGGCTTACCTCAATGCCCTCGGATTGGTCTGCGCGCTGGGCCGCGACAAGCAGGAAGTTGCCCGCAACCTGTTTGCCGGCGACTGCAGCGGCATGCGCGAACAAACCGGTTGGGTACCGCAACGCACGCTGCCGGTCGGTGCGGTCCAGGGCAAACTGGCAACCCTGCCAGCCGACCTGTCGCGCCATCACAGTCGCAACAATCAGTTGTTGATGGAAGCCACGCTGCAGATCCGCCCGGACATCGACAGCGCGATCCAGACCTACGGCCGCGACCGCATCGGTGTCGTGCTGGGCACCAGCACCTCGGGTATCGACGAGGCCAGCCAGAGCCTGGCGTATTACCTGCGTGAAAAGCAGTTCCCTGCCGAGTACGACTATCAGCAACAGGAACTCGGGGCGCCGGCGAACTTCCTCGCCGAGTGGCTGCAACTGAGCGGGCCGGCCTATGTCATTTCCACGGCTTGCACCTCCAGCGCCCGAGCCTTGATGAGCGCCCAGCGCCTGTTGGACCTGGGCATCTGCGACGCGGTGCTGTGTGGCGGTGTCGACACCTTGTGCAAGCTGACCCTCAACGGTTTCTCGGCGCTGGAAGCAGTCTCGGAACAACGCTGCAATCCGTTTTCGGTGAACCGCAATGGCATCAACATTGGCGAAGCGGCGGTGCTGTTCCTGATGACCAAACGTGCAGGCGACAGCCAACCGATTGCCCTGCTCGGCAGCGGCGCCAGCTCCGATGCGCATCACATATCCGCCCCGGAACCGACCGGGCGTGGCGCCCTGCAAGCCATGCGCAAAGCCTTGGGCCGCGCCAACCTGCAACCGGAGCAGATCGCTTATCTGAACCTGCACGGCACCGCCACCCAACACAACGACGCCATGGAGAGCCAGGCCGTGGCGACACTGTTCCCGGTCGGCGTACCCTGTTCGTCGAGCAAACCCATGACCGGCCACACCCTCGGTGCCGCCGGGGCGCTGGAAGCGGCGTTCTGCTGGTTGAGCCTGAGCCCGGACAATCACACGCACGCCCTGCCGCCACATGTCTGGGACGGGCAGCCCGACCCCGAACTGCCACCGCTGCAATGGGTGACCCCGGCCACTCGCCTGACGTCCATTGCACCCCGCTACCTGATGAGCAATTCCTTTGCCTTCGGTGGCAACAACGTCAGCCTGATTATCGGAGACGCCCCATGATTGACTGGCCGATCGCCGAATTGCTGCCCCACGCTGGCGACATGATCTTTATCGACCGGATCCTGGCGTTCGATGAAGAGCAGATTCACACGCGCCTGACCGTCAAGCCAAATGGCCTGTTCAATCTGCCCGACGGCAGCCTGCCGGCCTGGGTTGGCATAGAACTGATGGCCCAGAGCGTGGCCGCCTTCGCCGGTTGTCATGCGCGTCAACGCGGTGATGCGGTGGAGTTGGGCTTCCTGCTCGGCAGCCGAAAGTTCGAATGCAACGTCGAAAGCTTCCCGGCCGGTACCGAATTGACCATCCACGGGATTCGCTCCCTGGAAGACGATAACGGCATGGGCGTGTTCGAATGTCACATCAACGCCCCCGGCATTCACGCCAGCGCCCGTCTGAACGTGTATCGCCCACCCCGGGCCGCTCAATATCTCCATGAACCCGAAGGAGTCCAGTCATGACTGAATCCGTACTGGTCACCGGTTCCAGCCGTGGCATCGGCCGTGCCATCGCCTTGCGTCTGGCCCAGGCCGGGCACGACATCGTGTTGCATTGCCGCAGCGGCCTGGCCGACGCCGAAGCCGTCAAGGCCGAAGTCGAGGCCTTGGGCCGTCGTGCGCGCATCCTGCAGTTCGATGTGGCCGACCGCGCCCGTTGCAAGGAAATTCTCGAAGCCGACGTGGAAACCCACGGCGCCTATTACGGCGTAGTGCTCAATGCCGGCCTGACCCGCGATGGAGCCTTTCCGGCCTTGAGCGAGGAAGACTGGGATGTGGTGATGCGCACCAATCTCGACGGTTTCTACAACGTGCTGCACCCGGTGATGATGCCGATGATTCGGCGTCGCGCCGCCGGGCGGATTGTCTGCATCACCTCGGTATCCGGGCTGATCGGCAACCGTGGCCAGGTCAACTACAGCGCCTCCAAGGCCGGGTTGATCGGCGCGGCCAAGGCATTGGCGATCGAACTGGGCAAGCGCAAAATCACCGTCAACTGTGTCGCCCCCGGCCTGATCGACACAGCCATGCTCGACGAAAACGTGCCAGTGGAAGAACTGATGAAAATGATCCCCGCACAACGCATGGGCACCCCTGAAGAGGTGGCCGGCGCGGTGAATTTCCTGATGTCGGCGGAAGCCTCGTACATCACCCGGCAGGTTCTGGCCGTCAACGGAGGCCTGTGCTGATGAAGCGCGTCGTCGTCACCGGCATGGCCGGCATCACCTCACTGGGCAGCGACTGGGACACCATCGCCGGCAACTTCGCGGCCAACCGCAGCGGCATCCGCCGGATGGACGAGTGGGATCGTTTTACCGAGCTCAACACGCGCCTGGCTGGCCCCATCGATGACTTCAAGGTGCCGAGCCACTGGACCCGCAAGCAACTGCGCAGCATGGGCCGGGTATCACGGCTGGCCGTCGGCGCGTCGGAACTGGCACTGGCCGACGCCGGATTATTGGGTGACGAATCGATCAAGGACGGGCGCATGGGCGTCGCCTGCGGCTCCTCGACCGGTAGCACCGACGAGATCAAGGCCTTCGGCAACATGCTGCTCAACTCGGTGGCCGAGGGGCTGAACGCCAACTCCTACGTGCGCATGATGCCGCACACCACCGCAGCCAATATCAGCATCTTCTTCGGCCTCACCGGCCGCCTGATCCCGACGTCCAGCGCCTGCACCAGCGGCAGCCAGGGCATCGGCTATGCCTACGAGGCGATCAAGTTCGGGCGCCTGCCACTGATGCTCGCCGGCGGTGCCGAGGAACTGTGCCCGACCGAAGCCATGGTCTTCGACGCGCTCTACGCCACCAGCCTGAAAAACGACACCCCGCAACGCAGCCCGCGCCCTTACGACAGCACACGCGACGGCCTGGTGATCGGCGAAGGCGGCGGCATGCTGGTGCTCGAAGAACTGGAACACGCCCTGGCCCGCGGTGCCCACATCCATGCCGAGATCGTCGGCTTCGGCAGCAACGCCGACGGCCAGCACACCACCCGCCCGGAACAGGTCACCATGCGCCGGGCCATGGAACTGGCCCTGGAAGACGCCGGGCTGAAACCTTCGGACATCGGCTACGTCAACGGCCACGGCACCGCCACCGAACAGGGCGACATCGCCGAAACCCTGGCCACCAGCAGCCTGTTCGGCGAACACATGCCGATCAGCTCACAGAAGAGCTTCCTGGGCCACACCCTCGGCGCCTGCGGTGCGCTGGAGTCCTGGTTCAGCATTGAAATGCTCAACCGCGACCTCTACGTGCACACCTTCAACCTCGACGAAGTCGACCCCCATTGCGGTAAGTTAGACTACCTGCGCGGCGAGTTTCGGCAGATGAAAAATAACTATGTGATGAACAATAACTTTGCGTTTGGCGGGGTGAATACTTCGCTGATTTTCAAGCGCTGGTCGTAACAAGGCAATTTGAAGAGCGATGAATAACCTGTGGCGAGGGAGCTTGCTCCCGCTGGGTCGCGTAGCGGCCCCAAAAGGGGACTGCTGCGCAGTCCAGCGGGAGCAAGCTCCCTCGCCACAATAGGTTTTTCTCAAACAGGTCGACTCAGCATCGACCTGTCTGGCTCTGCGATGGCTGGTTGCCCAGGACCCTCAGAGTCTCACAAGCCCCTTTCGGGAACGATCAATTACCAGTGATTCACTTTCACTAGCGCGACTCGAGGTTATCCAACACCCGATTCACCGCCATTTCCCCCAACATGATCGACTGCTGAATGCCCAGCAGGGTGTTGCCTTGTGCTCCGTTCAGATTCCTCGCGAAGTCGCTCGCCATGGTATTGGCTGATGCCAGTGACACACAGGCGTACTCCAGCAGAGTGTGGTTGTCGACTTCAGGAGCGACGAGGAAGATTTTGCTGGGTTGGCGTGTGGTATCCGGATCGGTGTCCGACCGGTTTTTTGCTTTATTGGTCATGATTCAGTGCCCAGGAAAGTGGAGCCGACACCGAGTCGCTATGAATCAAAAGGGTGGCAGCTGTACGCAGGTTAGTAGACCGGGGCCATTCGAAACCGGCGCGCCCGAAGGCGCCCTGCGCATAGCTGCCATCAAGGGCAGGTATAGAAAATACCTGCCTATCAGGAGCGCAAATGCGCTTCGAACAACCTCGGGCTACTAAACCCGATCACTGACAATCAGTGACCCGATCAAGCTACCGGCGGCCCTCAAAGCGCACAAGCCGGCGGATTCTGAAGTAGTTGCAGGCAACGTCGCAAGGCGCTGTAGCCTTTGCGCGGGATTTCGGAAATGTCCCACGGCGGGTGGTGAAGCTTCCGGCAGGACTGATACTTCTTGCGCCATACAGCTGGTCTTTTTGGTGTTCTCTCGGACGCCATCGCGAGCAAGCTCGCTCCCACAGGGTTTCCCGGCGCTTCCAAAATCGTGATCACACCGCTGAAACCTGTGGGAGCGAGCTTGCTCGCGATTGACTCAGGCCGCGTTCGGACGCAGCAGTCACACCTCTAACGGCTCAACCTTCCTGGTCAACAACTCCACAAACGCCCGCGCCATCGCCGACTTCTGATCCTTGCGCTGCACCAGCCACACCGCCGACACCGCCGCCGGATCCAGCAGCGGCCGATAGACCACACCGTCGATGCGCATCCGCTGATAAGACGCTGGCAGCACCGACACACCAAGCCCCGCCGCTACCAGCCCAATGATGGTCATCGCCTCGCCAGCCTCTTGTGCAAAATGCGGACTGAAGCCGGAGTCCCGGGCCAGGCTGAGCAACTGCGCATACAGGCCGCTGCCATAGCTGCGCGGAAAAAACACAAAGGGCTCAAGCGCCAGGGCCGACAGAAACAAGCCCTCCTCGCTGCCCTCGATCAACGGGTGTTTGGAGCTGAGCACCGCGACCAGCGGCTCGCGCATCAGCTCGACCACGCTGAGGCAGTCCGGCAGCCCGAGCGGGCGCATGATGCCGACTTCAATCGACTCGTCCACCAGCGCATCGGCTACTTGGGTGCTGCTCATTTCCCGAAGGTTCAGGTGCACTGCCGGGAAGCGTTGACGGAAAGAGAAAATCGCCTGGGGAATGGTCGAGTTGAACGGTGCCGACGAGGTGAAGCCGATTTTCAGCTCGCCCAACTCGCCCAGTTGCGCCCGTCGCGCAACATCCGCAGCCTTGTCGACCTGCGCCAGCACCAGCCGCGCCTCTTCGAGGAACAGCCGACCGGCTTCGCTCAGCTCGACCCGACGATTGGTACGCTCGAACAGGCGTGCGCCGACTTCCTGTTCCAGCGCTTGAATCTGCTGGCTCAGCGGCGGTTGGGAGATGCCCAGCACCTGTGCGGCGCGGCCGAAGTGCAGTTCTTCGGCGACGGCGATGAAGTAGCGCAGGTGACGCAATTCCATGGAAACCCCATTAGGTCGTTAAAGCTATCAAACAGGTCGAACAATATATTGGATTGAATCATTAGCCAGCTATATGCTTTTTTCATTGCCTGACCGGCTGCGTCCTCCGAGGTCCAACGTGAAAACTGCTGTCGCGCCACTCGCCCATGAAGTCCCTCCTGCAGCGCCGGACACGATCGCCGCCGAGGTGGCGCAGATCTACATCGAAAAAGGCACCCCGGCGTTCATGCGCACGGTGCTGGCGTTGTTCTGCGGCGGCTTCGCGACGTTCGCCCTGCTCTACTGCGTGCAGCCGATGATGCCGCTGCTGTCCCACGAGTATTCCATCAACGCGGCGCAGAGCAGCCTGATCCTGTCGATCGCCACCGGCATGCTTGCCATCGGCCTGCTGATCACTGGCCCGATTTCCGATCGTATCGGGCGTAAACCGGTGATGGTGGCCGCACTGCTGGCCGCTGCGTTGTGCACCATGGCCAGTGCGATGATGCCGAGCTGGCATGGTGTGCTGCTGATGCGTGCGCTGATTGGATTGTCGTTGAGCGGTCTGGCAGCGGTTGCAATGACTTACTTGAGCGAAGAGATTCATCCGCAGCACATCGGCCTCGCCATGGGTTTGTACATCAGCGGCAATGCGATTGGCGGTATGAGCGGGCGTTTGATCACCGGGGTTTTGATCGACTTCGTCAGCTGGCACACGGCGATGCTGGTGATCGGTGGCCTGGCGCTGATTGCGGCGGCGGTGTTCTGGAAAATCCTCCCGGAATCGCGCAACTTCCGTGCCCGCTCGCTGCACCCGCGCAGCCTGCTCGACGGCTTCACCATGCACTTTCGCGACGCCGGCCTGCCGCTGCTGTTCCTCGAAGCCTTTGTATTGATGGGCGCGTTCGTCACGCTGTTCAACTACATCGGCTATCGCCTGCTAGCCGCGCCGTACCACATGGAACAGGCCTACGTCGGGTTGCTGTCGGTGGTGTACCTCTCGGGCATCTACAGCTCGGCAAAAATCGGTTCGCTGGCCGACAGACTCGGCCGCCGCAAAGTGCTCTGGAGCACCATCGCGCTGATGATCGCAGGTCTCGCCCTGACGATGTTCACGCCGCTGCCGCTGGTGATCATTGGCATGCTGGTGTTCACTTTCGGCTTTTTCGGCGCCCATTCGGTGGCCAGCAGCTGGATCGGCCGCCGCGCTACAAGGGCCAAGGGGCAGGCATCGTCCTTGTACCTGTTCAGCTACTACGCCGGGGGAAGCATCGCCGGTACGGCGGGTGGCGTGTTCTGGCACCTGGGGGGCTGGAACGGGATCGGGTTGTTCATCGGCACGCTGCTGGTGATTGCGCTGTTTGTGGCGTTGAAACTGGCGAAGTTGCCGCCATTGGACAACCACCCCCTGTAGGAGCGAGCTTGCTCGCGATGGACTCAAGAGCGCCGTGTTTAGCCAGTAAATACGCGTTATCGTTAACGACCATCGCGAGCAAGCTCGCTCCTACAGAAGATTACCGAGATACAAAAACGCCCGGCATATACCGGGCGTTTTTTATTGGGTGCCGATCACTCGTGATACTGCGCCGACAATTCATGCACGGCACGCAGGAACGCGCCAGCGTGCTCCGGGTCGACTTCCGGCGTGATGCCATGGCCGAGGTTGAACACGTGGCCGCTGCCCTTGCCGTAGCTGGCGAGGATCCGGCCGACTTCAGCGCGGATGGCTTCCGGCTTGGCGTAGAGCACGGTCGGGTCCATGTTGCCTTGCAGGGCGACTTTGTTGCCGACGCGTTGACGGGCTTCACCAATATCGCAGGTCCAGTCCAGGCCCAGTGCATCAGCTCCGGCGTCGGCGATGCTCTCCAGCCACAGGCCGCCATTCTTGGTGAACAGGATAACCGGCACCTTGCGGCCTTCGTGCTCGCGGATCAGGCCGCTGACGATTTTGCGCATGTAGGCCAGGGAGAACTCCTGGTACGCCGCCGCCGACAGGTTGCCGCCCCAGGTGTCGAAGATCTGCACGGCTTGTGCACCGGCCATGATCTGGCCGTTGAGGTAGCTGGTGACCGACTGCGCGAGTTTATCGAGCAGCAGGTGCATGGCTTGCGGGTTGTCGTAGAGCATGGCCTTGGTCTTGCGGAAGTCTTTCGACGAGCCGCCTTCGACCATGTAGGTCGCCAGGGTCCACGGGCTGCCAGAGAAACCGATCAGCGGCACGCGGCCGTTCAGTTCACGGCGGATGGTGCTGACCGCGTCCATCACGTAGCCCAGGTCTTTCTGTGGGTCAGGAATCGGCAGGGCTTCGATATCGGCCAGGGTGCTGACGACTTTCCTGAAGCGCGGACCTTCACCGGTTTCGAAGTACAGGCCCTGGCCCATGGCATCGGGGATGGTCAGGATGTCGGAAAAGAGGATCGCCGCATCCAGCTGTGGATAACGGTCGAGCGGCTGCATCGTGACTTCGCAAGCGAACGCCGGGTTCATGCACAGGCTCATGAAGTCGCCGGCCTTGGCACGGCTGGCGCGGTATTCAGGCAGGTAGCGACCGGCCTGACGCATCATCCACACAGGGGTGACGTCTACGGGTTGCTTGAGCAGGGCGCGCAGGAAACGGTCGTTCTTCAGGGCAGTCATGTCGGCATCCGGAAAAAAAGTGAGGGCATTTTCTCAGAGCCGGGCGCAAAAGGCACGGCAAGAGCGGAGGCTTTTGTCTATCGGGTCAATTTGTCGCAATGAAATACAGAGTTTAGCAACACCGCGAAACAACTGTGGGAGCGAGCTCGCTCGCGATGGCGGCGTCACATTCAACATTTCTGTCGACTGATCCACCGCTATCGCGAGCAAGCTCGCTCCCACAGGGGTATTGCATTTGGCTCTGGATCGGCAGTTACACGCCCAGGTAATCCAGGATCCCTTCGGCGGCAGTACGGCCTTCGAAGATCGCAGTCACCACAAGGTCCGAACCGCGCACCATGTCACCACCGGCGAAGATTTTCGGGTTGCTGGTCTGGTGCTTGTACTGACCTTGTTCCGGCGCCACTACGCGGCCCTGGCTGTCGGTCTGGATGCTGAACTGCTCGAACCATGGCGCCGGGCTCGGGCGGAAACCGAAGGCAATGACCACGGCGTCGGCCGGGATGATCTCTTCGGAACCCGGGATCGGCTCTGGGCTGCGACGGCCACGGGCGTCCGGTTCGCCGAGACGGGTCTCGACCACCTTCACGCCTTCGACCCTGTCTTCGCCGACGATAGCGATCGGCTGGCGGTTGTAGAGGAATTTCACGCCTTCTTCCTTGGCGTTCTTCACCTCTTTGCGCGAGCCTGGCATGTTCGCTTCGTCACGACGATAAGCACAGGTCACCGCCTTGGCGCCCTGACGAATCGAGGTCCGGTTGCAGTCCATCGCCGTGTCGCCGCCGCCCAGGACCACGACCTTCTTGCCTTTCATGTCGACGAAATCTTCCGGCGACTTTTCAAAGCCCAGGTTGCGGTTGACGTTGGCGATCAGGAAGTCCAGCGCGTCGTACACGCCCGGCAAGTCTTCCCCGGCAAAGCCGCCCTTCATGTAGGTGTAGGTGCCCATGCCCATGAATACCGCATCGTATTCCTCGAGCAGTTGCTCCATGGTCACGTCCTTGCCCACCTCGGTGTTCAGGCGGAACTCGATACCCATGCCAGTGAAGACTTCGCGGCGATTGCTCAGCACGGTCTTTTCCAGCTTGAACTCGGGGATGCCGAAGGTCAGCAGGCCGCCGATTTCCGGGTTCTTGTCGAACACCACCGGGGTCACGCCACCGCGCACCAGTACGTCAGCGCAGCCCAGGCCCGCAGGCCCGGCACCGATGATCGCGACACGCTTGCCGGTCGGCTTGACCTTGGACATGTCCGGGCGCCAACCCATGGCGAACGCGGTATCGGTGATGTACTTCTCCACCGAACCGATGGTCACCGCGCCGAAGCCGTCGTTGAGGGTGCAGGCACCCTCGCACAGACGGTCCTGCGGGCACACCCGGCCGCAGACTTCCGGCAGGGTGTTGGTCTGGTGCGACAGCTCGGCGGCCTGGAGGATGTTGCCCTCGGCCACCAGTTTCAGCCAGTTGGGAATGAAGTTGTGCACTGGGCACTTCCATTCGCAATACGGGTTACCGCAACCCAGGCAGCGGTGGGCCTGCTCGGCCGACTGCTGGGGTTTGAAGGGTTCGTAGATTTCCACGAACTCTTTCTTGCGTTGACGCAACAGTTTCTTCTTCGGATCCTTGCGCCCGACCTCGATGAACTGGAAGTCATTATTCAGACGTTCAGCCATTTTAAAACCTCATCAAACTCTTCAGGCGCATATCACTGCGGATTGGCACGGGTGCTGGAAAGCAACGACTTCAGGTTGGCAGCCTTGGGCTTGACCAGCCAGAAACGGCGCAAGTAGTCATCGAGGTTTTCGGCGAGTTCACGACCCCACTCGCTGTCGGTTTCCGCGACGTACTCGTTCAGCACGTTTTGCAGGTGGCTGCGATAGGCCTCCATCGCCTCGCCGCTGATCCGCTGGATTTCCACCAGTTCGTGGTTGACCCGGTCAACGAAGCTGTTGTCCTGGTCGAGCACGTAGGCGAAACCGCCGGTCATGCCAGAGCCGAAGTTGTAACCGGTCTTGCCCAATACACAGACGAAACCACCGGTCATGTACTCGCAGCAGTGATCGCCAGTGCCTTCCACGACCGTGTGGGCACCGGAGTTACGCACGGCGAAACGCTCGCCCGCGGTGCCGGCGGCGAACAGCTTGCCGCCGGTGGCGCCGTACAGGCAGGTGTTGCCGATGATGGCACTGTCCTGGGTGCGGTAGACGCTGCCCTTGGGCGGCACGATCACCAGCTTGCCGCCGGTCATGCCCTTGCCGACGTAGTCGTTGGCGTCGCCTTCCAGGTACATGTTCAGGCCGCCAGCGTTCCACACGCCGAAACTCTGCCCGGCCGTGCCTTTGAAGCGGAACGTGATCGGCGCGTTGGCCATGCCCTGGTTGCCGTGCTTGCGCGCGATTTCGCCAGAGATGCGTGCACCGATGGAACGGTCGCAGTTGCAGATTTCCAGGTCGAACTCGGCACCGCTCAGGTCATTGATCGCCGAGGTGGCCATGGTGACCATTTTCTCGGCCAGCAGGCCCTTGTCGAACGGCGGGTTGCGGTCTACGCCACAGAACTGCGGCTTGTCCGCCGGCACGTGGTCGCTGCCCAGCAACGGGGTCAGGTCCAGGTGATGCTGCTTGGCGGTCTGGCCTTCGAGGACTTCCAGCAGATCGGTACGGCCGATCAGCTCTTCGAGGGAACGCACGCCCAGCTTGGCCAGCCACTCACGGGTCTCGGTAGCGACGTAGGTGAAGAAGTTCACCACCATGTCGACGGTACCGATGTAGTGATCCTTGCGCAGCTTCTCGTTCTGGGTCGCGACGCCGGTGGCGCAGTTGTTCAGGTGGCAGATGCGCAGGTATTTGCAGCCCAGGGCGATCATTGGCGCAGTACCGAAACCGAAGCTTTCAGCGCCGAGAATCGCGGCCTTGATCACGTCGAGGCCGGTTTTCAGGCCGCCGTCGGTCTGTACCCGCACTTTGCCGCGCAGGTCATTGCCGCGCAGGGTCTGGTGGGTTTCGGCCAGGCCGAGTTCCCACGGCGCACCCGCGTACTTGATTGAGGTCAGTGGCGATGCACCGGTACCTCCGTCGTAGCCGGAGATGGTGATCAGGTCCGCATAGGCCTTGGCCACGCCGGCGGCGATGGTGCCGACGCCCGCCTCGGCTACCAGCTTCACCGAAACCAGCGCCTGCGGGTTGACTTGTTTCAGGTCGAAAATCAGCTGCGACAAGTCTTCGATCGAGTAGATGTCGTGGTGCGGCGGCGGCGAAATCAGGGTCACGCCCGGCACTGCATAACGCAGCTTGGCGATCAGACCGTTGACCTTGCCACCCGGCAACTGACCACCTTCGCCCGGCTTGGCGCCTTGGGCGACCTTGATCTGCAGCACTTCGGCGTTGACCAGGTATTCCGGGGTCACACCGAAACGGCCGGTGGCCACCTGCTTGATTTTCGAGCTCTTGATGGTGCCATAGCGCGCCGGGTCTTCGCCGCCTTCGCCGGAGTTGGAACGCGCACCGAGGCGGTTCATGGCTTCGGCCAGGGCTTCGTGAGCTTCCGGCGACAGGGCGCCCAGCGAGATACCGGCGGAGTCGAAGCGCTTGAGCACCGATTCCAGCGGCTCGATTTCACTCATATCCAATGGAGTGTCGAGGGTTTTGACTTTCAGCAGGTCGCGGATCATCGACACCGGGCGGTTGTCCACCAGCGACGTGTATTCCTTGAACTTGCTGTAGTCGCCCTGCTGCACAGCGGCTTGCAGGGTGCTGACCACGTCCGGGTTGTACGCGTGATATTCGCCACCGTGGACGAACTTCAGCAAACCGCCTTGCTGGATCGGCTTGCGCGGGCTCCAGGCTTCGGTGGCCAGGGCTTTCTGTTCGGCTTCGATGTCGACGAAACGCGCACCCTTGATGCGGCTCGGCACGCCACGGAAGCTCAGGTTGCAGACTTCCTCGGACAGGCCGATGGCCTCGAACAACTGCGCACCGCGGTACGAAGTGATGGTCGAGATGCCCATCTTCGACAGGATCTTGAGCAAGCCCTTGGTGATGCCTTTACGGTAGTTCTTGAACACCTCATAGAGGTCGCCCAGCACTTCACCGGTACGGATCAGGTCGCCGAGCACTTCGTAGGCCAGGAACGGATAGACGGCAGAAGCGCCGAAACCGATCAACACGGCGAAGTGATGCGGATCGCGGGCGGTGGCGGTTTCCACCAGGATGTTGGAGTCGCAACGCAGGCCCTTTTCGGTCAGGCGGTGGTGCACCGCGCCGGTAGCCAGGGATGCGTGGATCGGCAACTTGCCCGGGGCGATGTGACGGTCACTCAGAACGACCTGGGTACGACCGGAGCGCACGGCTTCTTCAGCCTGATCGGCAACATTGCGGATCGCAGCTTCGAGTCCGACGCTTTCGTCGTAATTGAGGTCGATGATCGCGCGTTCGAAACCCGGACGATCGAGGTTCATCAGCGAGCGCCACTTGGCCGGGGAAATGACCGGCGAGCTGAGGATCACGCGCGAAGCGTGTTCCGGCGACTCCTGGAAAATGTTGCGCTCGGCACCGAGGCAGATTTCCAGCGACATGACGATGGCTTCACGCAGCGGATCGATCGGCGGGTTGGTCACCTGGGCGAACTGCTGGCGGAAATAGTCGTACGGCGTGCGCACGCGCTGGGAAAGCACGGCCATCGGCGTATCGTCGCCCATCGAGCCCACGGCTTCGTAGCCCTGTTCACCCAGTGGACGCAGCACCTGGTCGCGCTCTTCGAACGTGACCTGGTACATCTTCATGTATTGCTTGAGCTGATCGACGTCGTAGAACGCCGAACCATGGTCGTTGTCTTCCATGGTCGCCTGGATGCGCAGGGCATTCTTGCGCAGCCATTGCTTGTACGGATGACGGGACTTGAGGCGGTTGTCGATCGCATCGGTATCGAGGATCTGACCGGTTTCGGTGTCCACGGCAAAGATCTGGCCCGGGCCCACACGGCCCTTGGCGATCACGTCTTCAGGCTGGTAGTTCCAGACACCGATTTCGGACGCCAGGGTAATGAAACCGTTCTTGGTGGTGACCCAACGCGCCGGACGCAGACCGTTACGGTCGAGCAGGCACACCGCGTAACGACCGTCGGTCATTACCACGCCGGCCGGGCCGTCCCACGGCTCCATGTGCATCGAGTTGTATTCGTAGAACGCACGCAGGTCCGGGTCCATGGTCTCGACGTTCTGCCACGCCGGCGGAATGATCATCCGCACGCCACGGAACAGGTCGATGCCACCGGTGACCATCAGCTCAAGCATGTTGTCCATGCTCGAGGAGTCGGAACCGACGCGGTTGACCAGTGGGCCGAGTTCTTCCAGGTCCATCAGATCGTTGCTGAACTTGGTGCGACGGGCCACGGCCCAGTTGCGGTTGCCGGTGATGGTGTTGATCTCGCCGTTGTGCGCCAGGAAGCGGAACGGTTGGGCCAGCGGCCATTTCGGCAGGGTGTTGGTGGAGAAGCGCTGGTGGAACACGCAAATCGAGGTTTGCAGGCGCTTGTCGCTCAGGTCCGGATAGAAGGCAGTCAAGTCCGCCGGCATCATCAGGCCTTTGTAAATGATGGTCTTGTGCGAAAAGCTGCAGACGTAGTGGTCGGTGTCAGCGGCGTTGGCCACGGACGAGCGACGACGGGAGGTGAACAGCTTGACGGCCATGTCCTGATCGCTCAGGCCTTCACCGCCGATGAACACTTGCTCGATCTGCGGCAGGCGCTCAAGGGCCAGGCGGCCGAGGACGCTGGTGTCGATCGGCACTTTGCGCCAGCCGACCAGTTGCAGGCCGGCGGCCAGGATCTCGCGGTTCATGTTCTCGCGAGCGGCTTGGGCTTTGACCGGGTCCTGGTTGAAGAAAACCATGCCCACAGCGTATTGCCTGGGCATTTCGACGCCGAAGGTTTCCTGGGCGATGGCTCGCAGGAACACGTCCGGCTTTTGAATCAGCAGACCGCAACCGTCACCGGTCTTGCCGTCGGCATTAATCCCACCGCGGTGGGTCATGCAGGTCAGGGCCTCGATGGCCGTTTGCAAAAGGGTATGACTGGGCTCGCCCTGCATATGGGCTATCAGGCCGAAACCGCAGTTATCCTTGAATTCATCTGGTTGGTACAGACCTGCTTTCATAGACACTTTCTCACCAGGCTGCCTCTGATCGAGGCAAATTTCTTTTCAATTCAACCACTTGCCATCCGCGCCGAACGCACGCCAGCTTTGCGGAAACAAAAGGGAGGTCATTGTACACACCGACACTTGGCCTCACAAATTTGACGACGAACTGTCGCAAATTCATGTCGCATTTGTGAAAGGTTTAAAGCGATCTGCTGTGCTAGTCAAAACTTTTTTTAATTTTGACCGCTACGACTCAAAAGCTACTATGACGCAGACACCACAAGGCACGCAGCCCGGAAGGCGGCGCGCACTTGTAGAAATTTTGAGGTGCTTGGAGGGGCGGCCTGGGTAAGGCCGCCGAATCTTCAGCGAGTTGTTGCCAGTTCCTGTTGGACGCTGGCGACAGTGCGAGGCCAAGGTTTACCAGCCTGAACCTTCGCTGGCAAGGCCTTGATGGCGGAAACAGCTGCATCACGATTGGCGAAGTTGCCGTAGGTGATCACGTAGAGCGGCTTGCCGTTGAGGACTTTCTTGAAGTAACGGTACTCGCCGCCCTGCTCCTTGACGAAGCTTTGCGCGCTCGCTTCGGAGCTGGTGCCGAGGATCTGCACCACGTAGTTGCCCGGTGCTTGCCCTGCGTACCAGGTACCGCCAGCCGCCTTGGCCGCTGGGGCCGGAGCCGGCTTCTCTGCCGGCTTGGCTGCAGCAGCAACGACTGGCTTGGCTGGTGCTGGAGCAGGTTTGGCCACTGGCGCAGGCGCTGGCTTGGCGGTGGCGACCTGAGTCGGCGCAGGCGTCGGCTTGGCGGCTGGCGTCGGCGCAGGGCCGGCAGGAACACCCACAGGCGGTGCGGTAGTGGTGACGGTCGGCGGCGTAGCGCTGGAACCTTCGACCGGCACGCCATCGTCGCCTTCGGTGATGCCGCCTGCGGCTTCAGCCAGCGGACCGCGCATGACCGGCTGCGAGTTACCGACCAACGGCAACGGCATCGGCTGCGTATTACCGGCGAATTCGACGGCCGGAGCGCCACCATTCGCTGTGGGCTGACCCTGGCCAAGCGGCAGTTGCGCCTGCTCATTGGCCGGTGCACCCGTGGTCGGTGCCTTGTTGCGACCCGGCATCAACCAGGCGGCAGCTACCGCAACCACGACCACGGCGGAAATCGCCAATACGTGTTTCTTCGGCATATTGAACCCCATTTTTGGACGCTTGACCGCTGAGCGGCTGGCGATCATGGCTTCGATCATTGCATCGCGGGCGACCTGATTGATGCTGCCAGGCCAGCCTTCGGAGCTTTCGTGAATATCAGAGATCTGATCTGCGGTGAAAAGTTCGATACCGCGACCAGCGCCTTCGAGCCGCTGCTCGAGATATTCGCGGGTTTCTTCCTCGGTATAGGGTTGCAGCTCGATGACATGGAAACGTTCTTCCTCGAGATGCAAAGCCTCAAGCTGAGCGATCAGCGAAGTTTCACCGAACAGGAACACATGCGGGCGGCCTTCAGGTGCGCCGGCAGCCAGGATCATCAGCGCCTCAAGGGCGGACTCATCGAGGTGTTCGGCGTCATCGACCAGCAGATAGACTTCCTGCCCGGTCAGTGCAAGCTGCACCACCTGAGCCAGAATAGCGTCGGCATCAGCCTGGGCAACGTTCAGCGCCTGGGCCACCTGACGCAACACCCCGGCTGCATCGCCGGCGCCGCGGGCAGAAACCACCAGACTTTGTACCGATTGCTTATTGGTGCTGGCAACCAGGGCCTGACGCAACAGGGTCTTGCCACTGCCCTCGGGACCGGTGACCACCAGCAGCAACTGGCTGTAACGCGCCAGGTGATGCAGTTGCCCCAGCACGGGTTTGCGCTGGGCCGGGAAAAATTTGAAGCCAGGCACCCGAGGAGCAAAAGGGTCATGACTCAACTGGTAATGGCCGAGGAAAGCCTCGTCGGCATGCAAACTAGTCATCGTGTTCTTATTAACCTTTAAGCTGGGCCAGGGCGCGGTAGTCTGCCCCCAGCGTGGCCTGTAGAACCTCTTTTGGATAATCGTCGGTCACCACCGCTTCACCCATGTGGCGCAGCAGCACCAGGCGCAAACGACCGTCGATCACTTTTTTATCAATGGACATGTGTTCGAGGAAATCGGCTTCTGTCATCTCTTCTGGCGGTACGACCGGCAACCCGGCGCGCTGGAACAGACGAATGCCACGATCTCGCTCCTGCTCGCTGATCCAGCCCAGTCGCGCGGACATTTCCAGCGCCATTACGGTGCCAGCAGCCACAGCTTCACCATGTAGCCACACACCATAGCCCATGTGGGTTTCAATCGCGTGGCCAAAAGTATGGCCCAGGTTCAACGTGGCACGAACACCGGTCTCTTTCTCATCGGCACCGACCACCGCAGCCTTGGCCGCGCAGGAGCGCTCGATGGCATAAGTCAGGGCTTGCTGATCCAGATTGCGCAAACGGTCGACATTGTCTTCGAGCCAGGTCAGGAACGGCTCATCGCAGATCAGCCCGTACTTGATGACTTCGGCCAATCCGGCGGACAGCTCGCGCGCCGGCAGGGTATTGAGGCTGGCGGTATCGATCAGCACCACGTTCGGCTGATAGAAGGCGCCGACCATGTTCTTGCCCAGCGGATGGTTGATCCCGGTCTTGCCGCCCACCGAAGAGTCGACTTGCGACAACAGCGTGGTCGGAACCTGAATGAAATCGACGCCGCGCTGGTAGCAGGCAGCGGCAAAGCCGGCCATGTCGCCGATCACACCGCCACCGAGGGCGATCACGGTAGTGCGGCGGTCATGCCGGGCGGTCAGCAGACCGTCGAAAATCAGTTGCAGGGTTTCCCAGGTCTTGAAGGCCTCGCCGTCGGGCAGCACCACGGAAATCACCGAGAACTGCGCCAGGCTGCGGGTCAGACGCTCGAGATAGAGCGGCGCAACAGTCTCGTTGGTAATGATCGCTACTTGCCGTCCGCGAATGTGCGGGGCCAGCAGCTCAGGCTGATCCAACAAACCTTCGCCAATATGAATCGGGTAGCTGCGCTCGCCTAGATCGACCTTGAGTGTCTGCATGTGTCCCCACAGTGAAGATGAATCAGGCATCCTGCCCTGAGTTTACGAATATCCACGGCCTCTGCTGGTGTGACGCCGTTTGCAAGCCATCCGCCACAACCTTGAGCGATCATGGCGCGACGCTGAGGATAGCGCATTTCGCGCGGCGCTTTAACGGGGTGGCAGCTGCTGCAAGCGCTCTAGAATGTCGAGTACGACCATTCGTGGCGGTCGCTCATCGGTTTCGACCACCAGGTCGGCAATTTCCCGATAAAGCGGATCGCGGATCGCCAACAGATCCCGAAGGGTCTTGGCCGGATCGGCAGTACGCAACAGTGGCCGATTGCGGTCGCGGGCCGTGCGACCGACCTGCTGCTCGACCGACGCATGCAGATAAACCACGCGCCCACCGGCATGCAGTGCCCGGCGATTGGCTTCACGCATGACCGCGCCCCCGCCTGTCGCCAGCACCACACCGTCGTAATCGCACAGTTCGGCAATCATTGCCTGCTCGCGATCACGAAAGCCCGGTTCGCCTTCTTTATCGAAGATCCAAGGAATATTGGCGCCCGTGCGCAATTCAATTTCCTTATCGGAATCTTTGAATGGCAGGCGCAGCTCTTTGGCCAGCAACCGGCCGATGGTGCTTTTTCCAGCGCCCATCGGTCCAACAAGAATCAAATTTCGCACAGAATCAATGACTCACAGCAATCGCCTGGTTATTCATGATACGCGGAGTGAGGAATACCAACAGCTCGGATTTTTTCTCCGAAACCACATCACGCCGGAAAAGGCGGCCAAGATACGGCACATCGCCAAGAAATGGCACCTTATCTACGACCTTGCTCTGAGTATTTGAGAAAACACCGCCAATGACGATGGTCTCGCCATCGTTGACCAGGACCTTGGCGTTGACTTCGTTTTTCTTGATGGGCGGCACATCCTGGACCTTGTTCAGGAAGTCCGGCTCGTCCTTGGTCACCTTGACCTCCATGATGATCCGGTTGTCGGGCGTGATCTGCGGCGTCACCTCCAGCGACAGCGATGCCTCCTTGAACGATACCGACGTCGCGCCACTGGAACTGGCTTCCTGATAGGGAATCTCGGTGCCCTTGAGGATTTTTGCGGTTTCCTTGTCGGACGTGACCACCTTGGGTTGCGAGACGATTTCCCCGTTGCCGGTTTTCTCCATGGCCGTCAGCTCCAGGTCCAGCAAGACGTTATCGGTGATGAACGCGATGCCGATGCCCGAGGTGTTGTTGACTACGCCCATGTCGACGAACGGTGAGTTGGTGCTGGTACTGCCGGGTGTGCCGATGGTCGATGATCCATTGAGTCCATTACTGACGCCAGAGGTGTTCCAGTTGCCCTTGTTCTGTATCGAACCACCCCAACGAACCCCGAGGCTTTTGTCATAGTCGACATTGGCTTCGACAATGCGCGCCTCGATCATCACCTGACGCACCGGGATATCCAGTTGCGTGACGATCCTGCGCAGCTCGTCCAGCCGGTCCTGGGTCTGGTAGGCAATGATGTTGTTGGTGCGCTCATCGACGGTGATCGACCCCCGCTCGTCGGGTTTCGCTTCGGCGCTGGTCACCGACTGGAAGAGCTTGGCGATGTCCGCCGCCTTGGCGTAATTGACCTGCAACAACTCCCGACGCAACGGCGCCAGATCGGCAATCTGCTTCTGGGATTCGAGCTCCTGGCGCTCACGGGCAGCAATTTCATCGGCCGGCGCAACAAGCAGGACATTGCCGACCTTGCGCTTGTCCAGCCCCTTGGTTTTCAGCACCAGATCCAGCGCCTGGTCCCACGGCACGTTCTGCAAGCGCAGGGTAATCCCCCCCTGAACCGTGTCGCTGGCCACCAGATTGAGGTTGGTGAAATCGGCGATCAGTTGCAGCACCGAGCGCACATCGATGTCCTGGAAATTCAGCGAAAGCTTCTCGCCGCTGTAGGCCTGTGGTCCGGCATTGCGTTTTTGCAGGTCGTCGACCGTCGCCGGACGAACGCTGACCGTGAGTTTGCTGTCCGTCTGATAGGTCGAGTAATCGAACCTGCCACCAGGCTCAATGCTGATGGTCGCTCGG
This sequence comes from Pseudomonas sp. A-B-19, assembly GCF_019947515.1. NCBI lineage: Bacteria > Pseudomonadati > Pseudomonadota > Gammaproteobacteria > Pseudomonadales > Pseudomonadaceae > Pseudomonas > Pseudomonas sp. A-B-19. Next base: position 178,640 of record NZ_JAGYGN010000002.1, read on the forward strand.
TCGCCGCTGGCACTGGCATTGACGAATTGCACTGGCGTGGCGAAATCCTTCACATCCAGACGCACGCGCAACGGCTCAGGCAATCGGGTTTTGGCAAAGCCAACGATGATCTTGCCCTCACGCTCTTGTATGTCGGGCGCCATCGATGGATCCGACAGGTCGATCACCACATTGCCCTCGCCCTGGGTGCCTCGCTGAAAATCCACACCCCGAATGGCCTTGCCTGCCGTCGCGGTGGCTCTTGCCGGAACCGGCATTGCCGTGGCCGTCGGCCTGGCTGTCGGCCTGGCTGTCGGCAGTTTGACACCCTGCCCGACAACTACCAGCAAATTATTGCCTTCAATTCGCGAGTCGTAGGGGGCCAACTGAGTCAGGTTGATGATCAATCGCGTACGGTCCCGGGTTTGCATCACCGTAGCACTACGGGCATTTCCACTGCCGAGATCGCGAGTCTTGCTGGCCAGCTGACTGGCGACTCCCGGCAAATCCAGGGCAATCCGGGCCGGCGACTCCGTCGTATAGCCGTGGGGCACCGGGGGCGGCTCATCGAAAGACAATTTCAATTCGACACGGTCTCCCGGTAACGCAGCGACATCCAGCGCCTTGAGATTGGCTGCTTGCACCATCGGCGACAACAACGCTATCCATAGCGAAAGGCCGACGGTTGCGAAAATCCTGTTCATTATTCGAGTTCCACTATGAGTGCTCTTTCAAAGGAATGGTCCGGGGACGCTCCAGCCACGCGCCCTGACCATCAGGGACAATTTCAACCACTTCGACCTGCGAGCCATTGATCGCAACGATCCGTCCGTCGTTACGCCCCAGGTAATCGCCGACTTTCAACCGATGGACCCCACCCGCCCCGCGCAGCAAGGCATAGGAGCCCGTCGCATTGGAAAGGGTGCCGACCATTTCAAACTGCTCGATGTTGAAACCTTCAAGGTATTGCTTGACCCGCCCCGGGTCGGGCTTGACGTGACGTGAACCCCGACGCCGGGCCGCCAGATCAGTGCTGATCTGCGGCGAAAACGGGCTGCGCAGATTCGCCGCGTTGTAAGTGAATGCCGGGGAAGACCGGAATACCGGCGCTGGTTCAATCCTGCCCGGCCCGCGCAGGCGCATTTCGTTCATGTATGCATCCAGATCGTCGTAGTCATCGCCTGCACCGCAACCGGACAGAGCAGACAGCACCACCACTACCGAAAAACACTGCGCCGGCCTCATTGATGCTGTCCCTTGTCGTTGTAGCGGTAGGTCTTGGCGAGGATGCTCAAGCGCAGTTTCGGACCACTCTGGGGGCTGACGGGGGCAAGGTCGAAATCGTGCAAGGTGACGATTCGCGGCAACCCGGACACATCACTGACGAAGGCGGCCAAGTCGTGGTAATCCCCGGTGACCGTGATCTGGATCGGCAGTTCGATGTAGAACGGCTGGGCGACCTCCGGCAGCAGCTTGATCTCTTCGAACTCCAGACCACTACCCAGACCGGTACGAGTGATGTCTTCCAGCAAACCGGGCACTTCGGTGTCGCCGGGCAGTTGCCGCAACAGCACGCCGAAGGCGCTCTCCATCTCCTTGAGCTGCCGGGTGTAGAGATCCAGATTCGCCACTACGCGGGCTTTGTCGGCGAACTGTTGCTTGAGTGTCGACTCCTCCTCGCGATTGAGTTCGAGCTGGCTCACAAGGTCGCGAGTGGAAAAGTTGTAGCCCAGGGCCAGCACCAGAAGCATGAGCAAGCCGGCCATCAGAAACTTGATCGGCGGCGGCCAGGAACCCATGTTGCCGGTATCCAGCTCATTGATGTCGATCTTGCGCAGCCCTTCGAACCATTCCGATGGACTCATTTGCCCCCCTCCGGCGCTGCGGGTCGAGTCTGGCGAACGGTCAACTGGAAGACGTTGGCCTGTTCCACCTGACCGGCAGCTGTGGCCTTGACTTCGGTCAGGCTCGGCGCATCGAACCAGTCTGATGCCTCAAGGTTGCGCATCAAGTCTGAAACACGGTTGTTGGATTGCGCAGCGCCGGTGATGGACAAGGTCTTTGCGGTCATTTTCACTTCGGTGAAATACACGCCCTCGGGCAGTGCTCGCGCCAACTGGTCAAATATTCGCCCGCTGGTTTGGCGGTTGCCTTGCAGGTCCTGGATGATGCCCATGCGCTCGACCAGTTGCTGACGGCGCGCCTTGAGATCATTGATCTGTTTGATCCGCTCATCGACCACGGCGACTTGCTTGCCGATGTAGTCGTTACGGGCGACTTGCCGGTCGATGGCGCCGCTGATGGCCTGGTTCGCGACCAGCACCGCGCCCATCGTGCCCACCATCACGGCCACCAGGATCAGCAGCAAGCGCTTGCGGCGGGCTTCACGCCGCTCCTCGCGCCAAGGTAAAAGGTTGATCCGTGCCATCAATCGAAGCTCCTGAGGGCCAGACCACAGGCGATCATCAACGCCGGGGCATCACTCGCCAGAGCAGCGCCGTTGACCTTGCTGCCCAGCGTCATGTCGAAAAAAGGATTCGCAACCTGGGTCGGCGTGCCCGATTGTTGCTCGATCAAACGGTCCAGCCCCGGGATCGACGCGGTACCGCCGGCCAACAGGACATGGTTGACGGCTTTGTTCGGGCCTGAGGCGAAGAAGAATTGCAACGAGCGCGACACCTGCTGCACCAGCGCCTCTCGAAATGGCTGCAAGACCTCACTGGCATAGTCATCCGGCAGGCCGCCCTTCTTTTGCGCCAGCGCCGCCTGCTCGAGTGTCAGGCCATAGCGACGCTGGATTTGCTCGGTCAATTGCCGACCGCCGAACAACTGTTCGCGGGTGTAGATAATCCGCCCGCTGTGCAACACGCTCAGGGTGGTCATGGTGGCACCGATATCCACCACTGCGACCGTCAAAGGCTCCCCGCAAACGGCTAGCCGACTGGCCAGCAACGCGAATGAGCGCTCCAGCGCGTAGGCCTCGACATCGACCACGCGGGCGGTAAGCCCCGCCAGGGCCAGGGCTGCCTCGCGGACTTCGACGTTTTCCTTGCGGCACGCGGCGAGCAGCACATTGACGCGATCGGAATTGCGCTCAGAGGCGCCCTGGACTTCAAAGTCGATCGCAACTTCATCCAGGGGATATGGAATGTATTGATCAGCCTCGATCTTCAGCTGGCTTTCCATCTCGTCCTCGGAAAGACCGGCATCCATCTCGATAGTCTTGGTGATCACCGCCGACCCTGCCACGGCCACGGCCACGTTCTTGAGGCCGGTTCTGGCCCTGACCAGCACGCGAGTGAGGGCCAACCCCACGCTTTCGAGTTCAGCGATGTTCTTTTCGATCACCGCGCCGACCGGCAACGGCTCGACCGCATAGGCTTCGACCCGGAAGCGCTCGCCCTGACGGCTCAACTCCAGAAGCTTCACCGAGGTGGAGCTGATATCGATTCCCAGCAGCGTATTGGATTTTTTGCTGAAGAGTCCTGGCACTACCAATTCCCTATGACTTTCCGTGAGTTACGGACTCTGCAATGTCAATTGCGTTCAATCCACCCGTCTTGACAGCAGCGCCCACCACGCTCCCAAGCAGAAAAATGCTTATAATGGTCAGCGTTTTTTTCCGCATTTGCTCAAGCGCAGGTCGTTCTCATTTAGCCTGAACCCTGTTGCCCAATTCATTTTTTGCCCTGGATATCCAAAAGCCTTGATTCGTCTGCTGAAGTTTTTCGGTTGGTCCATCGTCGCGGTTTTCTGCGGACTCCTTCTGGGTCTGAGCGGGGCGTACCTTTACCTTAGTCCCGGGCTGCCGTCCGTGGAGGCACTGAGAAGCATCCAGTTGCAGATCCCTTTGCGGGTCTACAGCAGCGATAACAAGTTGATCGCAGAATTCGGCGAAATGCGCCGTACACCGATCCGTTTCGCCGACATTCCCCCCAATTTCATCAATGCGTTACTAAGTGCTGAAGACGACAATTTCGCCAACCACTACGGCGTCGATCCGAGCAGCCTGATGCGTGCCGCGACCCAGCTGGTCAAAAGCGGACACATCCAGTCCGGCGGCAGCACGATCACCATGCAGGTGGCGAAGAACTTCTTCCTGAGCAGTGAACGCAGCTTCTCGCGCAAGACCACCGAGATCCTGCTGGCCCTGCAGATCGAACGGCAGCTGACCAAAGACGAGATCCTCGAGCTGTACGTCAACAAAATCTATCTGGGTAACCGTGCTTACGGCATCGAGGCGGCGGCGCAGGTCTATTACGGCAAGTCGATCCGTGATGTCAGCCTGGCGCAGATGGCGATGATCGCCGGCCTGCCCAAGGCACCGTCGCGCTTCAACCCGCTGGCCAACCCGGCGCGCAGCAAAGAGCGTCGCGACTGGATCCTGGGGCGCATGTACAAGCTCGGGAAAATCAGCGAGGCCGACTACACCGCTGCGGTCAACGAGCCGTTGAACGCCAGCTATCACGTGCCGACCCCGGAAGTGAACGCCCCGTACATCGCCGAAATGGCCCGTGCCGAAATGGTTGGGCGTTATGGCAGCGACGCGTATACCGAAGGCTTCCGCGTTACCACCACGGTGCCGAGCGACCTCCAGGAACTGGCCAACACCGCGGTCCACGAAGGCCTGATGACCTACGATCAGCGCCACGGCTATCGCGGACCCGAGTCGCGGCTGCCGGGCAAGACTCGCGAAGCCTGGGCCACCGAGCTGACCAAACAACGCACCATCAGCGGCCTGGAACCGGCCATCGTGACCCTGGTCGACAAGAACGGCCTGCAGGTGCTGACCCGCACTGGCCAGGAACACGTGAGCTGGGACACCATGAAATGGGCCCGACCGTTCCTCAATACCAACAGCATGGGCGCCAATCCCAAGCAGCCTTCGGACGTGGCTCAAGTGGGCGATCTGATTCGCGTGCAGCGTCAGCCGGACAATTCGCTGAAGTTCAGCCAGATCCCGCAGGCCCAGGGCGCGCTGGTGTCCCTGGACCCGCATAACGGCGCCATTCGTTCGCTGGTCGGTGGTTTCGCCTTCGAGCAGAGCAACTACAACCGTGCATTGCAGGCCAAGCGCCAGCCGGGTTCGAGCTTCAAGCCGTTCGTCTACGCCGCCGCGCTGGATAGCGGCTACACCGCCTCCAGCCTGGTGAACGACGCACCGATCGTGTTCGTCGACGAGTACCTGGACAAGGTCTGGCGTCCGAAGAACGACACCAATACCTTCCTCGGCCCGATTCGCCTGCGCGAAGCGCTGTACAAGTCGCGCAACCTGGTGTCGATCCGCTTGCTGCAAGCGATGGGCGTAGGCAAGACCATCGACTACATCACGCGCTTCGGCTTCAACAAACAGGACCTGCCACCCAACCTGTCCCTGGCGCTGGGCACCGCGACCCTGACACCGATGGAAATCGCCACCGGCTGGAGCGCCTTCGCCAACGGCGGCTACAAGATCACCCCGTACATCATCGACAAGATCGAAAGCCGCAACGGCGACACACTGTTCGTCGCCAACCCACCAAGCGTGCCTCTGGGTGGCGCAGCCAGCGATGGCATTGCCGCGCCAACCGCCGCTCAAGCCTTCACGGTCAACGCAACGGTGGGCGAAGCCCCAGGCACTACGTCGACGCCACAAGCACCCGCAGCGGCTGAACGCATCATTGACGGGCGCACCACGTACATCCTCAACAGCATGCTTGAGGACGTGATCAAGCTCGGCACCGGTCGCCGCGCACTGGCCCTGGGCCGCCCGGACATTGCCGGCAAGACCGGTACGACCAACGAATCCAAGGATGCCTGGTTCTCCGGTTACAACGCCGATTACGTGACGACCGTGTGGACCGGTTTCGATCAACCGGAAAGCCTGGGCCGCAAGGAATTCGGCGGCACCGTCGCGCTGCCGATCTGGATGAACTACATGGGCCCCGCACTCAAAGGCAAACCGCCGCATACGCAGCCGGAGCCGGAAGGCATCCTCAGCCTGCGAGTCGATCCGGTCAGTGGCCGCGCAGCCACCCCGGGCACGCCAGGGGCCTACTTCGAGCTGTTCAAGGCCGAAGATACGCCACCGTCAGTCAACGAACTGGGCAACGGCTCAGTGCCAGGCAGCCCGCTGCCGGCGGATGAAGCGGCGCCGATCGACTTGTTCTGATTGCCGCAATACTGAATAGCCCCGCCTTCGAAAGAAGTGCGGGGCTTTTTATTGGTTCTTCACGGGATTCCGTGAAGAACCTTTTTATTGCGCATCGATTTTTGTGTCGCCTGACCCGACCTCTTCGCTGGCAAGCCAGCTCCTACAGGTCCACGCAGTTCTTGTAGGAGCTGGCTTGCCAGCGAAGAGGCCCCCACAGCCAACGCAAAACCTTCAGGCACAAAAAAGCCCCGACTCTCACAAGCCGGGGCTTTCGTTGAAGCGCTACAACGGCTTAGCCGTTGAACACATCATCCACGCTTTTGAGCGGGTAGTTCTTCGGATACGGCAGGGTCGCCACACCGGTTTCGATGGCGGCTTTAGCCACGGCATCGGAGATCAGGGTGATCAGGCGGGCATCCATTGGCTTGGGAATGATGTACTCACGACCGAATTCCAGCTTGATGCCACCGTAGGCGTCGCACACTTCCTGAGGTACCGGCAGCTTGGCCAGTTCACGCAGGGCGTTGGCTGCAGCCACTTTCATTTCTTCGTTGATACGCTTGGCGCGAACGTCCAGGGCACCACGGAAGATGAACGGGAAGCCCAGTACGTTGTTGACCTGGTTCGGGTAGTCGGAACGACCGGTGGCCATGATCACGTCGTTACGGGTGGCGTGCGCCAGTTCCGGGGCGATTTCCGGATCAGGGTTGGAGCAGGCGAACACGATCGGGTTAGGCGCCATCGACAGCAGGCCTTCAGCGCTCAGCAGGTTCGGGCCGGACAGGCCTACGAACACGTCAGCGCCTTGCAGGGCGTCAGCCAGGGTGCGCTTGTCGGTCGCGTGAGCGAACACCGCCTTGTACTGGTTCAGGTCGTCACGGCCGGAGTGGATCACGCCGGTACGGTCGACCATGTAGATGTTTTCGATGTTGGCACCCATGCTCACCAGCAACTTCATGCAGGAGATGGCGGCAGCGCCGGCACCCAGGCAGACGATCTTGGCGTCCGGCAGGGTTTTGCCAGCAATTTCCAGAGCGTTGATCATGCCAGCGGCGGTCACGATAGCGGTGCCGTGCTGGTCATCGTGGAATACCGGGATATCGCACTGCTCGATCAGAGCGCGTTCGATTTCAAAGCACTCGGGCGCCTTGATGTCTTCCAGGTTGATGCCACCGAAGGTGATGGAGATGCGCTTGACGGTGTCGATGAAGGCTTGCGGGCTTTCGGAGTCGACTTCGATGTCGAAAACATCGATGCCGGCGAAGCGCTTGAACAGCACGCCTTTACCTTCCATCACTGGCTTGGAAGCCAATGGGCCGAGGTTACCCAGGCCGAGAATCGCGGTGCCATCGGAAATGACTGCAACCAGGTTGCCTTTGCCGGTGTACTTGTAGGCCAGTTCAGGATCGCGGGCGATCTCGCGCACTGGTTCGGCTACGCCCGGGCTGTACGCCAGCGACAGGTCGCGAGCGGTAGCAGTGGCCTTGGTGAGCTCGACACTCAGCTTCCCTGGACGAGGATTGGCGTGATATTCGAGAGCGGCAGTTTTCAGATCAGACATTTTGGCATTCCGCTTTTTACTGTTGGACAGACTGGTCAGCGAGGATACGCCCCTCGCAAAGTCCCCACAAGACTGACTGGTCACCCCTGTCAAGCGCCCGGTCCTACGACTTTGGGCCAAGAGCCACGGTACACAAGGGTCAGACTGTTCACAATCATAAGAAAAAATGTCTACAATTTTTTATCACTGTTCCGCTTGCAGCATCGCCGGATCGGTCAAGGGCAACATCCAGCGCGCCTGGCCATCCTTGAGACCGCCTTTGCGCGAGCGATCCAGCACCCAGCCGCGCGCCTCGACCTGCTTGCCCTTGAGGCTTTCCAGTGAGCTCACATCGAAACGCGTCAGCAGATTGGGCGCAACGCGTAATACAACCGAATCCTGCAGCTCGATCCAAACTCCGCCGCGATTGCGCTGCACTTTGCTCACACGACCGCTGAGCACGGCAAAACCGGAGGCGCTGATCTGCTCCGCTTTCAGTACAGGTGACTGGCGCCACAACCCGAGCCCGGCCTTACGCGCACTGCGCTCGGCCGCTTGCTGACAGGCGACCAGATCGACATTCGGTGCCACCGCCACCAGAAAACCCAGGCCTTCGGCGAGCATCTGCGCTTCGAGGTTGGCGCCATTGGCACCGTAGACATGGGCCAGGGTACGGCCGTAATGGTCCTTGCTTTCTTTGCCAGGCACCAATCCGACCCGCCCGTCACTCGCCGCCACCAGGGCTTCGAGGCGTTTGCGCGCGGCCACGGCGAACGGTTCATCGGAACGGCCCTGCTTGCCCAGCTCCGGCGTGTTCAAGCCGATCATGCGCACGCTGCGGCCATCGCTCAGGCGCAAGGTGTCGCCGTCCACTACCCGCTGCACCGCGACGGGCGTCAGGCCGCCTGGCGCCGGGCAAAAGGCCTGGGCGCCAGACAGCCAAATCGCGGACATAAAAAAGGCGCCCGCAAGGGACGCCTTCTTCATCAGCATGGAAAAACCGTAGCGGCTTCCCAAGTTGATCGGCCTTAGGCCTTTTTCGCGCCGAAAGCACCGAAACGGTCGGCGAACTTCTGTACGCGACCACCGGTGTCCAGAGTCTTCTGCTTACCGGTGTAGAACGGGTGGCATTCGTTGCAAACGTCGATCGCCAGGGCTTTGCCGAAGGTCGAACGGGTTTCGAACTTGTTGCCGCAGCTGCAGGTAACAGCAACTGCCGGGTATTCTGGATGGATATCAGCTTTCATGGTGTCTTCCTCAGGCTAGCGTGCCGCCACCCAACACTATTGTTGAATACCGCACGTAATTAGGCCGCGGATTCTACCAGACAATCCTGATCACGCAAGCTGTCCCTGAAACCAGTCGTCTGCTAGGCTCCCGGCCCAATACGCGCGCCCTGTAGGAGCGAGTTTGCTCGCTCCTACAGGGCGCGCGTCATCCCTTATGTCCGCCGATCGAGATCCCCCCGCGTGCCCAACGCCATTCTGCGCCTCGCCCTGCCTTCGCCGCTGCGCCGCCTGTTCGACTACCGCGCTCCGGCCGGCGTCCTGCGCGCCCGGTTGCACCCTGGCATGCGCCTGCGGGTGCCGTTCGGCCGGCGCGAGATGATCGGGATTCTGGTGGAGATCACCGACACCAGCGAAGTGCCGGCCGAGAAACTCAAGCCGGCCCTGGCCCTGCTTGACGCTACGCCACCGCTGCCGCCGGCGCTGTTCAAGCTGTGCCTGTGGACCTCCCAGTATTATCAACACAGCCTCGGCGACACCTTGAGCTGGGCGTTGCCGGTGCTGCTGCGCCAAGGTGAGCTGGCCGAAGCTCGCCAGGAACGTTTCTGGTCCGCCGCGCCGAGCGCCAGCCTCGATGATCCGCGCATCGCCCGCGCCCCGCGCCAGCGCGAGGCCCTGGCCACGCTGGCCCAGCATCCCCACGGCGTGGCCCATCAGTTGCTGAGCAAACTGATGCTGAGCAAGGACAGCCTGGATTTGCTGCTAGCCAAGGAGCTGGTGCAGGTCGAGATCCGCCGCCACGCCCCGGGCGTACGCCACGAACACTGGCTGGCACAACCGGAACTGCCGCTGAACCCGGAGCAACGCGCCGCCTATGAGGCGATTCGCGCCGGCTTCGACAGTTATCACGCGTTCCTGCTGGCCGGCGTCACCGGCAGCGGCAAGACCGAAGTCTATTTACAGTTGATCCGCGAAACTCTGGAGGCTGGCAAGCAAGCACTGGTGCTGATCCCGGAGATCAACCTCGGCCCGCAGACCCTGGCGCGCTTCGAACAGCGTTTCAATGCCCGCATTGCGTTGATCCATTCGGCGGTCAATGATCGCGAACGCCTCGATGCCTGGCTGGCCGCCCGGGACGGTGAGGCCGACATTATTATCGGCACCCGTTCGGCCCTGTTCACGCCGATGAAGAACCCTGGCCTGATCATCATCGACGAAGAACACGACAGTTCCTATAAACAGCAGGAAGGCCTGCGCTATCACGCCCGCGATCTGGCGCTGGTGCGGGCGCGACAGGAAAACATCCCGATCGTCCTCGGCTCCGCCACCCCTTCGCTGGAAAGCCTGCACAACGCCTACACCGGCCGTTACGGGCTACTGCGCTTGAACGAGCGCGCCGGCGGCGCCAAACAGCCACGCTTCCTGCGCCTGGACGTCAAAAGCCGCCCACTGGACAGCGGCATTTCCGGGCCGATGCAACAGGCCATTGGACAGACCCTGGCTGCCGGGCAGCAGGTACTGGTGTTCCTCAACCGCCGCGGCTTCGCCCCGACCCTGCTGTGCCATGACTGCGGCTGGATGTCCGAGTGTCAGCGTTGCGATGCGCGGATGACCGTGCACCAGCGTCACGGTGAATTGCGCTGCCACCATTGCGGCTACGTCGAGCGTGTGCCGCGCCAGTGCCCCAAGTGCAACAGGGTCGATCTGCGCCCTGTGGGCGCTGGCACCGAACGGGCCGAGGAACGCCTGGCGATTCTGTTCCCGGACTATCCGGTGCTGCGGGTCGACCGCGACAGCACGTCGCGCAAGGACGCGATGAACCAGTTGTTCGCGACCATTCAAAAAGGCCAGCCGTGCATCCTGATCGGCACGCAGATGCTTGCCAAAGGTCACCATTTTCCACGGGTGACACTGGTGTCGATCCTCGACGCCGACGGCGGCCTGTTCTCCGGCGACTTCCGCGCCAGCGAGCGCATGGCTCAACTGATCGTCCAGGTCGCCGGTCGCGCAGGCCGCGCCGAAGAGCCGGGCAAGGTGATTATCCAGACGCACCTGGCCGACCATCCGCTGCTGGTGCAATTGACCGAGCAAGGCTATTTCGCCTTTGCCGAACAGGCCTTGAGCGAACGCCGTGCGGCCGGTTTGCCGCCGTTTGCGCACCTGGCGCTGCTGCGGGCCGAGGCGCATAAACCGGGTCAGGCCGAAGGCTTCCTGGATGAGGCGTGCAGCGAGGCGGAGCGTTTGCTGGCCGAACAGAATCTGACGGGGATCGAGTTATTGGGACCGGTGCCGGCTCCGATGGAGCGCCGGGCCGGGCGTTATCGTGCGCAGCTGTTGCTACAGGCTACGGCCCGGGCACCGTTACATCGATTGCTAGCCAGTTGGCTGTTGGTGCTGGAGCAGATGCCGAGCGGGCGGGCGGTGCGCTGGTCTTTGGATGTAGATCCCGTAGATTTGTATTGATTGGAAGATTGCCTTCGCTGGCAAGCCAGCTCCTACGGTAGTCACATCGGGTCATTGCAGGAGCTGGCTTGCCAGCGAAGACGGCCAAATTGTCACCACACATCCACATCCTGCCTGCTAAGGTTGGCAAGCCCGTCTTCGCAACGGATAATGCCCAGTTTTTCCACCAGCGCATGATGCGCCGCCGCGCCTGCGGTCGAAAGAGAAGACCATGAAAGACACCATTCGCCAGCTGATCCAACAAGCCATCACCCAACTCGTCAACGAAGGTGTGTTGCCTGAAGGCCTGTCGCCGGCGATCCAGGTGGAGAACTCCCGCGACAAGAAGAACGGCGACTTCGCCAGCAACATCGCGATGATGCTGGCCAAGCCGGCCGGCATGAAGCCCCGCGATCTGGCGGAAAAAATCATCGCTGCGCTGCCGGCGGACGAAAACGTCGCCAAGACCGAAATCGCCGGCCCCGGCTTCCTGAACTTCTTCCAGAACACCGACGCCCTGGCCGCACGCCTGGACGCCGCCCTGGCCGACGCCCACATCGGCGTGCGCAAGGCCGGCCCGGTCCAGCGCACCGTGGTCGACCTGTCGGCACCGAACCTGGCCAAAGAAATGCACGTCGGCCACTTGCGTTCGACCATCATCGGCGACGGCGTGGCCCGTGTGCTGGAATTCCTCGGCGACACCGTGATCCGTCAGAACCACGTCGGCGACTGGGGCACCCAGTTCGGCATGCTGATGGCTTACCTGCAGGAAAACCCGATCACCAGCGACGAACTGTCGGACCTGGAAAACTTCTACCGTGCCGCCAAGCAACGCTTCGACGAGTCCACAGAATTCGCCGACCGCGCCCGTGGCCTGGTGGTCAAGTTGCAGGCCGGCGACGCCGATTGCCTGGCACTGTGGACCAGGTTCAAGGACATCTCGCTGTCTCACTGCCAGAAGATCTACGAACTGCTCAACGTCAAACTGACCATGGCCGACGTGATGGGCGAAAGCGCCTACAACGACGACCTGATCAACGTGGTCAACGACTTGAAGGCGGCGGGCATGCTGGTCGAGAGCAACGGCGCCCAGTGCGTGTTCCTCGACGAATTCAAGAATGCCGATGGCGACCCGCTGCCGGTGATCATCGTCAAGGCTGACGGGGGCTACCTCTACGCGACCACCGACCTGGCCGCCGTGCGCTACCGCAGCGGCAAGCTCAAGGCCGATCGCGCGCTGTACTTCGTCGACCAGCGCCAGGCCCTGCACTTCCAGCAAGTGTTCGCCGTGGCACGCAAGGCCGGTTTCGTGACCCATCCGATGGAAATGGAACACATGGGCTTCGGCACCATGAACGGCGCTGACGGCCGTCCGTTCAAGACCCGCGATGGCGGCACCGTGAAGCTGATCGACCTGCTGACCGAAGCCCAGGAACGCGCCTACACCCTGGTCAAGGACAAGAACCCGGAGCTTGCCGAAGCCGAGCTGCGCAACATCGCCAAAGTGGTGGGCATCGGCGCGGTGAAATACGCCGACCTGTCCAAGCACCGCACCAGTGACTACAGCTTCAACTTCGACCTGATGCTCAACTTCGAAGGCAACACCGCGCCTTACCTGCTATACGCCTACACCCGTGTGGCCGGCGTGTTCCGCAAACTCGGCAAGGACTTCAGCGAAGTCGACGGCCAGATCGTTCTGCAAGCGGCGCACGAACACGAACTGGCAGCGAAACTCGCGCAGTTCGGTGAAGTCCTGAACAACGTGTCCGAAAAAGGCACCCCGCACATCCTTTGCACTTACCTGTACGACGTCGCCGGCCTGTTCTCCAGCTTCTACGAGAACTGCCCGATCCTCGCCGCCGACACCCCGGAACAAATGCAGAGTCGCCTGCGCCTCGCCGCGCTGACCGGACGCACCCTCAAGCAAGGCCTGGAACTCTTGGGCCTGGAAACTCTGGAGCGTATGTAAGTTGGCTGCCAAGAAAAAACCTGCACCCAAACGTGGCGCCAGCCGTTACCAAGCTCCTGCAAAGCAACCGATTCCGGGCTGGCTGTGGATGGCCATCGGCCTGACGGTCGGCGCTTTCATCGTATTCCTGATGAAGCTGGAGCCGGGCAAGGGCAGCGACACGGTCAAGCGTGAAAAGGTCGAGCAACAGCAACAGCAGAAAGCCAGCAAGATCGCCGAGGCCAACAAGACCCCGCCGAGCCCGACACAGCCGGTGAAGCCGAAGTACGACTTCTACACCTTGCTGCCGGAATCGGAAGTCATCGTGCCGCCGGATGCCGTGCCGGAAAAAACCCTGCCGACGCCGCAAGTACCGGCCATCCCGACCACTCCGGTCACCCCGGCCGAAGCGGCGAAGATCGACACGGCTCGCGCCCAGGCAGCCCTGGCCGGGATCACGCCGCCACCAGCGCCTCCGGTCAAGGCGGCGCCTGTGACAAAGTTTTTCCTGCAGGCTGGCTCGTTCCGCAAAGAGACTGATGCGGACAAGGTTCGGGCGCAGATCATCCTGCTGGGCCAGGCTGTAGCGGTTGAATCGGGCACGGTGAAGGATGAAACCTGGTATCGGGTGCTGGTCGGACCGTTCAGCAATCGCGAACAACTGACCACGGCCCAGAAACAACTGGCAGGCGCGGGCTTCAGCAATCTTTTGTTACAACAACGCCAGAGCCGATAACGCTCCCTGTGGCGAGGGAGCTTGCTCCCGCTGGAGTGCGCAGCACTCCCAAAACCTGCATTTGCGGTCCATCAGGCAGACCGTATAGACCGGGTTGGTGGCTGCTTCGCAGCCAAGCGGGAGCAAGCTCCCTCGCCACAATTGTTTCAGCGGCAACCCATCACCATCGCAACACGCCACTCGTCCCCCGCCACGCCCTACAGTTGAAATCCACTCCACCACCCCCATATGGATGGGAATAAGGCATTTTCGCCCCGCTGCGTGGAGACTCTTCCCTTGACCACCATCGTTTCAGTTCGCCGCCACGGCAAAGTCGTCATGGGCGGCGACGGCCAGGTTTCCCTTGGTAATACCGTGATGAAAGGCAATGCGAAAAAAGTTCGTCGCCTTTACCACGGTCAGGTCATCGCCGGTTTTGCCGGTGCCACCGCTGACGCCTTTACCCTCTTCGAACGCTTCGAAGGCCAACTTGAGAAACACCAGGGCCACCTGGTGCGCGCCGCCGTCGAACTCGCCAAAGAATGGCGCACCGACCGTTCCCTGAGCCGCCTTGAAGCCATGCTCGCCGTCGCCAACAAAGACGCCTCCCTGATCATCACCGGCAACGGCGATGTGGTCGAACCTGAAGAAGGCCTGATTGCCATGGGTTCCGGTGGCGCCTACGCCCAGGCCGCCGCCAGCGCACTGCTGAAAAAGACTGATCTGTCGGCCCGGGAAATCGTCGAAACCGCCCTCGGTATCGCCGGCGACATCTGTGTATTCACCAACCACACCCAGACCATTGAGGAGCAGGACTGCGCCGAGTAAGCCCGTGCAGCCCACCGCACCACGGCCCATTCTTGCTTGAGGTCCACTGAATATCATGCCCATGACTCCCCGTGAAATCGTCCACGAACTCAACCGCCACATCATCGGCCAGGACGATGCCAAGCGCGCCGTCGCCATTGCCCTGCGCAACCGCTGGCGCCGCATGCAACTGCCTGAAGAGCTGCGCGTTGAAGTCACGCCAAAGAACATCCTGATGATCGGCCCGACCGGTGTCGGTAAAACCGAGATCGCGCGTCGCCTGGCGAAACTGGCCAATGCGCCGTTCATCAAGGTCGAAGCGACCAAGTTCACCGAAGTCGGCTATGTCGGCCGCGACGTCGAGTCGATCATTCGTGATCTGGCCGATGCCGCGATCAAGCTGCTGCGCGAGCAGGAAATCGTCAAGGTTCGCCACCGCGCCGAAGACGCTGCAGAAGAGCGCATCCTCGACGCACTGCTGCCACCGGCACGCATGGGCTTCAGCAGTGACGACGCCCCGACTGCCGACTCCAACACCCGTCAGTTGTTCCGCAAGCGCCTGCGCGAAGGTCAGCTGGACGACAAGGAGATCGAAATCGAAATCGCCGAAATGACCGGCGTCGATATCTCCGCGCCACCGGGCATGGAAGAAATGACCAACCAGCTGCAAAGCCTGTTCGCCAACATGGGCAATGCCAAGCGCAAGAGCCGCAAGCTCAAGGTCAAGGAAGCGCTGAAACTGGTGCGCGATGAAGAGGCCACCCGCCTGGTCAACGATGAAGAGTTGAAGGCCAAGGCGCTGGAAGCGGTCGAGCAGCACGGTATCGTGTTCATCGACGAAATCGACAAGGTCGCCAAGCGTGGCAATTCCGGAGGCGTCGATGTGTCCCGCGAAGGCGTGCAGCGCGACTTGCTGCCGCTGATCGAAGGCTGCACCGTCAATACCAAACTGGGCATGGTCAAGACCGACCACATCCTGTTCATTGCTTCCGGTGCGTTCCATCTGAGCAAGCCAAGCGACCTGGTGCCAGAACTGCAAGGTCGTCTGCCGATTCGTGTCGAACTCAAGGCCCTGAGCCCGGAAGATTTCGAACGCATCCTCTGCGAACCGCACGCCTCGCTCACCGAGCAATATTGCGCTCTGCTGAAAACCGAAGGCCTGGGCATCGAATTCCAGCCGAGCGGCATCAAGCGCATCGCGGAGATCGCCTGGCAGGTCAACGAGAAAACCGAAAACATCGGTGCCCGTCGCCTGCACACCCTTCTCGAGCGCCTGCTCGAAGAGGTGTCGTTCAGCGCCGGCGACCTGGCGAGCGTCCATGACGACAAGGTGATCCAGATCGACGCCGACTACGTCAACAGCCACCTGGGCGAATTGGCACAGAACGAAGACCTGTCTCGTTATATCCTGTAGTCATGTGAGACCTGTGTAGGAGCCGGCTTGCCGGCGAAGGCGCCCTCACGATCGCCTTCGCTGGCAAGCCAGCTCCTACAATGGGTCGCGAGCGCTCCACACAGACGGACTTCAGGCCATGACCCAACTCCCCACCGACATCAAGCTGCACAAAGCCTCGAAAACCCTTACGCTCAAATACGCGTCCGGCGAGGAATACACTCTGCCTGCCGAGTTCCTGCGCGTGCATTCTCCTTCCGCCGAGGTCCAGGGCCACGGCAAACCCATCCTGCAATTCGGCAAGATCAACGTAGGCCTGACCAAGGTAGAACCGGCCGGTCAGTACGCACTGAAACTGACCTTCGACGACGGCCACGACAGCGGCTTGTTCACCTGGGAATATCTGTACGAACTGGGGCGACGTCATGACGAGCTCTGGGAAGATTATCTGGCCGAGCTCAAAGCCGCCGGAAAAACCCGCGACCCGAACGAATCCGTCATCAAGCTGATGCTCTAATCCGAGCCTCTTGCTCTTTAGAGGGCATTTTCTAATTTCATCTGTTTGAATGCTCCGCTTCAGGGCCACCGACTGGCCTGCTTGCGAAAAAAATTAAACTCGGGTAACCAATGGAACTGGCAAGTTCCCTGCAGTGCTCTCTGCATTGAAAAAGCAGCGATGCAGTATTAACGGTCACCCCGAGCAGTAGTACCTGGCATTGGCTGTGTGACTGCACAGCAGGACCCGGTACTCGTCTCAGGACAATGGAGCGTCGTAGATGAGTAAACAGAATAACGATGACTTGAAGTATCAGGCCTCGGAAAACACCTTGGGCCTCAATCCTGTCGTTGGGCTGCGTGGAAAGGATCTACTGGCATCTGCTCGCATGGTACTCAGGCAAGCCATCAGGCAACCCGTACACAGCGCGAAGCATGTTGCGCATTTCGGCCTTGAACTCAAGAACGTACTGTTCGGCAAATCCGAGCTGCAACCGAGCAGCGACGACCGTCGCTTCGCGGATCCGGCCTGGAGTCAGAACCCGCTCTACAAACGTTATCTGCAAACCTACCTGGCGTGGCGCAAGGAACTCCACGCCTGGATCGACGACAGTAACCTGCCAGCCAAGGATGTCAGTCGCGGGCACTTCGTGATCAACCTCATGACCGAAGCCTTTGCACCGACCAACACAGCGGCCAACCCCGCGGCGGTCAAGCGTTTCTTCGAAACCGGCGGTAAAAGCCTGCTCGATGGTCTCTCGCACCTGGCCAAGGACCTGGTGCACAACGGCGGCATGCCGAGCCAGGTCAACATGGGCGCCTTCGAGGTTGGCAAGACCCTTGGCGTGACCGAGGGTGCGGTGGTCTTTCGCAACGACGTGCTGGAACTGATCCAGTACAAGCCGATCACCGAGCAGGTGCATGAACGCCCACTGCTGGTGGTACCGCCGCAGATCAACAAGTTCTACGTGTTCGACCTGAGCCCGGACAAGAGCCTGGCACGGTTCTGCCTGCGCAATAACGTGCAAACCTTCATCGTCAGCTGGCGCAACCCGACCAAGGAGCAGCGCGAGTGGGGCCTGTCGACCTACATCGAAGCGCTCAAGGAAGCGGTCGATGTGGTCACCGCCATTACCGGCAGCAAAGACGTGAACATGCTCGGCGCCTGCTCCGGCGGCATCACCTGCACCGCGCTGCTGGGCCACTACGCGGCAATCGGCGAGAGCAAGGTCAATGCCCTGACCCTGCTGGTCAGCGTGCTCGACACCACTCTGGACAGCGACGTGGCCCTGTTCGTCGACGAGCAAACCCTTGAAGCCGCCAAGCGTCACTCCTACCAGGCCGGCGTCCTCGAAGGCCGCGACATGGCGAAAGTCTTTGCCTGGATGCGCCCCAACGACCTGATCTGGAACTACTGGGTCAACAACTACCTGTTGGGCAATGAACCGCCGGTGTTCGACATTCTGTTCTGGAACAACGACACCACCCGATTACCCGCCGCGTTCCACGGCGACCTGATCGAGATGTTCAAAAGTAACCCGTTGACCCGTGCCGATGCACTGGAAGTGTGCGGCACGCCGATCGACCTGAAGAAAGTCACCGCCGACATCTTCTCGCTGGCCGGCACCAACGACCACATAACCCCGTGGCGTTCCTGCTACAAATCGGCGCAACTGTTCGGCGGCAATGTTGAATTCGTGCTGTCCAGCAGCGGGCACATCCAGAGCATTCTGAACCCGCCGGGCAATCCGAAATCGCGTTACATGACCAGCACCGAAATGCCCGCCAATGCCGATGACTGGCAGGAAGAGTCGACCAAGCATGCCGATTCCTGGTGGCTGCACTGGCAGGCATGGCAGGCACAGCGTTCGGGCAACCTGAAAAAAGCTCCGCTGAAATTGGGCAACAAGGCCTATCCAGCGGGTGAAGCGGCACCGGGCACTTATGTGCATGAGCGGTAACTGACACACCTCGACTTCCCTGTGGGAGCGAGCTTGCTCGCGATGACGGTGGCAGGTTTGGCATATGCGCTGACTGACACTCCGCTATCGCGAGCAAGCTCGCTCCCACAGGGGATTGGGGATGAAATGGAAAAAGCGACCCACAGGGCCAGAAGCATGCCGCAACCCTTCATATTCCGTACCGTCGACCTGGATGGCCAGACGCTCCGCACGGCGGTACGCCCCGGCAAGCCTCACTTGACGCCCCTGCTGATTTTCAACGGCATCGGCGCCAACCTGGAGCTGGTGTTCCCGTTCATCGCCGCGCTGGACCCGGACCTGGAAGTCATCGCCTTCGACGTACCTGGCGTCGGCGGTTCGTCGACACCGAACCGGCCCTATCGTTTTCCGAGCCTGGCGAAACTCACCGCGCGCATGCTCGACTATCTCGACTACGGGCAGGTCAACGTCATCGGCGTGTCCTGGGGTGGCGCCCTGGCCCAACAGTTCGCTTACGACTACCCGGAGCGCTGCAAGAAACTCGTGCTGGCGGCGACGGCGGCGGGGGCGGTGATGGTGCCGGGCAAACCGAAAGTGCTGTGGATGATGGCCAGCCCGCGCCGTTACATCCAGCCATCCCACGTGATCCGCATTGCGCCGATGATCTACGGCGGCTCTTTCCGTCGCGACCCGACGCTGGCCGCCAGCCATGCGGCCAAGGTGCGCTCGGCGGGCAAGCTCGGTTACTACTGGCAGCTGTTCGCCGGCCTCGGCTGGACCAGCATTCACTGGTTGCACAAGATCCGCCAGCCGACCCTGGTACTGGCCGGCGACGATGACCCACTGATCCCGTTGGTCAACATGCGCTTGCTGGCCTGGCGGATTCCCAACGCCCAGTTGCACATCATCGATGACGGGCATCTGTTCCTGATTACCCGGGCCGAAGCGGTGGCCCCGATCATCATGAAATTCCTGGAAGAGGAGCGCCAGCGCGCGGTGATGCATCCGCGTCCGGCGCCATTGGGCGGCTAAAGCACTGCATCCGCGGTCGGCAGGACGCCGCGCCGCGCAACAACCCGTTACAGGGTCTATGGTGTTCTGGTTCGGTGAATTTGTTTTTTGGCCTGAAGACGAAGGAGTGTTGACTCATGCGCGAGAAACCAGCGAGGGATTCCCTACCGACTCCCGCCGCGTTCATCAATGCACAGAGTGCGATTACCGGTCTGCGCGGCCGGGATCTGCTGTCGACCCTGCGCAGTGTGGCCGCCCATGGCTTGCGCAATCCGGTGCACAGCGCCCGACACGCCCTCAAGCTCGGCGGTCAGCTTGGCCGTGTGCTATTGGGTGAAACCCTGCACCCGACCAACCCGCAGGACGCTCGTTTCGCCGATCCGGCGTGGAGCCTCAACCCGTTTTATCGTCGCAGCCTGCAGGCCTATCTGAGTTGGCAGAAGCAGGTCAAAAGCTGGATCGACGAGAGCGACATGAGCCCGGACGACCGCGCCCGCGCCCACTTCGCTTTCGCCTTGCTCAACGACGCCGTATCGCCCTCCAACACCCTGCTCAATCCACTGGCGGTCAAGGAGCTTTTCAACTCCGGCGGTAACAGCCTGGTGCGTGGCGTCAGCCACTTGGTGGACGATCTGCTGCACAACGATGGCCTGCCCCGACAAGTCACCAAGCAAGCATTCGAGGTCGGCAAGACGGTCGCCACCACCACCGGTGCCGTGGTGTTTCGCAACGAACTGCTGGAGTTGATCCAGTACAAGCCGATGAGCGAAAAGCAGTATTCCAAGCCCCTGCTGGTGGTGCCGCCGCAAATCAACAAGTACTACATCTTCGACCTCAGCCCCCACAACAGCTTCGTCCAGTACGCCCTCAAAAACGGCCTGCAAACCTTCATGATCAGCTGGCGCAACCCGGATGTGCGTCACCGCGAATGGGGGCTCTCGACCTATGTGGAAGCCGTGGAAGAAGCCATGAATGTCTGCCGGGCGATCACCGGCGCACGCGAGGTCAACCTGATGGGCGCCTGCGCCGGCGGGCTGACCATTGCCGCGTTGCAAGGCCACTTGCAGGCCAAACGGCAGCTGCGCAGGGTGTCCAGCGCGACTTATCTGGTGAGCCTGCTCGACAGCCAGCTGGACAGCCCCGCTTCGCTGTTCGCCGACGAACAGACTCTGGAGGCAGCCAAGCGTCGCTCCTATCAGAAAGGTGTGCTGGACGGCCGCGACATGGCCAAGGTCTTCGCCTGGATGCGCCCCAATGATTTGATCTGGAGCTACTTCGTCAACAACTACCTGTTGGGCAAGGAGCCACCGGCGTTCGACATCCTCTACTGGAACAACGACAACACGCGCTTGCCGGCCGCCCTGCATGGCGACCTGCTGGACTTCTTCAAGCACAACCCGCTGACCCACCCGGGCGGGCTGGAAGTGTGTGGCACGCCGATCGATTTGCAGAAGGTCACCGTCGACAGCTTCAGCGTCGCCGGCATCAACGATCACATCACGCCATGGGACGCGGTGTATCGCTCTACGCTGCTGCTCGGTGGCGAGCGGCGCTTTGTGCTGTCCAACAGCGGTCATGTGCAGAGCATCCTCAACCCGCCGAGCAACCCGAAAGCCAACTACGTCGAGAACGGCAAACTGAGCAGCGACCCACGGGCCTGGTACTACGACGCCAAGCGTGTCGACGGCAGTTGGTGGACCCAATGGCTGAGCTGGATTCAGGAACGCTCCGGCGCGCAGAAGGAAACCCACATGGCGCTTGGCAACCAGAACTACCCACCGATGGAGGCAGCACCCGGCACTTACGTGCGCGTGCGCTGACGTTCAACGCGCCACGGCCTCTGCCGCCGTGGCAAGACCCGATCATTAAGAAGACTGGATGAAAACCCGCGACCGGATCCTCGAATGTGCCCTGCAGTTGTTCAATCAAAAGGGCGAACCGAATGTCTCCACCATGGAAGTTGCCAATGAAATGGGCATCAGCCCGGGTAACCTCTATTACCACTTCCACGGCAAGGAACCGTTGATTCTCGGGCTGTTCGAGCGTTTTCAGGGCGAACTGGCGCCCTTGCTCGATCCACCGGCCGATGTCGAGCTGGCACCAGAAGATTACTGGCTGTTCCTGCACCTGATCGTCGAGCGCCTGTCCCACTACCGGTTCCTGTTCCAGGATCTGTCGAACCTCGCCGGACGCCTGCCGAAACTGGCCAAGGGCATTCGCAATCTGCTCAATGCACTCAAGCGCACACTGGCGTCGCTACTGGCACGATTACAGGCGCAAGGGCTGCTGGTCAGCGATACCCAGGCATTGGGGCAACTGGTGGAGCAGATCACCCTGACCCTGCTGTTCTCACTGGATTACCAGCGGATTCTCGATCGCGAAGGCGAGGTGCGGCTGGTGGTTTACCAGATCATGATGCTGGTGGCGCCACACTTGCTGCCGTCGATGAAGGCCGCAACCGAACTGATGGCGCTGGAGTATCTGAAAGACCACGAATAACTCTGGCCACAACGAACCCTGTGGGAGCGAGCTTGCTCGCGATGAGGCCATCACATCCAACATAGATGTTGGTTGATCCACCGCCATCGCGAGCAAGCTCGCTCCCACAGTGGGCTTGTGTCGCTCAGAGATTCGCGCACAAACAAAAACGCCCGACCTTCACAGGCCGGGCGTTTGCTTGAGCCCTGAATATCAGGACTGACTGGTTGGCGTCGATGGAGTTGGCGCGGCAGTCGGGGTGACAGCAGGGGTTGGTGCGGCAGCGGAGTTCGATGCGCTGACCGGAGCTGCCGGGGTCGCCGGTTTGGCAGCTGCCACTGCTGGTTTTGGCGCGGCAGCTTTTGGAGCTGCCGGCTTTTTCACTGCAGGTTTTTTCGCCGCTGCGGGTTTGGCTGCTGGCTTGGCAGCAGCTGGTTTTGCCGCAGCCGTTTTAGCGGCTGGCTTGGTTGCCGGCTTCGCCGCTGCAGGTTTTGCAGCAGCGGTTTTAGCAGCAGGCTTGGCCGGCGCTTTTGCCAGTGGCTTGGCAGCAGTTTTGGCTGCCGGCTTGGCGGCGGCAGTCTTGGCAGCAGGTTTGGCTGCCGCGGTTTTCGCCGCAACAGGCGCAACCTTGGCACCGGTCAGCTTTTCGATCTGCTTGGTCAGGGAATCGACCTTGCTGTGCAGTGCCTTGACTTCGTTGCGGCTCGGCACGCCCAGACGCGAAATGGCGCTGTTCAGACGCTTGTCAAAGGCGCCTTCCAGCTCATCCCACTTGCCCAGTGCGCGATCTTTCACGCCGCTGATGCGCGACTTGGCCGAAGAAGCGGAGTCCTTGGCGGCGTCGACTTTCTTGCCAACAGCGCTCTTGGTGAGCTTCTCGGCTTTCTCGCCGTCTTTAACCAATGCATCGAAGAGCTTGCTGCCGTCAGTGTCAATCTTCGAGTACACGCCTAAACCAGCCAGCCAGATTTTTCGGGAGTAATCTTCAACCTTCCCGATCCACGAGCTGCCTTCTTTTTCGGTGTTCTTTTTAACAGCCATCCCGTTCTCCTTAAGATTTACGCGCGACACGTTCGAGCAATGCCGTCAGCTCATCGAGCTTAGCAGAGAGTGTCTCAACGTCATGTTTAGACGGAATGCCGATACGATTCAAGGCACTTGCGACACGCGTGTCGAACGCCTTCTCGACCTTGTCGAGTTGAACTTCGACACGGCCTTTGAATGTGCTGACTTCACTCTTGGCTTCATCGATTTCGGCATTGGCCGCTTCCAGTTTCTCGGCGACTACCTTTTTGCCTTTCTTTTCAACAACCTGACCAGCCTTGATCAGCTCTTGAAAGTATTCGCTGCCCTCTTGACCGACCTTGGCGTAGGCGCCCAGGCCTGCCAGCCAGATCTTGCGGGCATAGGATTTGACGTCGCCCAGCGTGCTGGTCGATGCGTCGGTTTTTTTCTTCAAAATGGCTTTGGCCATGGTGCACCTCACGCGCAGAAGGTTTGAGGAACCGCCCGGACAAGTGTCGGGCACTGGCACAAAGTAGGGAGAAAAATTAGAAACGGCACCCTAACAAATGACATAAACCTTTGAACACACCACGCAAAAAACTGTGGGAGCGAGCTTGCTCGCGATGAGGCCATCACATTCAACAGAGATGTTGACTGACAGGCCGCCATCGTCGGAACGCCGCCCGGAGCAAGCTCGCTCCCACAGGGGATCTCATTTCATACAGAAATCAGACCAGAACCTTATCCAGCGCCTTTTCGATTTCCGCCTTGATCATGCCGCTCATGGCCGACATCATCAGGCCCAGTTCCACTTCGACGCGAATCGAATCCTCGGCGACATGCACCGCACCCTTCACACCCGAGCGCTTGAGGTTCAGGGTGTCGCCGGACCACTGCGGCTCCAGGCCATACTGATCGGAAAGTTTCTGCGCCAGCTTGTCGGCCTTCTCGCGAGCCGCTGCCTTACCCAGGCCATGGGCACGTTCAACACTAATACGGGCCATCGAATGACTCCTGCTTTATGGATGCTTTCCCGAGGCATCTTGACCCCTGCTGCGTCAAAACGTCCCGATGGTTACCCATCTTACCTTCAGCCTTGCCAAGACAAAGCATGCCTTGGGGATTAGAATGTCGCGCATTCTCTTTTGGTGACAGCGATATGACTGATCAGCGCAAAGGCAGCGATGCCGAACCCACCACTCACTTCGGCTTCAAAAACGTTCCGGAAAGCCAGAAAGCGGAAAAAGTCGCTGAGGTATTCCACTCGGTAGCCGCCAAGTATGACCTGATGAACGACCTTCTGTCGGGCGGCATGCACCGTCTGTGGAAGCGTTTCGCGATCGAACTGTCGGGCGTGCGCACCGGCAACCGCGTGCTGGATATCGCCGGCGGTACCGGCGACCTGACCCGCAAGTTCTCGCATTTGGTAGGCCCGACCGGCCAGGTCGTGTTGGCCGACATCAACGAATCCATGCTCAAGGTCGGTCGTGACCGCCTGCTGGACCTCGGTGTGTCCGGCAACGTTGAATTCGTCCAGGCCGATGCGGAAAAGCTGCCGTTCCCGGACAACCACTTCGACTGCGTGACCATTGCCTTCGGCCTGCGCAACGTCACCCACAAGGAAGATGCCCTGCGCTCGATGCTGCGCGTGCTCAAGCCCGGCGGCCGTTTGCTGGTGCTGGAGTTCTCCAAGCCGACCAACGCGCTGATGTCCAAGGCCTACGATGCCTACTCGTTCGCCTTCATGCCGCTGATGGGCAAGCTGATCACCAACGACTCGGAAAGCTATCGCTACCTGGCCGAATCGATCCGCATGCACCCGAATCAGGAAACCCTGAAGTCGATGATGGTCGAGGCCGGTTTCGACCGCGTGACCTATCACAACATGACCGCAGGCATCGTCGCCCTGCACCGCGGCATCAAGCCCTGATGTTGCTCGCCGGCCTGCTCGCCAGCGTTGAACTCGGCCTGAACCGGGTGCTGCGTCTCGACAGCACGGCGCTGCCGCGGCTGGCGCATCTGACCGGCAAAGTGATTGCCGTCGATTGCCGCAGCCCGGCGCTGCAACTTTTCATCCTGCCCAGCGACGAAGGCCTGATGCTCGCTTCCCAGTGGGAAAGCGGCGCCGACTGTACCCTGCGCGCACCAGCTTCGAGCCTGCTGAAACTGGCCATGAGCAAGGACAAGACCTCGATCCTGCACAGCCCTGAAGTCGAACTCGACGGCGACAGCGGCGTGCTGCTGGAGCTGGCGGCCATCCTCCAGGACCTGGAACTGGACTGGGAGTACGAACTCTCGCGCGTGCTGGGCCCGGTGGCCACGCAACTGGTCGGCGGTCACCTGCGCAGCCGCGCCCGCTGGTATCAGCAAGGCTTTGCCAGCCTGGGCCAGAACCTGGGCGAGTACCTGGCCGAAGAGTCGCGCACCCTGGTCGGTCAGCGCGAAGCCGAAGCCCGATTCAGTGAACTGGACCAGATCAAGCTCGATCTGGAACGTCTCGAGGCGCGTTTCGAGCGCCTTTCCCGATCCCTCGACCCAAGCGATAACGCATGAAGCTGCTTGCCGTCCGCCGTTTGTTGCGCATCCAGCGCGTCGTGATCCGCTACCGCCTCGATGACCTGCTGTTCGCCCTGCCACTGCCCTGGTTCCTGCGGGCGCTGCGTTATGTCCTGCCGTGGCGCTGGTTCCCGCGCAAGACCCTGGAGCTGAGCCGTGGCGCGCGCTTGCGCCTGGCGTTGCAGGACCTGGGGCCGATTTTCATCAAGTTCGGGCAGATCCTGTCCACCCGCCGCGATCTGTTGCCCGAAGACATCGCCGACGAACTGATGAAGCTGCAGGACCGCGTTCCGCCATTCGACTCGCAAGTGTCGGTCAGGCTGATCGAAGAACAACTCGGCAAGAAAATCATCGATGTGTTCAGCCGTTTCGATGTCGAACCGCTGGCCTCGGCCTCAGTGGCGCAGGTGCATGCCGCGCAGCTGAAAACGGGCGAGGAAGTCGTGGTCAAGGTGATCCGGCCGGGCCTCAAGCCGATCATTGCGCAAGACCTGGCGTGGCTGTTCATCCTCGCCCGCGCCGCCGAAAAGCTCTCGGCCGATGCGCGTCTGCTGCACCCGGTGGACGTAGTCAGCGATTACGAAAAAACCATCTACGACGAACTCGACCTGCTGCGCGAGGCGGCCAACGCCAGCCAGTTGAAGCGCAACTTCGAAGGCTCGCCGCTGCTGTACGTGCCGCAAGTCCATTGGGACTGGTGCCGACCGAAAGTGCTGGTGATGGAGCGCATCTACGGCATTCAGGTCACCGATCTGGCGACCCTGGCCGACCAGCGTACCGACATGAAAATGCTCGCCGAGCGTGGCGTGGAGATTTTCTTCACCCAGGTGTTCCGCGACAGCTTCTTCCACGCCGACATGCACCCGGGCAATATTTTCGTCAGCACCGTGAATCCCTGGAGCCCGCAGTACATCGCCATCGACTGCGGCATCGTCGGCAGCCTGACCCCGCAAGACCAGGATTACCTGGCGCGCAACCTGTTCGCCTTCTTCAAGCGCGATTACCGTCGCGTGGCGCAGCTGCACATCGATTCGGGCTGGGTGCCGGCGGAAACCAAACTCAACGAGTTCGAAGCAGCAATCCGCACGGTGTGCGAGCCGATCTTCGAAAAACCGTTAAAGGATATTTCCTTCGGCCAGGTGCTGATGCGCCTGTTCCAGACCGCGCGCCGCTTCAACATGGAAGTGCAGCCGCAGCTCGTGCTGCTACAGAAGACCCTGCTGAACATCGAAGGCCTGGGCCGCCAGCTGTACCCGGATCTCGATCTGTGGAACACCGCGCAGCCGTACCTCGAACGCTGGATGCGCGAGCGGGTCAGCCCCAAAGCCCTGCTCGGCAACGTGCACAGCCAGTTCGAACAGATCCCGCACCTGACCAACATGGCCCGCGACCTGCTCGAACGCATGTCCCAACCCCACGCCTACGAACCGCCACCAGCGTGGCATCGACCCCGCGATGACTGGTTCCTGCGCTTGCTCGGCACCGCGCACCTGGCCGGGGGCGCCATCCTTGCCGCTGGCGGCCCGCTGAACCAGTTGGCTTACTGGCCGGCCGGCATCATGATGGCGGTCGGTTTGTATCTGGTCGTGCGCCGATAGCCAGTTGTGTGAACGACTGGCACACTGTTTCAACGCTTGAGCTCGACTATTGAAGGGTCGAGCCCGCTGTCGGAGTCGAAGATGAAAAACTGGCTGGACGAGATCAAGTGGGACGCGGACGGCCTGGTGCCGGCGATTGCCCAGGATCACAAGACCGGGCGCGTCCTGATGATGGCCTGGATGAACCGCGAAGCACTGGAACTGACCGCTGCCGAGAACCGCGCCATTTACTGGTCGCGCTCGCGTGGCAAGCTGTGGCGCAAGGGCGAAGAGTCCGGCCATGTACAGACCCTGCACGAGATGCGCCTGGACTGCGACGCCGACGTCATCATCCTGATGGTCGAGCAGATCGGCGACATCGCCTGCCATACCGGCCGCCAGAGCTGCTTCTACCGCGTCTATGAGAACGGCGACTGGACAACCGTCGACCCGGTCCTGAAAGATCCTCACGCCATCTATTCCGCAGGGCATAAACATGAGTGACACTCTCACCCGCCTGGCCCAGGTGCTCGAAGAGCGCAAAGGCGCCGCCGCCGACAGCTCGTATGTCGCCAGCCTGTATCACAAGGGCTTGAACAAGATTCTGGAAAAAGTCGGCGAAGAGTCGGTCGAAACCATCATTGCCGCCAAGGATGCCGCCGTCAGCGGCGACTGCAGCGATGTGATCTACGAAACTGCCGATTTGTGGTTCCACAGCATGGTCATGCTCGCCCAATTGGGGCAGCATCCACAGGCTGTACTCGATGAACTGGACCGTCGCTTCGGTCTCTCCGGACACGCCGAGAAAGCCTCGCGCCCGTCCGCCTGAATAACGATTAGAGAGGAGCAGCAGCATGGGCATTTTTGACTGGAAACACTGGATCGTCATCCTGGTTGTCGTGGTACTGGTGTTCGGCACCAAGAAACTGAAAAACCTCGGCACTGACGTCGGCGAATCGATCAAGGGCTTCAAGAAAGCCATGAACGACGACGAAAAACCGGCTGATCCGAATGCGAACCCGGCCCAACCGGTGCCACCGGTACAGCCACAGGCCTCGGTGAATCAGCCGCACACCATCGATGTGCAGGCACAGAAAGTCGAAGAGCCGATCCGCAAAGACGTGTGAGCACTGACTAATGTTTGGTATCAGCTTCTCTGAACTGCTGCTCGTCGGCCTCGTCGCCCTGCTGGTGCTGGGCCCCGAGCGCTTGCCGGGCGCTGCGCGCACCGCCGGCCTGTGGGTCGGGCGTCTGAAGCGCAGCTTCAACGCGATCAAACAGGAAGTTGAACGTGAAATCGGTGCCGACGAGATTCGTCGGCAACTGCACAACGAACACATCCTGTCGCTTGAGCAGGAGGCGCGGAAAATCTTCACGCCGACCCAGCAGGAGCCGACGCCGGTGGAGCATGTGGGAGAGCAGACGATTCATGCGCCTGCCGCTGCTGTCGACCCGACACCTGCTCCCGTTGTAGCGCCTGTCGAACCTGCACCTGTTGTTGCAGCAACTCCGGTTGAACCCGTTACACCTGCGGCTGCGCCCGTTGCGCCGGCCCCTCATGACCCAACACTGCCGCCGCGAGCCCCATGAGCGATCTCCCTGAAAACGACCAGCACATGCCGCTGGTTTCGCACCTCACCGAGTTGCGTACCCGACTGCTGCGCTGCGTAGCGGCGATTTTCATCATTTTCGCCGGCCTGTTTGCTTTCACCCAGCAGATCTACACCTTCGTTTCCACACCGCTGCGCCAGTACCTGCCGGCCGGCGCGACAATGATTGCCACCGATGTGTCGTCGCCGTTCCTGACGCCACTGAAGCTGACCATGATGGTCTCGCTGTTCCTGGCGATTCCAGTGATCCTGCATCAGATCTGGGGTTTCATTGCCCCTGGCCTGTACAAGCATGAAAAACGCATCGCCGTGCCCTTGCTGGTCTCCAGCATCTTTCTGTTCTACACCGGCATGGCCTTCGCCTATTTCCTGGTATTCCCGCTGATCTTCAAGTTCTTCGCCTCCGCCACTCCGGCCGGCGTGGAAATGATGACCGACATCACCAGCTACCTCGATTTCGTCATGACGCTGTTCTTCGCTTTTGGCGTGGCGTTCGAAATCCCGGTGGCCGTGGTGCTGCTGGTGTGGATTGGTGTGGTCGACGTCAAATACCTGAAGAAAATCCGCCCGTACGTGATCATCGGCTGCTTCGTGGTCGGCATGATCCTGACGCCGCCGGACATCTTTTCGCAGACCCTGCTGGCCGTGCCGATGTGGCTGTTGTTCGAGATCGGCATCCTGTTTGGCAGCCTGATCAGCAAGCGTGGCGAGCACCCGGACGACCAGCCGGCTGACGACAACAACGACCAGCCGCCAGCGACTCAACCGTGAACCTGCTGCTGCTCGAAGAAGCCGATTTCATTGCGGCCGACCAGGTGATCCTGCGTGATCGCCGGTTGACGCACATGCAGGAAGTCCACCGCTGTGAAGTGGGCGACAGCATGCGCGTCGGGCGGATCGGCGGGCTGATGGGCTCGGCCGAAGTGCTGCGCCTGG
The DNA here is from genome assembly GCF_019947515.1 of Pseudomonas sp. A-B-19. Taxonomy (NCBI): domain Bacteria; kingdom Pseudomonadati; phylum Pseudomonadota; class Gammaproteobacteria; order Pseudomonadales; family Pseudomonadaceae; genus Pseudomonas; species Pseudomonas sp. A-B-19. The sequence continues at coordinate 208,431 of NZ_JAGYGN010000002.1, forward strand.
ACACCGGCGAAGCGCAATTGCGCGTCACCCTCGACCAGCCGCCACCGGCCAAGCTGCCATTGACCCTGGTATTGGCCCTGCCACGGCCCAAGATGCTGCGCAGGGTGTTCCAGACCGTGGCGGCCATGGGTGTGCCAAGGATCGTGCTGGTCAACAGCTATCGCGTCGAGAAGAGCTTCTGGCAGACGCCGTTCCTTGAACCCGAGGCGATTCGCGAGCAGTTGATCCTCGGCCTCGAACAGGCACGGGACAGCGTGCTGCCGGAAGTCGTGATCGAGAAACGCTTCAAACCCTTCGTCGAGGACCGTTTGCCGGCGATCACCGACGGTACCCTCGGCCTGGTGGGGCATCCGGGCAATTACCCACCCTGCCCTCGCGCACTCAGCGAACCGGTGACCCTGGCCATCGGCCCCGAGGGTGGCTGGATTCCCTACGAGATCGACCTTCTGGGCAAATCCGGCCTGCAACCGGTGCAGCTGGGTGAACGCATTCTTCGCGTCGAAACCGCCGTGACCGCGCTGCTGGCACGACTTTTCTAGCACCCTGTACCGCTTCTGTGGCGAGGGAGCTTGCTCCCGCTTGGGCGCGCAGCGGCCACCGCTTTTACCCGCAAGACCGCGTCCGGCGTTTTTACGACTGCTTCGCAGCCGAGCGGGAGCAAGCTCCCTCGCCACAGGGATTTTTTGCCTGCCCGTACATCGAGTAGTGTCTACAGATTCAGGCTCCCCTGCCGATATACCCCCCATAAAACCAAATTGCGGTCCGGGGGAGTTTCAGCATGTACCAATGGCTAGCCGAGAATCTGGGAAACGTCAGCGTCAAACGCAAGCTGGGGATCGGCTTCGGCCTGGTACTGTTACTGACCTTGCTGATCACCTTCACTGGCTGGAGCGGCCTGAGCGGCGTGACCAGCCGTGGCGATAAACTGGGGTTCATCGCCAGTCTCAACGACCTGACCAAGGACCTGCGCATTGCTCGCCTGGATTACGAGATGCGTCGCGGCGAACAAGGTCCCGGTGCCGTCAACGATCTGTTGGGCAAACTCGAAAGCGGCCTGCAGACCGCCCGCGGCCTGATCGAGCAACCGGCTGATACGGCCATGGTCGATCAACAACTGGCCGCTGTCGCCGAATACCGCCGTGCCTTCAGCGACATGACCCAGGCCGGCGCCCAGCGTGAAGACGCCCGCGGCAAACTCGGCGCCACCGCCGACAATGCCGTGGCCCGCGTCGCCGAAGTGGAAAAATCCATGCTGCAAGGCGACAGCGTGGCGGCGTTCAACAGCGTGATCGAGCTGAGCAAACTGATCCAGCAGGCGCGCTTCCAGGTGCGCGGCTACACCTACAGCGGCAAGAGCGAAGCCGAACAGCCAGCCCTCGACGCAATCGACAACGCCCTGAAGAACCTCCAGAGCCTGCCGGCCAAACTGCCTGAAGAACACATCCCCAACCTGCAACAGGCGACTGATTCGCTGAAGGCCTACCGCGCCGCTGTCAGCCAGTTCCGCGACTCCCAGGTGGCCAGCGCCAAGGCCCTGGTGCGCATGTCTGCCCAAGGCGACACCCTGCTGGACATGAGCCAGAAACTCACCGTCTCGCAAACCGTCGTGCGTGACACCGACGCCGCCCATGCCAAGAACATGCTGACCCTTGCCACTGTGCTGGCCATCGCTTTCGGCCTGCTGGCCGCCTGGGCGATCACCCGGCAGATCATCATTCCGTTGAACCAGACCCTGGCCGTCGCCGAGCGCGTCGCCAGTGGCGACCTGACCCACAACCTGACGTCGCAGCGCCGCGACGAACTCGGCCAGTTGCAGCGTGCCATGCAGAGTATGACCCAGGGCCTGCGCGAACTGATCGGCGGCATCAGCGATGGCGTCACGCAAATCGCCAGCGCCGCCGAAGAGCTGTCCGCCGTCACCGAGCAGACCAGCGCCGGGGTCAACAGCCAGAAGGTCGAGACCGATCAGGTCGCCACTGCCATGAACGAAATGGCCGCCACCGTGCAGGAAGTGGCGCGCAACGCCGAAGAAGCCTGCGAAGCTGCCGTCGCCGCCGACCAACAGGCCCGCGAGGGCGACAAAGTGGTCGGTGAAGCCATCGCCCAGATCGAACGCCTGGCCAAGGAAGTCGGTCACTCCACTGAGGCCATGGGCGAACTCAAGCGCGAAAGCGACAAGATCGGCAGCGTGCTCGACGTGATCAAATCCGTGGCCCAGCAGACCAACCTGCTGGCGCTCAACGCGGCGATTGAAGCCGCCCGTGCCGGTGAAGCCGGGCGTGGTTTTGCCGTGGTGGCTGACGAAGTCCGCAGCCTGGCCCAGCGCACCCAGAAGTCCACCGAAGAGATCGAAGAGCTGATCGTCGGCCTGCAAAGCGGCACGCAGCAAGTGGCAACCATCATGGACAACAGCCGCAACCTGACCGACAGCAGTGTCGAACTGACCCGCCGCGCCGGCGGCTCACTGGAAAGCATCACCCGCACCGTCTCGGCGATTCAGGCGATGAACCAGCAGATCGCCGCTGCCGCCGAACAGCAAAGCGCTGTGGCCGAAGAGATCAACCGTAGCGTGCTGAACGTGCGGGATGTGTCGGATCAGACTTCGGCGGCGAGTGAGGAGACCGCAGCCTCCAGTGTTGAACTGGCGCGGTTGGGTACACATTTGCAGAGGCTGGTGGGCAGATTCAAGATTTGAGGTGATGCGCATGCCTCGGCCTACTAAAGACCGAGGTGATGCCATCGCTGTCTCACTCACACTGGTCATCGCCATCAAAAAAAAAACCCGCTTTCGCGGGTTTTCTCATTATGCCACCTGAGGCTGCACACTCATCGGCTTGAGCGGCAGCAGCGGTGCATGGGGGTCGGCCTTGACCGACTTGCGCCATGCACCCAGCCACTCGGCGTGGCCTTCGCTCCAGACCTGCTCATGCAGGCGGGCCAAGGCGACCGGGTCGCTCAGCAGTTGCACACGCTCGTTGTTGGTCAGGCCTTCAGGTCCGGCTTTCATCGCGTGGCGCACCCGCTCGTTGCGCAGCCATTCGATCGGCTCGGCCTGACGGTGACGCGAGGTCGCCAGCGAGCACGCCAGGGCGTTCTGCTGTGGATCGACCACCGAACGGACGAAGCCGTCGTGCAGTGCGTGCCAGCGGTTTTCGTGGGTGTACTGGTCGGTGGCCAGCAAGGCCTGCGGCGGATTGTATTCCTCGGGGATCAGGAACAGGCTCTCGTCACGGGACTTCAGGCCCAGGCCGACGCGGCTGGAGATCACCGACACCGGGATCGACAGCATCAACGAACCGACAATCGGCACCAGCCACCACAGGAAGCTCGGGTTCAGCCAGATCACCAGCATGGCCCAGAAGAAGCCCAGCAGGGTTTGCGGGCCGTGGCGCTTGACCGCTTCGCTCCACGGCGTGGAGTCGTCGTCACGTTGCGGCGAATTCCAGGTCGCGGCCCAGCCGAGGAACGCGGCGAGGACGAAACGGGTGTGGAAGATCATCCGCACCGGCGCCAGCAGCATGGAGAACAGCATCTCCAGCAGCATCGACAGGGTCACCTTGAACTTGCCGCCGAACTCTTTCGCACCCTTGGCCCAGATCAGGATGATGCTCAACAGTTTCGGCAGGAACAGCAGCACGATGGTGGTCGAGAACAGCGCAATCGCCTTGTCCGGGTGCCATTGTGGCCACAACGGGTAGAGCTGGCGCGGTTCGAGGAAGTACTGCGGCTCCATCAGCGTGTTGACCGCCAGCAGTGCGGTCGACAACACCAGGAAAAAGAACCACAACGGCGCCGACAGGTAGGACATCACGCCAGTCAGGAATACCGCGCGGTGCACCGGGTGCATGCCCTTGACCAGGAACAGGCGGAAGTTCATCAGGTTACCGTGGCACCAGCGACGGTCACGCTTGAGTTCGTCCAGCAGGTTCGGCGGCAGTTCTTCGTAGCTGCCCGGCAGATCGTAGGCAATCCACACGCCCCAGCCAGCACGGCGCATCAACGCGGCTTCAACGAAGTCGTGGGACAGGATCGCGCCGGAGAACGCGCCTTTACCCGGCAACGGCGCCAGGGCGCAGTGATCGATGAACGGCTTCATGCGAATGATCGCGTTGTGGCCCCAGTAGTGCGACTCCCCCAGTTGCCAGAAGTGCAGGCCAGCGGTGAACAACGGCCCATACACGCGAGTGGCGAACTGCTGCATGCGCGCATACAGGGTGTCCATGCCCGACGCCCGTGGCGCGGTCTGGATAATCCCGGCGTCCGGCGTGGCTTCCATCAGGCGCACCAGACTGGTCAGGCACTCGCCGCTCATCACGGAGTCGGCATCGAGTACGACCATGTACTTGTAGTCACCACCCCAACGACGGCAGAAGTCGTCGAGGTTACCGCTTTTACGTTTTACGCGACGGCGGCGGCGGCGATAGAAGATCTTGCCGAAGCCCCCGGCTTCGCGGCAGACATCCAGCCAGGCCTGTTGCTCGGCGACACAGATATCGGCGTCATTACTGTCGCTGAGGACGAAAAAATCGAAGCGATCCAGGTCACCCGTGGCCGCGACCGACTCGAAAGTCGCGCGCAGACCGGCGAATACCCGTGGCACGTCTTCGTTGCAGATCGGCATCACCAGGGCGGTGCGCGCATCCTTGGGAATCGGCTCATTGCCGGCACTTTTACCGGAGATACGGTATTTATCGTGGCCGGTGAGCAATTCGAGGAAGCCCATCAGTGCAGTCCAGAAACCGGCCGAGACCCAGCAGAACAGAATCCCGAACAGGATCAGGATGCTGGTCTGCAAGGCATACGGCAGCACTTGCGTGGCGGTTTGCAGCAGCGGTTGGTGCAGCACTTCGTCGAGGTCGACGAACGACCAGCCCTGGTACGGCATGATGCCTTTCATGTACCAGCCGGCGACGATGGTCTGACCGAGCATCAGCAGCAACAGAATGTAGCGACGGATCGAACCCACGGTGCGCCAGCGCGCAGCAGGCAACACCCGTTCGTCCTTCGGCGGCTTCGGCGGGTTGGTACGACCGGTCATCCGGCGCCAGCCACGCACCAGAATGTTGGTGCGCCACGGTTCCGGTACGACCTTGGTGCGCCGGATCGGCGGGGTCGCCTTGAGGCAGACCCGGCCGTTGGCGTCGAGTGCCAGCATTTCCGCGTCCTGCAGCTCCTCGGCGGTGCTCAGGGTCAGGCGTTTGCCGACCGAAGCCTGGGCGGCTTCGGTCGGAGCGTCGAACGTCGATGACGACAGGCGTTCGTGCAATTCGCTGAAAGACTGGCAGCCCGCGAGTTCCGCGCGCTGCTGGTCGGTCATCGGCAGATGCGCCAGATACTCGGAGAGAGTTTCTGGCCGTACTTGAGAGTTACTCATCGGCAGGCAACTGATAGCTCCAGGTTTCGGTCAGGACTTCTTCAGTCGGCGCCGATTCCGGTGTGGCTGGGGCCGCGTCCGCAGCGGCAGGCTGCTTGGCGTCTGTATTGGCCTTGTCCTTGGCATTTGCAGCAGGCTTCGCGTCAGCCTGCTTGGCCTCTGCTTGCCTGGCTTCCTTGTCCTCTTTCTCCTGTTGCTTGGCGGCAACCTTGTCGGCCTTGGCAACCGACGAGTTCGACGACGGAATCGAAGTCTTGGCCAGGTCCGCCGGCACGATGTTCTGCACCAGCGCGGCACGCATCTCGGTGGACTTGCTCGGATCCTTGATCTTCATCCGCAGGGTCAGGCGCCAGCCCTTGGTTTCAGGGTTGAAGCGCACACTGTTTTCCACCAGTTCGGCGTTGTCGCCGACGCTGACCTGGCTGCGAACCTCCGCATCGGCAGGCAATGCCGCCAGGGACGGGCCTTCGAAGTCCACCAGGTAGGCAACGCTGCCGTCCGGCTGACGAATCAGGTTGGACTGCTTGACGTCACCGGTGGAACGCAGGGTCTGTTTGACCCAGGCGCTGTCCGGTGCGTGAATCGCCGCTTCATCCATGGTCCAGTGCATACGATAAGCGACATCGAGCGGCTGGCCAGGTTCCGGCAATTTTTCCGGATTCCAGAAGGCTACGATGTTGTCGTTGGTTTCGTCGGCGGTCGGAATCTCGACCAGATCGACAGTGCCCTTGCCCCAGTCACCCTTCGGCTCGATCCAGGCGCTTGGGCGCTTGTCGTAGCGGTCGTCGAGGTCTTCGTAGTGGCTGAAGTCGCGGCCACGTTGCAGCAGACCGAATCCGCGCGGGTTTTCCACGCTGAAGTTGCTCACGGCCAGGTGTTTCGGGTTGTTCAGCGGACGCCAGATCCATTCGCCGTTGCCGGCATGGATCGCCAGACCGCTGGAGTCGTGCAATTCGCGACGGTAGTTCAGTACCTTCGACGGCTGGTTGGCGCCGAACAGGTACATGCTGGTCAACGGGGCGATACCCAGCTTGCCGACCTTGTCACGCAGGAACATCTTCGCCTTGACGTCGACGATGGTATCGCTGCCCGGACGCAGGATCAGACGATAGGCACCGGTGGCACGCGGAGAGTCGAGCAAGGCGAAGATCACCAGGTGCTTGTCGCCTGGCTTGGGCTGCTGAATCCAGAATTCGCGGAAACGCGGAAATTCTTCGCCGGACGGCAACGCGGTATCAAGCGCCATGCCGCGAGCGGACAAGCCATAAACGTGACCCTTGCCGACGACGCGGAAGTAGCTCGCGCCGAGCATCGTCATGATTTCGTCTTGCTTGTCGGCTTTGTTGATCGGGTACAACACACGGAAACCGGCATAACCCAGTTGTTCGGTGGCCTTGGGATCGAACTTCACGTCGCCGAAGTCGAAGCGACTCGGGTCATATTTGATCTCTTCGACGGTGTTCGCGGTGATTTCGTTGATTTTCACCGGCGTATCGAAATGCATGCCCTGGTGATAGAAGGACAGCTTGAACGGCGTCTTCTGATCAGCCCATTCGGCTTTTTCTGTCAGAAAGCGAATTTTCTGATAGTCCGCGAATTTCATGTCGCGGAACTCGTTCGGCAGGTTACTGCGCGGCGCTTCGTATTTTTGCCCGGCCAGCTCTTTTGCCCTGGCCGATACATCATCCAGACTAAATGCCCAAAGCTGGCCGGCGCTGAGCAGGCAGAGCAGTGCAGAGCCCGCTACCAGGGCGCTGCGTAACCGTTTGGCAGACAATTTTGGTGCGTTACAGGGACTAACAATCACGAGCAACCCTCGCCGAAAACAGATCAAAAAACCAACGGCCAGTTAAAGGGTCTGCTCGGTGACGGTATGAAAAACCGCCCTTGCAAACCACTCTTGCCAAGTTGGCGAGCATTGTTCCGACTCCGCTGGGGCGAAATGATTCCCCAATCGGATCCGGACAAGTCTCTACCTAAGTCAAAATGGACCAACGAATGCTGATCCCCGTAGCGCGGGATTATCTAGTAGGCCGCGTTACAACGCATCAGGGGTAACAAAGTATTTATCGCGAAAAAAACCTGTTTTCAGTCGAAATGAACGTAAAAACTTGTTTCAAACGCTTTCAGGTCTGCAACAGGAAGGTTACCGGGCCATCATTGACCAGATGCACCTGCATATCCGCGCCGAATCTACCTGATGCCACAGTGCCATGCACCTGTTTCGCCTTGCTCAATAGATAGTCGAATAGTTCTTCGCCCAGCGCCGGAGGGGCCGCAGTCGAAAAACTCGGACGCAGCCCGTTTTTAGTATCGGCAGCCAGAGTGAACTGAGAGACCAGCAGCAGCCCGCCGCCCACATCCGCCAGGGACAGATTCATCTTGCCCTCAGCGTCGCTGAACACCCGATAGTTAAGCAGCTTATTGAGAAGTTTGTCGGCACTGGCCCGCGTGTCGTCGGGCTCGATGGCTACCAGGACCAGCAATCCCTGATCGACGGCACCTACGACTTCGCCCGCGACCTCGACCCGCGCGCCGCGCACCCGTTGCAACAGGCCCTTCATGCTTCTTCAGGCGGCAGGTCAAGCAGTCGCCGGGCCATCAGATTGGCGGCGCGCACCAGCGCGTCGGTGATGCCCGGTTCGGATGCGGCATGACCGGCATCGCGGATGACCTGCAGTTCGCTGTTCGGCCAGGCTTGATGCAGTTCCCAGGCGTTATCCAGCGGGCAGATCACGTCATAGCGACCATGGATGATCACGCCGGGCAAATGGGCGATCCTGTCCATGTTGCGGATCAATTGGTTCGGCTCCAGGAAGGCGTGGTTGCTGAAGTAGTGGCATTCGATGCGGGCAATCGACAATGCACGTTGCGGCTCGGAGAAGCGGTCCACTACCAGCGGGTTGGGACGCAGGGTCGCGGTGCGGCCCTCCCAGGTCGACCAGGCCTTGGCCGCGTGCATCTGGGCAATCTGGTCGTTACCGACCAGACGCTTGTGGAACGCGGTAAGCAAGTCGTTGCGTTCGTCCAGAGGGATGGGCGCGATGTAGTCCTGCCAGTAATCGGGGAACAGGCGGCTGGCGCCGGACTGGTAGAACCATTCGATTTCCTGCGGACGGCAGAGAAAGATCCCGCGCAGAATCAGACCGTGTACACGTTCAGGATGGGTTTGTGCATAAGCCAGCGCCAGGGTCGAACCCCATGAGCCGCCAAAAAGTACCCACTTGTCGATGCCCAGGTGCTGACGAATCCGCTCAAGGTCGGCGACCAGATCCCAGGTGGTGTTGTTTTCCAGGCTGGCGTGGGGGGTGGAGCGACCGCAACCGCGCTGATCGAAAGTAACAATGCGATAGAGATTGGGATCGAAGAAACAACGACTCTGGGCATCACATCCGGCACCGGGACCACCATGGATGAACACCACGGGCAAACCTTCCGGTGAACCGCTTTCGTCGACGTACAGGGTGTGGGTCGCATCGACGGCCAGATCGTGCCGGGCGTAGGGTTTGATCTGTGGGTACAAAGTCTGCATTGCGCACTCCGTAAGGGGTCAAGGTCATCCCTGGGGGGACTTCTATTGTTCTGCCGTCCGGCATCATAAACCCGAATTACGTCAATGAGCATGCCCATGCAGAGTCAGAGTCTTGCCGACAGATATCCGAACAAGGTTTCGTACAGTGCATCGACCTCGACCGCCTGCCTACGGGCCCGCAAACAGCCATGAACCAAACCCTCGCCGACATATAGCGTGGCAGCCACGCCCGCAGCCTTCAGTCGTTCGGCATACAGCACACCGTCATCGCGCAACGGGTCGAATTGCGCCACGGCGATCCATGCCGGTGGCAGACCGCTGAAATCCTTGGCGAGCAATGGCATGGCGTAGGCGTTCGGATGGCGGGTGCCACGCAGGTAAAGGGCGTGATAGTAATCGACGTCACTGCTACTGAGTAACGGCGCGTCGATGCACTCGCTACGCGACGGCAACCGGTGGTCACCGCCCAATCCCGGATAGATCAGAACCTGCGCGCACGGCAGCCGCTCGCCGGTATCGCGCAGCGCCAGGCACAACGCCGCCGCGAGGTTGCCACCGGCACTGTCGCCGGCCACCAGCATGCGTTCCGGATCGAGTTGAAACGGACTGGTCAGCAGTGCTCGCCAGACCTTCAGGCAATCATCGAACGCGGCGGGAAACGGATGCTCCGGCGCCCGGCGGTAATTGACGGCGATCACCCGTACACCCAGCGTCGATGCCCATTCGGCGCAGATGAAATCGTGGGAATCGAGGTCCCCCACCACCCAGCCGCCATGCAGGTAAACGATGCACGACGCACCACTGGCCGGTGGTTGATAGGAGCGAACAGCAACACCGGCCAACTCGAAATCAACCACAGACAACCCGGCGGGGCGCGCCGGGGTAAACGCCCGGCACATCTCGCTGTAGGCCTGGCGCAACCCGGTGATACTGCTGTCGGTGCTGTTGAAACTCAGGGTTTTGTCGACGAAAGCCGTCATTTGTTCGGAGAGCGGATAAGGAGCCATGAGCCTTGTGCCCGTCGATTCAGAGGGTTCGGATTGAAATGAGCTCTGTGGCGAGGGAGCTTGCTCCCGCTGGGCTGCGAAGCAGCCCCCCATATTGCGCAACTCGCTGTCTAACTGATTCACCGAGGCGCAGAACTTGCGAGTGCTTCGCACTCGGACGGGAGCAAGCTCCCTCACCACAAAAGCCTTTTATTCACAAAGACCGGGGTCAGTTCTTCAGGCTGGCCTGAACTGTCGCCACGCCATCCTTGCCATCGACACTGCTGACACCTGCCAGCCAGCGCTGCAAGTCTTCGGGATGGTCACGCAGCCATTTTTTCGCGACATCCTGAGCTGTCTGGCGCTCCATGATCGGCACCATCAACTGGCTTTCCTGGGCGGCGCTGAACGTGAGGTTTTCCAGCAGGCGATTGACGTTCGGGCAACGCTGGGCGTAATCCGGCGCGGTTACGGTGGAAACGGTCGCAGCACCTTCATTCGGGCCGTACACGTCTTCACTGCCGGTCAGGTAGGTGATTTTCATGTTGATGTTCATCGGATGCGGGGTCCAGCCGACGAACACCACGAACTCCTTGCGATTCACCGCCCGCTGCACGGCCGCCAGCATCCCGGCCTCACCGGACTCGATCAGTTTGAAGTCCTTGAGGCCAAAGTGATTGGTTTCGATCAGGGTCTTGATCGTGGTGTTGGCGCCACTGCCCGGCTCGATGCCGTAGATCTTGCCGCCGAGCTGATCCTTGAATCTGGCGATGTCGGCGAAGGTTTTCAGCCCGGCCGCTGCCACATAGTCCGGGACCGCGAGGGTGGCCTGGGCATCGGCCAGGCTCGGTTTGTCCATGACCTTGACCTGATTGGCAGCCACGAACGGTGCGATGTTTTTATCCATCGCCGGTTTCCAGTAACCGAGGAAGATGTCCAGGCGCTTGTCGCGGATGCCGGCGAAGATGATTTGCTGCACGGCGCTGGTTTGCCTGCTTTCGTAGCCAAGACCGTTGAGCAGCACATCGGCCATGCCACTGGTGGCGATCACGTCGGTCCAGTTGACCACGCCCATGCGCACGGTTTTGCAGGAGGCATCGTCCGCGGCCATGGCGCCGGCGCTCAACAGAGCGGTGCCGCAGAAAATTGAGAGACAGCGGGTGAACAGACCTTTGGGGCTTGTCATAGAGAGCATTCTCGTGCGGCAGCGGATTATTGTCGGGGCGGTGTCTTTGTGCACCGTGGCCAGAACATTACGCAGCAGACGAGTGGTGAAAGCGACCTGTAGCGACCGTGTTTTGCACGGTGGCGACAGTCATGAGCAGATATTGAGGCATATGAAAACCTGTGGGAGCGAGCTTGCTCCGGGCGGCGTTCCGACGATGAGGCCATGACATTCAACATTGATGTTGCCTGCCAGTCCGCCATCGCGAGCAAGCTCGCTCCCACAGGTTATGCGGCAGGTTAGCGCTTGTAGTGTTTTTCACCCCAGGCCAGCAACCCTTGCAGCAACTCCTTCAACACCACCCGCGTCGGCTCTGCCAGGTCCGGGCGATAACGGAACGGCTCGAACTCTTCCATGTACGTGCACTGCCCCAGCTCCAGCTGCACGGCGTGGATGTTCTCGACCGGGTTGCCGTAATGGCGGGTGATGTGCCCACCCTTGAAGCGTCCGTTCAGCACGTGGGTGTAGTTTTCGTGACGCGCGCAGATCGCTTCCAGTTGGGTCGCAAGCTGTGGATCGCAACTGGCGCCGTTGAAGGTGCCAAGGTTGAAGTCCGGCAACTTGCCGTCGAACAGGTGGGGGATGATCGAGCGGATCGAGTGCGCATCGAACAGCAACGCATAGCCGAACTCGGCCTTCAGTCGCGCCAGTTCCTGCTGCAAGGTGCTGTGATACGGCGTCCAGATCTGCTCAAGATAGGTTGCGCGCTCTTGTTTCGAAGGCTCCAGCCCTTCGCGGAACAACGGCACGCCGTCGAACAGCGTGGCCGGGTAAAGGCCGGTGGTCGCGCCCACGTACAAGGGTTTGTCGTCGGACGGCCGGTTCAGGTCGATGACGAACCGCGAGTACTCGGCGGCCAGGGTGCTGGCGCCCAGTTCAGCGGCGAAATCGTACAGCTGCGGGATGTGCCAGTCGGTGTCCGGCAGGCTTTTTGCGGCAGGGATCAACCCGGCTTCGACTGCCGGGGTCAGACGCACACCGGCGTGGGGCATGCTGATCAGCAGCGGTACGCGGCCTTGTTTGAAGTTCAGAACCTTATCCACAACAGATCTCCTACAGACTTGATTCGACGCCGTGGCGCACGACGCGTTTTTCCAGATCGCCGCCCAGCCAGTAACACAGGTCAGCCGGGCGATCGATTTGCCAGGCGACGAAGTCCGCAACCTTGCCGGCCTCCAGCGAACCATGGGTGGCGGCCATGCCCAGCGCGGTGGCAGCGTGAATCGTCGCGCCGGCCAGGGCTTCTTCCGGGGTCATGCGAAAACAGGTGCAAGCCATGTTCAGCATCAGGCGCAACGACAGTGCCGGCGAGGTGCCCGGATTGAGGTCGCTGGCGATGGCGATTTTCACGCCGTGCTTGCGCAGGGCTTCCATCGGCGGCAGTTGGGTTTCGCGCAGGAAGTAAAACGCGCCGGGCAACAGCACTGCGACCGTGCCGGACTTGGCCATGGCGATGGCGTCGTCTTCGGTCATGAATTCCAGGTGATCGGCGGACAACGCGTGGTAGCGCGCCGCCAGGCTCGAACCATGCAGCGACGACAATTGCTCGGCGTGCAGCTTCACCGGCAGGCCCAGTTTCCGGGCGGTGATAAATACGCGTTCGACCTGCGCCGGGGAGAACGCCAGGTACTCGCAGAACGCATCCACGGCGTCGACCAGCCCTTCAGCGGCCAGGGCCGGGAGCATGTCAGCGCAGATGTGATCGATATAGTCGTCGGCACGATCGGCGTATTCCGGCGGCAGGGCGTGAGCGGCCAGGCAGGTGCTGCGCACACTGACCGGCAGTTCAGCGCCGAGGCGACGGGCCACGCGCAGCATCTTGCGCTCGTTGGCCAGGTCCAGGCCGTAGCCGGACTTGATTTCGATGCTGGTGACGCCATCGCGCATCAGGCTTTTCAGGCGCTTGGCGGCGCTGGCGAACAGTTCGTCTTCGCTGGCGGCGCGGGTGGCGCGCACGGTGCTGGCGATGCCGCCACCGCTGGCGGCGATTTGCGCGTAGCTGACGCCTTGCAGGCGCTGCTCGAATTCGCCGCTGCGGTTACCGCCGAACACCGTATGGGTATGGCAGTCGATCAGGCCCGGTGTGACCCAGGCCCCGTCCAAATCATTGACGGCCGGGTACTCGCCCGCCGGCAATTCACCGCGCGGGCCGACCCACTCAATGTGCGCACCTGACGTCACGATGGCCGCGTCCTCGATGATCGAGTAGACGCCTTGTGCCATGGTTGCGACGTGGCAGTGTTGCCAGAGAGTTTTCATCCTTGGCCTCCGTTAGGTTATCGATGAGAAAAAGAGGGTTCCTGCGTCACCAGGGCTGCCTGGCCCGCCGCCGGTTTCACCCACGTCAGGTAAGCCAGCACCAGCAACACGATCCAGACTACGCCGACGATCAGCGCTGCCTGGGTGTCCGGGAAATAGCCCAGCACGCCGAAAATGAACAGCATGAAGGCAATCGCCGCCGCCGGCGCATAGGGCCAGAGCGGTACCGGGAATTTCAGTTGTGCGACCTGTTCGGCGCTCATGGAGCGGCGCATGGCCACCTGGGTCACCAGAATCATCAGCCAGACCCACACCGTGGCAAAGGTCGCGATGGACGCGATCAACAGGAACACGTTTTCCGGGATCAAGTAGTTCAGCAACACGCCCAGCAACAGCGCGGCACTCATCACCACCACCGTCATCCATGGCACGCCATTGCGCGACAGGCGGGCGAAGCCCTTGGGTGCATGGCCTTGCTGGGCCAGACCGAACATCATGCGGCCAGCGCCGAAGATGTCACTGTTGATCGCCGAAATCGCCGCCGTGATCACCACGATATTGAGGATGGTGGCCGCAGAGCTGATCCCCAGCTTGTCGAAAATCTGCACGAACGGGCTGCCCTGGCTGCCGATCTGCTGCCATGGAAAGATCGACATCAGCACCAGCATCGTCAGCACGTAGAACAGCAGGATCCGCAACGGCACGGCATTGATCGCCCGGGGCAGCACGTGCTGCGGGTCCTTGGCTTCACCCGCCGTTACGCCGATGATTTCAATACCGCCAAACGCAAACATCACCACTGCGAACGAAGCAATCAGGCCGCCCATGCCATTGGGCATGAAGCCGCCCTGGGTCCAGAGGTTGCTGATGTCGGTCGCCTGGCCGGGGGCCGAGCTGATACCGAACCACATGATGCCGAAACCGCCCAGGATCATCGCGACGATGGCCGCGACCTTGAGCAGCGACAGCCAGAACTCCATTTCACCGAAGACTTTGACGTTGCACAGGTTCAGGCCGCCGACGATGGAAACGACACCCAGCACCCAGATCCAGCGGGAAACCTCCGGGAACCAGAACCCCATGTAGATACCGAATGCAGTGACGTCGGCCATGCCGACGATGACCATTTCGAATGCGTAGGTCCAACCGAGGATGAAGCCCGCCATCGGCCCCAGGTAGGTGCTGGCGTACTGGCCGAAAGAGCCGGCCACCGGGTTGTGCACCGCCATCTCACCGAGGGCGCGCATGACCATGAACACCGCCGCGCCACCAATCAGGTAAGCGAGCAGTACGGCAGGCCCGGCCATTTGAATGGCCGAGGCAGATCCATAAAAAAGCCCGGTGCCGATCGCCGACCCCAGCGCCATGAAGCGAATATGTCGGGCAGAGAGCCCGCGTTTCAAACCTTTTTCCGGCTGTTGCATTTCTCGTCCCTAGTTATTGTTATGCGACGCAAAATCGAATCGCCAGCAAGCCGGCTCCTGTAGGAGCTGGCTTGCCAGCGAAGGCGCCCTTACAGGCTAGGCAGCAACTTCGTCGAAACCAGCTCGTTCAGGCAACGCGAGGCCAACAATTCAGTCGCCGCATTGATGTCCGGTGCGAAGAAGCGGTCTTTCTCATAGAAAGGCACTTCGTTACGCAGAATGGCACGGGCCTTTTCCAGTTTTGGCGAAGTCTTCAGACCGTTGCGCAAATCCAGACCCTGAGCCGCAGCCAGCCATTCTACGGCGAGGATCCCGCGGGTGTTCTCGGCCATTTCCCACAGACGCTTGCCAGCCGCTGGCGCCATCGATACGTGGTCTTCCTGGTTGGCGGAAGTCGGCAAACTGTCCACCGAATGCGGATGGGACAGGGCCTTGTTCTCGCTGGCCAGTGCCGCTGCGGTCACCTGGGCGATCATGAAGCCGGAGTTCACGCCACCGTTGGCCACCAGGAACGGCGGCAGTTGCGACATGTGCTTGTCCATCATCAACGAGATGCGGCGCTCGCTCAGGGAACCGATTTCAGCGATGGCCAACGCCATATTGTCGGCGGCCATGGCCACAGGCTCGGCGTGGAAGTTACCACCGGAGATCACGTCACCTTCAGCGGCGAACACCAATGGGTTGTCCGATACGGCGTTGGCTTCGATGGCCAGCACTTCGGCGGCCTGACGGAACTGGGTCAGGCAGGCGCCCATGACTTGTGGCTGGCAACGCAGGGAGTATGGATCCTGGACCTTTTCGCAGTTTTCATGGGAGTCGGAGACTTCGCTGCGCTCGCCCAACAGATCGCGGTATGCGGCGGCGGCATCGATCTGGCCTTTCTGGCCACGGGCAGCGTGGATGCGTGCGTCGAACGGCGAACGCGAACCCAGCACCGCTTCAACGGTCAGGCCGCCCAGTGCCAAGGCACCGGCGAACAGGTCTTCACCTTCGAACAGGCCACGCAGGGCAAACGCGGTGGAGACTTGAGTGCCGTTGAGCAACGCCAGACCTTCTTTGGCGGCCAGGGTCAGTGGAGTCAGACCGGCGACTTTCAGCGCTTCGGTGGCTTCCATCCACTCGCCTTTGTAGCGCGCCTTGCCTTCGCCCAGCAGCACCAGCGACATGTGGGCCAGAGGCGCCAGGTCACCGGAGGCACCGACCGAACCTTTCAATGGAATGTGCGGGTAAACCTCGGCATTGATCAGGGCGATCAGCGCGTCGATCACTACGCGGCGGATACCGGAAAAGCCACGGCTCAGGCTGTTGACCTTGAGCACCATGATCAGGCGTACCAGCTCGTCGCTGATTGGCTGACCGACACCGGCGGCGTGGGAAAGCACCAGCGAGCGCTGCAGGTTTTCCAGGTCTTCGCTGGCGATGCGGGTCGAGGCCAGCAGGCCGAAACCGGTGTTGATGCCGTAGGCGGTGCGGTTCTCGGCGAGGATCTGCTCCACGCAGGCAACGCTGGCTTCGATCTGGGCCGAGGCGCTGTGGTCAAGGGTCAGTTTCACCGGCTGCTGATAGACGTCACGCAGTTGGGCGAGGCTCAGTTGGCCGGGAATCAGGTTTAGCGCAGTCATTTTGTGCTCCTTTTGAGAGTTGTTGTTAACTCACCAGACGCTCCGGAGATGTCCGTTGTCCGTCGCGTCTGCCTTTTAGGGAGCCGCGCCTTGGCACGCTGGTGTTGTGAAAGTCAGTTCAGTTCTGGAAAAGCGTTGTGCAGCAAAATCGGGTCTTTCAATACCGCAGCAGCGGCGGCAATATCCGGTGCCAACCAGCGATCCTGGTCGTAGGGGGCAACATGCTCGCGCAGCAGGCGCCAGGCCGCATCGGTGCCTGCGCCGAAGCGTTGTTCTTTGAGGAACTCAAACGCCTGGGCCGCCAGCAAATACTCGATGGCGAGGATCTGCGTGCAGTTTTCCAGTGCGCGGTGCAGCTTCAGCGCGGCGTTGGTGCCCAGGCTCAGGTGATCTTCCTGCAGGCCCGACGTCACGTAGTTATCCAACACTGCCGGCTGCGCCAGTTGACGGTTCTGCGCGCACAGCGAAGCGGCGACGTATTGCACGATCATCATCCCGGAATTCACCCCCGGGTTGGCCACCAGGAAGGCCGGCAGGCCGCTGACATGCGGGTTGATCAAGCGGTCCAGGCGACGCTCGGCGATGGAGCCGATTTCCGCCATGGCGATCGCCAGCAGGTCCGCCGCCATTGCCACGGACTGGCCATGGGGGTTGGCCTGGGACACCACGCGGTAATTGTCTGCGGTGCCCAGCACCAGCGGGTTGTCGGTAGCGCCGTTGAGTTCGGTTTCGATCTGTTTGGTCGCATGCACCAGTTGATCGCGTGCGGCGCCGTGCACCTGCGGGATCGAGCGGATGCTCAGGGCATCCTGGGTACGAATGCCTTTGCTCCGGGCGATCACTTCGCTGCCGTCGAGCAAGGCCCGCAGGTTGATCCCGACCTGCTGCATGCCCGGGTGCGGCTTGAGCGCGATGATTTCGGCGTCGAAGGCGTCGATCTGCCCACGCTGGGCTTCGAAGCTCATGGCGCCGATCACGTCGGCCCATTCCAGCAGGCGCGTGGCATCGGCAATGGCCAGGCAGCTCAGGCCAGTCATGCACGGAGTGCCGTTGACCAGGCACAAACCGTCCTTGGCGCCGAGCTTGACTGGTTGCAGCCCTTCTTCGGCCAACGCTTGCTGCGCGGAAACGATCTGACCGCGATAGCTGACATTGCCGACGCCCAGCAGCGCGATGCCGATGTGCGCCATGTGGGTCAGGTAGCCCACGGAGCCCTGGGACGGCACTTGCGGGGTGATGCCACGGTTGAGCAGTGCCAGCAGTGCTTCGACGACCTGACGGTGCAGGCCGGATTTGCCGTGGCTGTAGTTGACGATGGCGGCGCACATGATCGAGCGGGTCTGCTCGTCGCTCAGCGCTTCACCTACGCCGCAAGCGTGGCTGAGCAAGGTGTTGCGCGACAACTGGCTGAGTTGTTCGTCCTGCAGCGAGACGTTGCACAGCGCGCCCAGGCCGGTGTTGATGCCATAAGCACGTTCGCCGCTGGTGACGATGCGCTGAACGATGGCCTGCGCGTTTTCGATGCGCGCCCAGATCGGTGCCGACAGCTCAAGCTGTGCGCCATCGCGGGCCACGGCGACCACGTCCTGCCAGGTGACCTGAGCTTGGGTGATAACGATTTTTTCAGCCTGGGACATCTTCAACCTCGTGCTTACTACCTGAATATTGATGCAGCCTTACCGGCGCCTTCGCTGGCAAGCCAGCTCCTACAGGGGTTACGCGCACCTTGTAGGAGCTGGCTTGCCAGCGAAGGGGCCGGCCCAGCCACCACAACTCTTTTAAACCACCGCCGCCCGACGCTGCACAAAGCGGTCGACATACTCATCCGCCGGCGAGTGCAGGATCTCTCGTGGCGTGCCGACCTGGATCAGGCGGCCATCCTTGAGGATCGCGATGCGGTTGCCGATGCGCACGGCCTCGTCGAGGTCGTGGGTGATGAAGACGATGGTCTTGTGCAGGGTCTTTTGCAGCTCCAGCAACTGGTCCTGCATCTCCGCGCGGATCAACGGATCGAGGGCGCTGAAGGCTTCGTCCATCAGAATGATGTCGGTGTCCGCCGCCAGGGCACGGGCCAGGCCCACACGCTGACGCATGCCGCCAGAAAGCTGATGCGGGTATTTGTTTTCGTAGCCCTTGAGGCCCACGGTGTTGATCCAGTGCTGCGCACGCTCGGCGCACATGGCCTTGCTTTCGCCGCGAATTTT
Organism: Pseudomonas sp. A-B-19; assembly: GCF_019947515.1. Taxonomy (NCBI): domain Bacteria; kingdom Pseudomonadati; phylum Pseudomonadota; class Gammaproteobacteria; order Pseudomonadales; family Pseudomonadaceae; genus Pseudomonas; species Pseudomonas sp. A-B-19. The sequence continues at coordinate 227,057 of NZ_JAGYGN010000002.1, forward strand.
CAGGCCGTAGGCGACGTTGTCCAGCACGCTCTTGTGCGGCAACAGGCCGAAGCTCTGGAACACCATGCTGATCTTGCGCCGGCGAAATTCGCGCAGGGCTTCCATGTCGTATTGCAGGATGTCCACGCCGTCCACCAGGATCGCACCGCTGGTCGGATCGATCAGGCGATTGAAGTGGCGGACCAGGGTCGACTTGCCGGAACCCGACAACCCCATGATCACGAAGATCTCGCCGCTGCCGATGCTCAGCGACAGGTCGTTCACACCCACCACGCAGCCGGTCTCGGCCAGCACCTGATCCTTGGTCTTGCCCTGGCCGACCATGGCCAGCGCGTCCTTGGCACGGTTGCCGAAAATCTTGAAGACGTTTTTGACTTCGATCTTGCTCACGGTTGCGTTGTTCATTTGCTCACCTCATGCCGTGCGCGACCGTACGCCTGTGTAATGCGGTCGATCACCACAGCCAGAATCACGATCGCCAGACCGGCTTCAAGGCCACGCCCAACGTTGAGGGTCTGAATCCCCACCAGCACGTCTTCACCCAAACCACGGGCACCGATCATCGAGGCGATCACCACCATCGACAGGGCCATCATGGTGGTCTGGTTGATCCCCGCCATGATGCTCGGCAGAGCCAGCGGCAGTTGCACGCCGAACAGTTGCTGCCACCGGTTGGCACCGAAGGCGTTGATCGCTTCCATCACTTCGCCGTCGACCTGGCGAATGCCCAGATCGGTCAGGCGGATCAGCGGTGGCGCGGCGTAGATCACGGTGGCGAAAATCGCCGGGACCTTGCCCAGGCCGAACAGCATCAGCACCGGAATCAGGTACACGAAGCTCGGCATGGTCTGCATGATGTCCAGCAACGGCATCAGCACCGAACGCAGGCGATTGCTGCGCGCCGAGAGAATGCCCAGCGGGATGCCGATCAACACCGAAATGATCGTTGCCACCATCATCAGCGCCAGAGTCTGCATCAGCTTGTCCCAGAGGCCGACCGCACCCACCAGGAACAGCAAGCCGACGATGACGGCGGTGGTCACGACCTTGCGGGTCGCGTGCCAGGCCACACCGGCCACGATCGCCAGCATCAGCCACCAGGGCGCTGCACGCAGCAGGCTTTCAAGATTGACGATGGCCCACAACAGGGTGTCGGAGATGTGCCGGAACACGTCGCCGTAGTTGGTGACCAGCGAATCGACCCAACCGTTGACCCAGTCGGCGATGGAAAAGGTAAAGCTTTCGGGAAACATAAGAGACTCTCAATCAAGGGGTTGCGATCAAGCATCCGACTGCCGTCGCCGACAGTCGGAGAAGCCCGACCTACAAGGCCGCGTCGATTTTCTTGGCTGCGTCTTCGCTCACCCATGCGTGCCAGACTTCAGGATGTTCCTTCAGGAAGATCTTGGCCAGTTTTGGTGACTCGATCCGCTCTTTGGTCATGCGCCCCAGGTTCTGGTTCAGCAGGTCGATTGGCACGTTGACCTTTTCCAGCACGGCCACCAGTTCCGGTGCTTCGTCGTGGAAAGTCTTGGACAGGCCGACCTTGATGTCCACGGTCTTGTTCACGCCTGGTTTCTCTTCGAGTTTGACCACGTCGATCTGGCCCATCAGCGGGGTTGGCGACCAGTAGTAGAACAGGATCGGCTCGCCACGCTTGTAGCTCGACAGCACCGCGGCATCCAGCGCCGGGCCGGTGCCTGGGCGGAAGTTGGTGTAGGTGCTTTCCAGGCCGTAGCTCTTGAGCATTTCGCTGTTGTCCAGCTCACAGGTCCAGCCCGCCGGGCAGTTGTAGAAACGGCCCTTGGATGGCTCTTCGGCGTCCTTGAAGATCGCCGAGTACTTGCCCAGGTCAGCAATGTTTTTCAGGTCCGGCGCCTTGGCTTCCAGCTTGCGCTTGGCATCGCCTTCGATCACGTAGCGCGGCACGTACCAGCCTTCAATTGCACCAACAACCGGCGCGCCGACACCGACGACCTTGCCGGCCTTCTCGGCCTTGTTCCAGACTTCGCTGCGGCCGACCCACTCTTCGGCAAACACTTGAATATCGTTGCTGCCCAGGGCGTTTTCCATGGTGATGGAGTTGCCCGGCAGGCTGTCGGTCTTGCAGTCGTAGCCTTTCTCCAGCACGACTTGCATCACGTCGGTAAGGAGCATGGCGCTTTCCCAGTTCAGGCCGGCGAATTTCACAGGTTTCCCCGACTCGCACCAACCCGCCGCCTGAGTGGCGCCGGCGCTGGCCAGCAGGCCCATGGAAAGCAATGCGGTCAGCAGGGTCTTGTTCGATTTCATTGTTGTGACGCTCCTAATCATGAGTTGGCTTACGGCAGTCAAGAGGCATCCAGCCCTGTCCACATCCAATCAGGCCTGCGCCGCAGCGCGACCCACTTTCAGCTTTTGTTCGGTGATCGCGCCCTGCTCGACCGGCAGGATCAAACGGTCAGGCACTGTGCCGTGCCATTTTTTCGCACACAGGTAATACAGGGCGGCGGGAAGCACCAGACCGATGATCCAGGAAATATCCACATCGCCCAGGGCCGCCACCAGCGGACCGGTATAGAACTTGGTAGAGATGAACGGCAGTTGCACCAGCACACCGAACACATAGACGCCGATACCGAGAAGGTTCCAACGACCGTAGCGACCATTCGGATCGGCCAGCGCCGGTACGTCATAGCGCTCGCGGGTGATGCAGTAGTAGTCCACCAGGTTGATCGCGCTCCAGGGCGTGAAGAATGCCAGCAAGAACAGGATGAAGGACTTGAATGCACCGAGGAACGAGTGCTGACCGAGCAATGCCATCAGGGTCGCAGCACCGACGATGACCAGCACGAACACCAGACGCTGCAAGCGCGTTACCTTCAGGTCACCACGGAAACCGCTGATGATGGTCGCAATGCACATGAAGCTGCCGTAGGAGTTCAGCGTGGAGATGGTGACCTTGCCGAACGCGATGCTGAAGTACAGCAGCGCGGCGGTGGCACCGGTCCCGCCCAGACCAACGATGTAGGCGACTTCGTGGCCGGCGTATTGCCCGTTGGCCGAAGCGGCAGCGAACACGCCGAGGACCATCGCCACCTGTGCACCAATGACCGAACCTGCGCCTGCGGCAAAAAAAGTCTTCACCGAGGAAATCTTGCTCGGCAGGTAGCGAGAATAGTCAGCCACATAAGGGCCGAAGGCGATCTGCCAGGACGCCGCGAGCGACACCGCGAGCAAAAAACTGCTCCAGCTGAAGTGGCGGATTTGCAACAGTGCGCCAACGTCAACCTGACTCATCAGACGGCTGAACAGATAAACAAAGGCAATCACGCCAATGACACTGGCAACACGGCCGATCCAATGGATCACCCGATAACCGAGCACCGTGACCAGCACGATGACACTGGCGAAAAGGAGGATACCGACGGTGTCGCTGACGCCAAACAACTGGCCCAGCGCTTGCCCGGACAACACGGTTCCCGTTGCGGTGAAGCCCAGGTACATCAAGCAGACCAGCACGATCGGGATGGCCGCGCCGTACACGCCGAACTGTACCCGGCTGGAAATCATCTGCGGCAGGCCAAGTTTGGGACCTTGCGCGGCATGCAGCGCCATCACGCCACCGCCGAGCAACTGGCCGATCAACAGACCGATCAACGACCAGAACACATCACCGCCCAGCACCACGGCCAGGGCCCCGGTGACAATCGCGGTGATTTGCAGGTTGGCACCCATCCACAGGGTGAACTGGCTCAACAGACGACCGTGTCTTTCCGCTTCCGGGATGTAGTCGATCGAGCGCTTCTCGATCAACGGTTTGTTGCCTGCACGTTCGCTGTTAACAGCCATGGTTCAACCTCTGTGGATTGTTGGTCTGGGTTGGTGATCCCTGTAGGAGCGGGCTTGCCCGCGAAGGCGTCCTTCCTGACACACCGAGGTGCATCATTCGCTGGCAAGCCAGCTCCTACAGGTTTTGCGTCAGGCCAAGGCCCGTTTTATTTGCCGGTAATCATCGGCAGGTTCAGCCCTTGTTCCTTGGCGCAGTCGATGGCGATCTGGTAACCGGCATCGGCATGACGCATGACACCGGTGGCCGGGTCGTTGTGCAGCACGCGAGCGATACGCTCGGCCGCTTCGTCAGTACCGTCGCAGACAATCACCATGCCCGAGTGCTGGGAGAAGCCCATGCCGACACCGCCGCCGTGGTGCAGGGACACCCAGGTCGCGCCGCTCGCGGTGTTGAGCAGGGCATTGAGCAGTGGCCAGTCAGACACGGCGTCGGAACCGTCTTGCATCGATTCGGTTTCGCGGTTCGGGCTCGATACCGAACCGGAGTCCAGGTGGTCGCGACCGATCACGATTGGCGCGGACAACTCGCCGCTACGGACCATTTCGTTGAACGCCAGACCCAGCTTGGCGCGCAGGCCCAGGCCAACCCAGCAGATACGTGCCGGCAGACCCTGGAAGCTGATGCGCTCACGAGCCATGTCCAGCCAGTTGTGCAGGTGGGCGTCGTCCGGGATCAGTTCCTTGACCTTGGCGTCGGTCTTGTAGATGTCTTCAGCGTTGCCCGACAGTGCAGCCCAACGGAACGGGCCGATGCCACGGCAGAACAGCGGACGAATGTAGGCCGGTACGAAGCCCGGGAAGTCGAATGCGTTTTCCACGCCTTCTTCTTGTGCCATCTGACGGATGTTGTTGCCGTAGTCGAAAGTCGGTACGCCCATTTTCTGGAACTCGAGCATCGCTTTGACGTGTACGGCCATCGATTGCTTGGCGGCCTTAACCACAGCGGCCGGCTCGGTCTTGGCGCGAGCGCGGTATTCGTCCCAGGTCCAGCCGGCCGGCAGGTAGCCATTGAGCGGGTCGTGGGCGCTGGTCTGGTCGGTGACCATGTCCGGGCGCACGCCGCGCTTGACCAGTTCCGGCAGGATTTCAGCGGCGTTGCCCAGCAGCGCGATGGAAATCGCCTTGCCTTCTTTGGTGTATTTGGCGATGCGGGCCAGCGCGTCGTCGAGGTCGGTAGCCTGCTCATCGACGTAGCGGCTTTTCAGACGGAAATCGATGCTGACCTGCTGGCATTCGATGTTCAGCGAGCACGCGCCGGCCAGGGTCGCGGCCAGAGGCTGAGCGCCACCCATGCCGCCCAGGCCAGCGGTCAGTACCCACTTGCCCTTGAGATCATCGTTGTAGTGCTGGCGACCGGCTTCGACGAAGGTTTCGTAGGTACCCTGGACGATGCCCTGGCTGCCGATGTAGATCCAGCTGCCGGCGGTCATCTGGCCGTACATGGCCAGGCCTTTGGCGTCCAGTTCGTTGAAGTGTTCCCAGTTCGCCCAGTGTGGCACCAGGTTGGAGTTGGCGATCAGTACGCGCGGGGCATTGCTGTGGGTCTTGAACACGCCGACCGGCTTGCCGGATTGCACCAACAGAGTCTCGTCGTCGTTCAGGTTGGTCAGGCTTTCGACGATCTTGTCGTAGCATTCCCAGTTACGCGCAGCGCGACCGATACCACCGTAAACCACCAGTTCTTTAGGGTTCTCGGCGACTTCCGGGTCGAGGTTGTTCATCAGCATGCGCAGCGGCGCTTCGGTCAGCCAGCTCTTGGCGGTCAGCTTGTTACCGCGTGCGGCACGGATTTCAACGTCACGAAACTTTGTAGGTTTAATGTCAGTCACGAAAAGGACTCCTCAGCAATCAATCCAAACCAACCCAGGCAGTGGGCGAGCAAGCCAATGGGCATCAGTGCACACCGGCGAATCAGTGGACGATGGTTGAGTCTTCGTGACTCATACGCATACGTCTTTACTTGTACATACAAGCATATGCAATCAAGCGGCCAACTTGTTGGATGTGCATTCAAGAAAAATTCTGAAATGGCTGGAGAGCGCTTGGGACAAGGGCTTTGGCGTAGATGAATTATTTTTCGGGGGATTTTTGTGGCGAGGGGGTTTTGTTACTTGAGCATGGTTTTGCGCCACGCTGGGGCGTTCGGTAACAAAGTGGTGCGCGGTGGGAAACGAAGAGTTACTGCTTTTTTGTGGCGAGGGGGCTTGCCCCCGTTCGGCTGCGAAGCAGTCGCAAAACCGACATGTGCGGTGCATCTGAAAAGACTCAGCCGCAGGCTTTGGGGCCGCTTCGCGACCCAACGGGGGCAAGCCCCCTCGCCACAATAAGATTTCGTAAGCAGTTGGATCAGTGTGCGGACAGTTCAATCACGCAGCATGGCCCATTGACGGAGACTTCCAGCAGCCCGGTGTTACCGTCCAGTTGCAGGCAATCATGCCGGCCAAGTTGCGAAGCGTTGCTATCGACCACCACGTCCAGCGCATCGCAGATGCTGAACACCAACACCGTGCCCGCCGAGCTAAAGAACCGCTGCTCGCCGCTCAACCACTGCAACCGCGCACCGTAACGCTGCGGCGCGTAAATCAGGTTGAAATCGCGAATCGGTCCGCCGAGCAAGGTGCAGGAAACCTTGCTCTCGCCACTGAAAGCAAACGGGTCCAGCGGTAACAGTGGCCGAGCGTCCTGACCATCCACCGTCAGGGTCATGCCGTCGCCCTGCAAAACGGTGATCACTCGCTCGTAACCGGCGAAAGTGGAAAACCCGCCCGATTCGCCAATGTCGGCAATCGACAGGCGCCAGCCAAACCCGTCCAGGCCGGTGCCGGCATCACGGGTGATTTCTTCGGTGCTGCCGCCGCCGTTTTTCCAAGGCATGCGCGGGTAATCAACTGCACGTAAAACTTTCAGACTGCTCATTTATGAAAGCGCCCTTCCAAGCGATGACGAGAACCGGGGTGGATCAAGCGAGCGGCGGTCACTGGCTGACGGCCAGACCAGGTGCGGCGGCGAATCAGCAGGCACGGCTCACCCTTTTCAATCTGCAGCAATTTGCATTCGGATGGCTCGGCCAGGATCGCCTCGACCACGTGCTCGCCCTCGGTCAGCGGTGCAACCTGGTTCAGATAGGCGTAGGGCGTTTGCAGGGTGAAGTCCTGCTTGAGGTAGTCCGGTGCCACCAGTGCATTGACGAAACGGTCTTCGATTTGCACCGGAATATCGTTTTCGAAATGCACGATCAGCGAGTGGAACACCTTCTGCCCTTCGCGCATGTCCAGGGCCAGGGCGCGCTCGGAGCCGGCAGCCTCTTCCTCAAGGGTGATGACCTTGCAGGTGTGGCGATGACCGCGGGAGGCAATTTCATCGGCGATGTTATGCACTTCGAACAGTGCGGACTGGCTTTTCGGCTCGGCGACGAACGTACCGACGCCTTGCATGCGCACCAGCAGGCCATCGGCGGTCATCTCGCGCAGGGCGCGGTTGATGGTCATGCGGCTGAAGCCCAACTGGCTGACCAGCTCGCTTTCCGACGGAACGCGGTAGTGCGGCGGCCAGTTTCCACTGTCGATTTGCTGGGTGATCATTTGTTTGACGCGGGCGTACAAGGGCGCCGGACTGTCGCCCATGTTCGCGGCCAACGGAGAGACTGGAGGCGGAGTCGGCACGGTTATTCCTTGGTCGTTTAGTGAATATCGCTAGCTTGCCGGAGTTTACCGGGCAGGCAAACGTCTGTATATGTATATACAAATAACACACGATAGGGTGATGAACCATGTCCGCCTTCTTTGCCGAACGCGCGCTGCTGCCTAGTGGATGGGCCAACAATGTACGTCTTGAGGTCAGCGCCGACGGCGTATTGACCCATATCCAGGCCGATTCCAAGGCAGATGGCGCCGAGCGGCTGAGCGGTCCGCTGCTGCCTGGCATGCCGAACCTGCACTCCCACGCCTTCCAGCGGGCCATGGCCGGGCTGGCGGAAGTGGCGGGTAATCCGAACGACAGTTTCTGGACCTGGCGCGACTTGATGTATCGCCTCGTCGGAAAAATCAGCCCGGAACAACTCGGCGTCATCGCCCGTCAGTTGTACATCGAAATGCTCAAGGCCGGTTACACCTCGGTGGCGGAATTTCATTACGTACACCACGACATCAATGGCCAGCCTTACGCGGACCCGGCGGAGCTGGCCCTGCGTATCAGCCAGGCTGCGGGTTCCGCCGGTATCGGTCTGACCCTGCTGCCAGTGCTTTACAGCCACTCCGGTTTTGGCGGCCAGCCCCCGAACGACGGTCAGCGGCGTTTTATCAACAGCACTGAAAACTATCTCAAGCTGCAATCACGCCTGCAACCGGTGCTGGCACAGCAACCGGCACAGTCGCTCGGCTTGTGTTTCCACTCGCTGCGCGCGGTTACGCCGCAGCAGATCAGCGAAGTGCTGGCGGCCAGCGACAAGCAATGCCCGGTGCACATCCACATCGCCGAGCAGCAGAAGGAAGTCGACGACTGCCTGACCTGGAGCGGTCGTCGTCCGTTGCAATGGCTGTACGAAAACATCGACGTCGATCAGCGCTGGTGCCTGGTTCACGCGACCCACGCCAACCCGGAAGAAGTCACGTCGATGGCCAAGAGTCGCGCCATCGCCGGCCTGTGCCTGACCACCGAAGCCAATCTGGGCGACGGGATTTTCCCGGCGGTGGATTTCCTCGCCCAGGGCGGCCGCATGGGCATCGGCTCCGACAGTCATGTGTCATTGAGCGTGGTGGAAGAATTGCGCTGGCTGGAATACGGCCAGCGTCTGCGCGACCAGCGACGTAATCGTTTGTATGGCGCGGATCAGCCAATGGTCGGCCGCACGTTGTTCGATGCAGCGCTGGATGGCGGTGCTCAGGCGCTGGGCCAGCCGATTGGCGCGCTGGAAGTCGGCAAACGCGCCGACTGGCTGGTGCTCGATGGCAACGATCCGTATCTGGCGACAGCCAATGGTGACGGAATTCTCAATCGGTGGCTGTTTGCCGGTGGCGATCGCCAGGTGCGGGATGTGCTGGTGAATGGCCAGTGGGTGGTGCGTGACGGGCGGCATGCGGACGAGGAAGAAAGCAGCCGCGCCTTTACCCAAGTCCTGCGCGATCTCCTGGGCTGACAAAAAACCTTGTAGGAGCTGGCTTGCCAGCGAAGAGGCCATCAGCTTCAACATTCATGTTGACTGACAGGCCGCCTTCGCTGGCAAGCCAGCTCCTACAGGGTATGCGTGATCAGTTGGACGTCTCGGCCATCTGCTGTTCCGACGCCCGCCAGATCAGCCGCGTGGTGTCGTAACCCTGTTGACGTGCCTTGCTCAGCAGCTCCTCACGCACCACACCGTTCACGTTCGGCGTGCGCGACAACAGCCACAAATACTTCCGGCTCGGATCCCCGACAATGGCGGTCTTGTAGTCATCGCTGACGTACAGCACCCAGTATTCGCCCTTCGCCGTACCCGGGATCAGCCTGGAGAACCAGGTATCGAACTCGACCCACAGCTTGTCGCCCTTGCCGGGTACCTGTGGATAAGCCGTTCCTTTGACCTCTTCCCATTGCCACTGCGCCGTCAGGCAGCGGTTCAGCACTGTCACGTTGCCGTCAGGCTTGAGCGTGTAATGGGCTTCCGATTGCGCACAATCGCGCTGGAAGTACATCGGCATGCGCGCCAGCTCGTACCAGGTGCCCTGGTAGCGCTTGAGGTTGACGCTGTTGACAGTCTTTGGGGCCAACGGGTCCTGGCCAGGCGTGGCACAGCCGGCCAACAACAGACCGGCAAAAAGGATGATCAATAACCGCTTCATTATTTTTCTCCCGCGGGCAAACGCCCCGGTTTACTTCAGGCCTTGGCCGGAAAACATCAGCACTTTGTCACCGGCGAACTGCACGCTGATAAAGCTGTTCTTGTCGCCCCAGGTGCAACTGGACATGCCGAGCGCACCTGAACAATCGGCGGGCTTGCCCAACAGGGTCTCCACATCGGCCTTGGCCATGCCGGCCGAGAGCTTAGAGTAGTTTTCCTGATTGACTTTGCTGCAGGCAGCCAGCAACACGCAAAACGAAAGCAGGGCGATGGAACGCAGCGACATGGTGAAACTCCGGGGGGCGTAGGGGATTGGCATGGCTGCCAAGCTGAAGCTTAGAAGAGAAAACCCCTGTGAGGTTCCGTACCCGGCAGGCTATTTATCGGGCCACTCGTCTACCTCTTGCCGAAATTCTGCCACTTTCCTTGTTTACCGAGCATTTCGTCATTTTTCACACAGTCCGCCTAATCTTTGGCGCCGCTCAGTCGACATAAATGCAATGCAAAACCACGTCGGTGGCATTTGCTCCCCCAATTTGTAGAACAGCCCCTCTGCGGTAGCTCATCCATGACCAGAAACATGAAGTTCAGCCACAAGATATTGCTGGCTGCCGCCCTTGTGGTGGCCGTCGCATTCGCTTGTTTCATCCTGTTCAACGACTATCGCCAGCGCGAGACCTTGCGCAACAGTACCGAAGCTTCGATGCAGGAACTCGGCAGCCTGACCACCAGCAACATCCAGACCTGGCTGGAAAGCCGCATGCAATTGCTGCAATCAATGGCCCAACAGATCACCGCCGATGGCAATGCTCCCGTTGGCCTGAAACGGATCATCGACCTGCCCGCCTACACCGGCAACTTCCAGCTGAGCTACTTCGGTGGCGCCGACGGCGTGATGTTCTCGGTCCCGGCGGGCAACCGCGCGGCGGACTACGACCCACGTGCCCGTGGCTGGTACAAGGCGGCCAATAGCGCACAACAGACCATCGTCACCGAACCGTACATTGCCGCGTCTTCCGGCAAACTGGTGATCACCGTGGCCACCCCGGTGCAGCACCAGGGCCAGATGATCGGCGTCGCAGGCGCCGACATCGACCTGTCCAGCGTCAGCGCAATCATCAATTCGCTGAACTTCGGCGGTCACGGTCATGCGTTCATCGTCGGGGCCGACGGCAAGATCCTGATTCACCCGGACAGCAAGCTGGTGCTCAAGAACCTGGCCGAGGCCTATCCGAGCGACACGCCCAAAGTCAGCCCGGGCATGAAAGAAGTCGAGATCGACGGCAAGCACCAGTTCATCTCCTTCACCCACGTCAATGGCGTGCCATCGGCGAACTGGTACGTGGCACTGGTGCTCGACCAGGAAACGGCGTTCTCGATGCTCAGCGAATTCCGTACCTCGGCGATCATCGCCATGGTGATCATCATTGCGCTGCTGGGCATGCTGATCAGCCTGCTGATGCAGCCGCTGCTGACCATGGGCCGCGCCATGCACGACATCGCGGAAGGTGAAGGTGACCTGACCAAACGCCTGACCATCCACGGCCACGACGAATTCGGCGCGCTGGGACTGTCGTTCAACCGCTTCGTCGAGCGCATTCATACCTCGATCACCGAAGTGTCCTCGGCCACCGGCCAGGTCAACGAGGTGGCGTTGCGTGTAGTGGCCGCGTCGAATTCGTCGATGTTCAACTCCGACCAGCAAGCCTCGCGCACCAGCAGCGTGGCCGCGGCGATCAACCAGCTCGGGGCCGCCGCCCAGGAAATCGCCCAGAACGCCGCCCTCGCCTCGCAACATTCCAGCGATGCCCGCAGCCTGGCCGAAGACGGCCAACAAGTGGTGGATAGAACCATCGCGGCGATGCAACAACTCTCGGCCAAGATCAGCGACTCGTGCGGCAACATCGAAACCCTCAACAGCAACACGGTCAATATCGGGCAGATTCTGGAAGTGATCACCAGCATCTCCCAGCAAACCAACCTACTGGCGCTCAACGCTGCGATTGAAGCGGCGCGAGCCGGTGAAGCCGGGCGTGGTTTCGCGGTGGTGGCCGATGAGGTGCGCAACCTCGCTCACCGCACCCAGGACTCGGCGCAGCAGGTGCAGACGATGATCGAAGAGCTGCAGGTCGGCGCCCGGGCAGCGGTGGGCATCATGACCGACAGCCAGCGCCAGAGCGAAAGCAGCGTCGGCATCGCCAATCAGGCGGGCGAGCGCCTGGGCAGCGTGACCCAACGCATCGGTGAGATCGATGGCATGAACCAGTCGGTCGCCACCGCCACGGAAGAACAGACGGCCGTGGTGGAGTCGATCAACGTCGACATCACCGAGATCAACATGCTGAACCAGGAAGGTGTGGAGAACCTGCAGTCGACCTTGCGTGCGTGCGCCGATCTTGAGCAGCAGGCGGCGCGGTTGAAGCAGTTGGTGGGTAGTTTCCGGATCTGAGGCGGACTTGCGGGCCTCTTCGCTGGCAAGCCAGCTCCTACAGAGATCTTTGTCGCACCGAAGATCCACTGTAGGAGCTGGCTTGCCAGCGAAGACGGCATCAGCAACAACGAAAAATCAGAACCGTGACCCAGGCCTCGACAGAAACTCCAATTCCTCAGCCGTCGACTCCCGCCCCAACACCGCATTGCGATGCGGAAACCGCCCAAACTGCGCAATCACTTTCTGATGCCGCTCGGCATAGTCCAGGTAATCGCTGAACAACGCCCGATCGATTTCCGGTTGCTGCGCCACCAGCTCGATGTAGCGCGAGACGCCTTCGTTCTGCACCGCGAGGTCTTCGCTGTGCTCGAACACCAGGTAGATGAACACCCGCTGGATCGGCTGCAACTGCCGGTCGTAATCCGCGGCAATGCCTTGGGCTACCAGCTTCTGCGCCCGCAGATCGCCTGCAAAGGCTTTGGGAGTATCGCGAAAGATCATTCGCGGGATTTGATCGAGCAACAGCACCAGGGCCAGCCAACCTTCGGGATGTTGCATCCACTCGGTCAATCCGCCGGCCAGTGCCTGCTCGGTCCAGTCCCCGAAACGCTCGCGCGCTTCGAGGTCCTGGCTGTCGCGCTTGCCGAACCACAACTTGCCCTTCTGCGCCGCCACTTCCCTCGCTGACCCGGAACTCCCGAACCACCAATCAAGCAACGGCTGCCAGGGCGCAGTCATGGTTTATTCCTTGTGGTAAGCCGTGACGCGGGCAACTTCTTCTTTCGAACCGAGGAACACCGCAACACGCTGGTGCAGGCCTTCCGGCTGGATGTCGAGGATGCGCTGGTGGCCGTCGGTGGACGCGCCGCCCGCCTGTTCCACCAGGAACGACATCGGGTTGGCTTCGTACATCAGGCGCAGTTTGCCCGGCTTGGAAGGCTCGCGGCTGTCGCGTGGGTACATGAACAGACCACCGCGGGTCAGGATGCGGTGCACGTCGGCCACCATCGCAGCGACCCAGCGCATGTTGTAGTTCTTTTTCAACGGGCCGGTGTCACCTGCCAGCAATTCGCCGACGTAGCGCTGTACCGGGGCTTCCCAGTGACGCTGGTTGGACGCGTTGATGGCGAATTCCTGGGTGGCTTCAGGAATGGTGATGTCTTCGTGGGTCAGGACGAAGCTGCCCATTTCACGGTCCAGGGTGAAGCCTTTCACGCCGTGGCCCAGGGTCAGGATCAGCATGGTCTGTGGACCGTAGATCGCGTAACCGGCGGCCACTTGCTGGGTGCCTGGCTGCAAGAAGGCCTTTTCATTCAAAGGTTCGTTCTGGCTCAGGTATTCGTTCGGGCAACGCAGTACCGAAAAGATGGTGCCGACCGGCGCGTTGATGTCGATGTTCGACGAACCGTCCAGCGGGTCGAATACCAGCAGGTACGCACCTTTCGGGTATTTGCCCGGGATCTGGTAGGCATTGTCCATTTCTTCGGACGCCATGCCGGCCAGGTGACCGCCCCATTCGTTGGCTTCGAGCAGGATTTCGTTGGAGATCACGTCGAGCTTTTTCTGCACTTCGCCCTGGACGTTTTCAGTGCCCATGCTGCCCAGAACGCCACCCAGGGCGCCTTTGGACACGGCGTGGCTGATCTCCTTACAGGCACGCGCCACCACTTCGATCAGGAAGCGCAGATCGGCAGGAGTGTTGTTGCTGCGGGTCTGCTCAATCAAATAGCGACTCAAGGTAACGCGGGACATGGAAGGCTCCGGAGGAATGGGGGGGCTAAAAACCCGCGCAGTTTAGCGCGAGTCGGGGCGCATTTCCTCCTATCAGACGTGATCGGCCGAAGAGAGTTCATGCGCGGGGATGAGCGTAGTTGGAAATGGGCCGGGTGTGAGCCTGGGAACTGCGGTCATTTCGGCATTTTCAGTGACTGGGCGAACGCCATCGCGAGCAAGCTCGCTCCCACAGGGGTATGCGTTCCAACTGTGGGAGCGAGCTTGCTCGCGATTGGGTGCGCGGCACCCATTTTCAGGATTTGGCTGGCGGTTTACGTAACAAACTGAACGCCATCGCCACCAGAAACAAGACACTGAGCAACAACACTGCCCACAATCCGATTTTTTTCCAGTTGGTCTCGATCGGCGCAGACGCGGTATCTGTCGGCGGCTTCGGCGCCACCGCCCCGACATCCACCATGGCCCGCCCCAGGGTCGCGAGCTTCGCCGGGCTGTAATCCGGAATCAGCGTCGACAGCGGCAAGTTCGCCGCCTTCGCCGTCGCATTCCCCACGACCAGCGTGTAAGGCCCCGGTCCGCGCGCCAGGAACACCAGTTGCGTGGCACGCACGGCAAACTTCAGCATCGGCGCCTGATCACCCAGGCCGCCGCCGCGTTCGTCCACGGTCAGTTTCAATTGCTGGACGATTTGCCCCGACAACGGCAATTCGTTTTGCACCACGTCCTGACCGTCCCGGGTCAGGCGATAGAGCAAACCGCTGCCCATCGGTTGCCATGGCAGGCTGCTGTCGCGCCGACCGGCCAGGTTCACCGGCGCCAGGCTGTTGGGCTGGCTCAGCTCGACCTGCACCCGCTCGACATTCAACCCCATCGGCAACTGCCAGGTGTACTCACCCGCCTTCGTGCTACTGCCGGCCAACGCCTGGGACCAGACCAACGGCAGCGGCAGGCTGTGGGTATTGGCGCTTTGCAGTTGCGCCGAAGTCAGTGTCGGTGCCGAATGCGGTGTGATCCACAGCAACCGCAGGTAGCGCGCCGACTGGCCCGGCAGGTTGACTTCATGCTGTTCGACCCGCTCGTCGGCAAAGCTCAGGCGCGCCACCTGCCCTTCGCCCCAGGACTGCCAATGCTGTAAATCGTCGCTGGCTTCGACTGTGAAACGCTGGAAGCCGTCGCGCTCGCTGGTCCAGTCGAGAATCAATTGCTGCAACGGTGCCTTGATCGCGGACGCGTCGAGCAACCAGCCGCGCAACTCCTGCTCACCCGCCTCCAGCTGACTGGAGGGCTGCACCTCGACCAAGGTGCCGTTGGCGCTCGATTGCACCCGCAAGCTCGGCGCGGTTTCAGTGGCGTCCACCGAGTTGTACAACGCAAACCTTTTCACCTCGGTCAAGGTGCGCGTTTCACTGCTCTGCGCCGACTGCCGGGCCAAGGCATAAGCCTGAACATCGCCTACGGCGTTGAACACCCGCAGATCCCTCAGGTCGGCCTGGCGTGCGTTCAGTTGCACGCTCAGGGGCAGTTCCAGGCGATACCAGGGGCCTTCGCCCGATACCGACAAGGGCACTTGGGTGGTGAAATCCGCCGGTTTTTCCTGGGCAACCGCCGATAACACCACACCCATGGCAACAGCGCCCAGCCAACCCAGGTTCAGCTTCTGACTCAAGATGACACTCCTTCGGATTCCGCGAGCGGTTTCCCGGTATCCGGCACAGCGTCGACGCGCTTAGGCGGCAGCGGTGCGAAATAGCCGACCACCAGCAGCAACACGCCGACTCCAATAAACGACACGATCCGCGCCAGCCCGCCGCGATTGCTCAATTCGACAAAAAACAGCTTGGCCACGACCACGCCGATCAAGGCGGCGCCGATCAACCAGACCTCGCGGCGGCAACGCAAATGGCCGCCGATCATCAGGCTCAGGGCCATCAGGGTCCAGACGATGGACAGGCCGGCCTGTACCCGCATCGACGCCAGCAACAGATCCAGCTCGAACGGCACCCCGCTCCAATGGTGCGCTGTGCGCATTACCAACGCAGTAAAGAACACGAACAGCGAGGCGCCGGTGACCCCTTGCGTGACGTTCGCGGTGTAATCCTTGCGAGCCGCCAGTTGTGTCATGGCGCTACGGGACCAGACATAGACGCCGAACAACGCAAACAACAGGCCCAGCTCCAGCGGGTTGATCAGTGGTACGTAGGGCAGTGGTTCGGCATTGCCGTCACTGGCGACATTCGCCAGCCAGAACCAGCCGAGCATCAGCAACGCCAGTGGTGCGGCGGCGTATACACGGTATTCCCTCGAATACGCCGACACCGGCCAAGGCCACGCGCGAGGTGCCGCCATCAGCACCAGATACAGACTTGGCAGGATCGCCCAGCCCAACCAGCGCCACGCGTTGTATTGCTCGGACAACACCAGCAAGCCGTAACGCAGTTGCAGAGCCAGCACCCCCATCAACAGCCAACAGCCGAGCACATGGGCGACACTCAGCACGCGCGCCGGCAGCATGGGCGCCAGACGCCGCAGGGACATGAAATGCACGACGAACACGGCGGCCCATGCCAGCCAGCCGAAGTTGGCCGCCGGGTGATAACGCGAGAGCCAGGCCGCCAGCAGTACCAACGCGGCAGCGGGAATCAACACCGTGCAGAGCACGCCCAGTGACGGCCAACTCAGGCGCTGTGCCAATACCGTCCACAGCGCGACACTCGCAGCAGCGATGCCCAACAACAAAGTCGCCTGCATCGGCAACGACGCGAAATGCAGCACCTCGATGACCCAGGCCAGCGCCCACCAGCCTGCGCCCCACACCAGCAACGCCTGGGACAATCGCAACAGACTCAGCCCTTCGAACGCTCCGAGCGAATGACCCATCTGCAAACGCCAAGCCCCGACCATCGCGGCCAGCCCCAGCGTCAGCGGCGCCCAGAACCCGCCATGAGCCAAGGGGATCCCCCCTTCACTGAACTGCGGCCCCGTCGCCAGGAACAGCGCGCCACCCAACAGTTGCACAGCAAGCGCGGTGAACACGAACGAGCGCGATGGCAGGCGCAAGCCAACCCACAACGTCAGCACCCCGGCCAGGGCCCAACTGATCACCGTGCCGTGGCTGAAGAAAAACAGCGGTGCCAGCAAATAGAGAAACGCCAGCCCGAGGCACGCCAGGACTGGCAGGCCTATCAGCTCCCAAGGCCTGATCTGCTCCGGCAAGGCTTTGCGTAACTGGTAGAAGCTGAACAACAACGCGACACCCAACAACAGCGCGCCTAATGGCACCCCGCCGAGCAGGCTGCTCTCGCTGCCGTGCAACTCGCTGAGAAACACCAGCGCCGAACCCAGTTGCAGGAGCAAGGCAAAGGCCCGGGCCAGGGGCCTTTGCTGACGCAGACCGAGCCAGAAGATCCCCGCGCCCTCCACCGCCCACGCCGCCGTCGTCCAGCGCGCATCGAGCCCCAGCGGAATCGCCAGACTGGCGAAGATCACCCCCAGGGCCAGGCAGGTTTCCCCCAGCAACAGGGTGCGCCCGACCATCAGCCAACGGGCGAGTCCCATGTAAATCATGCCCAGCGTCAAGGCACTGAACGCCGCCGCGAATTCCAGATGCTGCACCAGTGCGAACTGCAAGCCGAAACCCACCAGTGGCGGGCCGAACAACAGCGTGCCGTCGACGTAGTCACCCTTGCGCGCCGACCACTGCAGCAGCGCTTCGCGATTGCCCTCTGCCGGTGCATCGCTCATCGCCATCAACTTGCGCCGGGCGTACAACAGACCAATGGCCAGGTACATCAGGAAAAACATAATCAGGAACGGCTCGGTGCTCCAGAGTAGCTCCGGCGAGTAGGAGCGTAGGCCCCAGGCGAAACCGATGCCGAAGGTGCCGGTGAACCCGATGACATTCAACAGCCGCCAGGCCTTGAACCAGGCGATGGCGAGAATGCCGGCGTTGAGCACGGCAAAGTAGCTGAACAGCGCGACGTGGTTGCCGGCGCCGGTGGAGGCCAGGATGGGCGCGGCGAAGCCACCCAGTGCGGCAGCGGCGGCCAGCCCCAGGGAGTCCTGGGTAATGGCGAGAATCGCCGAACAGATCGTCACCGCCACCAGCAGGCCAAACGCCGCCGAGGGATCGAGCAGCGGATGCAGGCGCATCGCGGCAAACACGGTCAGGTACAGCACGGCGACCCCGGTGCCCTGCAGGATCAACGCGTAACTGCTGTTGCGCGCTCGTAACCACCAACCCAATCCGAGTAACCCCAGGGCTGCCGCCGCAACGCCTGCGTAGCGCAACTCAACCGGCACCACCACGCCTTCGGTGGCATAGCGCAGCAAAAAGGCCAGGCCGAGGAACAGCAGCACCACGCCGACCCGCAATACGGTATTACCGCCAAACAACCAGGCGCGGGCGCGACTGATGGCGCGGTCGATGAGATTCGGGCCATGCAGGGAAATAGTCGATTGTGCTTCGCGAGCGGTTGGCTCGGGTTTCCAGGCATCGGCGATTTCGCTGGCCGCTGCGGGGATTGGCTCGAACTCGGGCGGCAGCTCCCAGATCAATTCCGGGGCTGCGGCAGGTGCTTCATCATGGAGGGTTTCAGGTGAGACAAGCGGTTCACGGGTTTCTGGCGCCTTGACACCTGATGCTTCGAGCAGCGCCAGCCGTTGCTCCAACGCTTGCAGCGCAACCTGTGCCTGTTCCAGCAAGCGCCGCTGCTCAACTGCCCGAGCGTCCATGCGAGCCATGCGAACGGCCTGGCCGATACCCAATCCGAGTAATGCACCCAGCAGTGCATCACTGAATGACTCGTCGAGTATCCAGCCGAGCACCAGCCCGATCAGCATGAAAATCCATTGCATGGTCGATATCCCTAAGCGGCCCCATCGTGGGGCAAGTCCAAGCGGTACAGCGTCTGATCAGTCTAGTGTGAAAACACCAAAACCCCTGTGGGAGCGAGCTTGCTCGCGATAGCGCACTGACATTCAACATCAATGCTGAATGTTATGGCCTCATCGCGAGCAAGCTCGCTCCCACAAGGGACTGTGGAGTGTTCAGAATCTAGCTGATCCCTGCCGCTCGGCAATCCGGCGCCTAGTATATCGATCCGGCCCGGCAACAACCGGGCCTTGCTCGCAGTTCTGGTTGAAAACTACTCCAGCGCCTTCCAGATCTCCGTGGCGTACTCGCGAATGGTCCGGTCCGACGAGAACCAGCCCATCCGCGCCGTGTTCAACACCGCCGAACGCCACCACTGGTTCGAATCGTGCCAATGCTCTTCAACGCGCATCTGTGCGTTCCAGTACGAGTCGAAGTCGGCGCAGACCAGGAAGCGGTCGTAATCCACCAACGAGTCGATCAGGCTGGTGTAACGGGACGGATCATCCGGTGAGAACACACCGCTGCGAATCGCTTGCAGCACATCGTTGAGACGATGGGAGGCGGCGATATCCGGTGCCGCATTGAACTCATGGTTCTGTTTGCGCGCCTCGACCTGCTGTGCGCTGAGACCAAAGATAAACATGTGCTCGGTGCCGATGCGCTCGCTCATTTCCACGTTGGCCCCGTCCAGGGTACCGATGGTCAGCGCACCGTTCAGGCCGAATTTCATGTTGCTGGTGCCTGACGCTTCGAAACCGGCGGTGGAGATCTGCTCGGACAAATCCGCCGCCGGGATGATGCTCTCCGCCAGGCTGACGTTGTAGTTGGGCAGGAACACCACTTTGAGCAAACCGCGCACGGTGGGGTCGTTGTTCACCACCCTGGCGATGTCGTTGGTCAGTTTGATGATCAGTTTGGCCTGGTGATAACTCGCGGCGGCCTTGCCGGCGAAGATTTTCACCCGTGGCACCCAGTCGATTTCCGGTTCCGCGCGAATCGCCTGGTACAACGCCACGGTGTGCATCAGGTTGAGCAACTGGCGTTTGTATTCGTGGATTCGCTTGACCTGCACGTCGAACATCGCCGCCGGGTTGACCGCGACGCCCAGCCGCTCATGAATCAGGTACGCCAGGGCTTTCTTGCTGTGCAGGCGTTGCTCGGCAAATGCCTTGCGGAATGCATTTTTCTCGGCGAACGGTTCGAGGGCGAGCAAACGCTCTTCCGGGTTATCCAGCACTTCAGGCCCGAGGGTATCGACCAGCATCGAGGTCAGCTCGGGGTTGGCCTGGTACAGCCAGCGGCGGAAGGTAATACCGTTGGTCTTGTTGTTGATTCGCTCCGGGTACAGCTTGTGCAGTTCAGAGAACACCGTTTGGCGCATCAGTTGCGTGTGCAACCCGGACACACCGTTGATGCTATGGGAACCGAGAAACGCCAGGTTGCCCATGCGCACCCGACGACCGTTGTCTTCCTCGATCAGCGACACCGCACGCAGCACGTCGAAATCATGGATGCCCTTGGCTCGCAGGGAGTCGATGTGCTGGGCGTTGATCAGGTAAATGATCTGCATGTGCCGCGGCAACATGCGTTCCATCAAGCCGACCGGCCAGGTTTCCAGCGCTTCTGGCAGCAATGTGTGGTTGGTGTAGGAAAGCGTATCGACGGTGACCTGCCACGCTGCGTCCCACGCCACGTCATACACGTCGACCAGTTGCCGCATCAGTTCAGCCACGGCAATCGAAGGGTGAGTGTCGTTGAGCTGGATCGAAGCGTGATCGCCCAGGGTCAGCACCGAGGTGTGCATGTTGCGATGGCGGCGCAGCAAGTCCTGCAGGGACGCCGCGACGAAGAAGTATTCCTGGCGCAGGCGCAGTTCCTGGCCGGCCTCGGTGCTGTCCGCAGGGTACAGCACCCGGGAGATACTTTCGGCCCGGGCCACTTCGGCCACGGCACCCAGGTGGTCGCCAGCGTTGAAACGCTCCAGGTGCAGTTCCTCCATGGCCCGGGCGCGCCACAAACGCAGTGTGTTGACACTCGCCCCGCGCCAGCCGACCACCGGCGTGTCGTAGGCAATGGCCCGCACGGTTTCCGCCGGGTGCCAGACTTGCCTGGACTTGCCGTTTTCATCGGTCACGGTCTCGACACTGCCGCCAAAGCCGATCGGGTACACCACCTCCGGCCGCTCGAACTCCCACGGGTTACCGAAATCCAGCCAGTGTTCGGTCTGCTCCTGCTGCCAGCCATCGACAATCGCCTGGCGGAACAACCCGTGCTCATAGCGGATGCCGTAGCCATGACCGGCGATGCCGAGGGTCGACATACTTTCCAGGAAACACGCCGCCAGACGCCCGAGGCCGCCGTTGCCCAGGGCCGCATCGGGCTCCAGCAAACGGATGCGCTCAAGGTCGACACCCAGTTCGGTCAGAGCTTCGCGGGCCACATCGAGCAGGCCGAGGTTGCTCAGGCTGTCGAACAGCAGCCGACCGATGAGAAACTCCAGGGAGAGGTAATAAACGCGCTTCTGACCTTTGCGGTAGATCTGCCGCGTATGGTCCATCCAGTGCTCGACCATGTGGTCTCGGGCGGCCAGGGCAATGGCTTCGAACCAGTCATGGTCGAAGGCGTGATCCGGGTCTTTACCCACTGCATAAGTGAGTTTGGTCAAGACGGCGTCGCGGAATGCGGCCACCTCTGCTTCGCGAACAATTGGTTCTTGAGTCATCGATAAGACCTCGAACGAGCTTGAAGTTGTCTGAGCCTAGACGGTCTGACAGGCGGTAGAGAGTCTGGTTCGGCAGTTTTTCCATTGAATGCGGGCTGGATCGACATTGCGTTGTCTTGTGCCTGAATCAATGCAGGGCTCGTGCCTATTTTCCGGTTGTTTGCGCCGCCTGTGAAAAAAACTGGCGAAAGGTTGTTCAAAAATCCACCAGTCCCGGTATTATCGCGCGCCCTGATGCACACGCTGGTAACAAACGATGATGAAGCCGAACCTGATCGCTGCCGCAGAGATCGACCGCCTCGATACCTGGGCCAAGTACTCTGCCCCGATGTGCGGCTCGTGCATGTCCAGCTGCTGCACCCTGCCCGTCGAGGTCAAGATCAAGGACCTGATCCGCATCGGCGTGGTCGATGAGTTCGAGCTGGGCGATCCGCCGAAGAACATCGCCAAGCGCCTGCAAAAGGAAGGCTTGGTCGAGCGTTTCAACCAGAAGTCAGGAATCTTCACCCTCCAGCGCATGAGCAACAACGATTGCCTGTACCTGGATCGTAAGAGCCGTCTGTGCACTATTTATGAAAAGCGCCCGGATACCTGCCGCAACCACCCGAAAATCGGCCCGCGGCCGGGGTATTGCGCGTACAAGCCAAAGGAAGTGGAGCGCGAGCGGAGTTCGCGGAGTATCGAGCGGTTCTGACACCCCCGGAATTTGCGGCGCTGGTACTGGCCTCATCGCGAGCAAGCTCGCTCCCACAGGGGTTCTGTGGCGTTCACACAATTTGTGGTTCACCTCGAACACTGTGGGAGCGAGCTTGCTCGCGATGAGGCCGGCACAAACACTGCACAAACCCCAGACATACAAAAACGCCCCCGGCCTTTCGACCGGGGGCGTTTTCGTTAAGCCGGGCTAAATCTTATGCCTTGGCTTTCTTGGCAGCGCGGGTACGCTCGCTTTCGTCCAGGATCTTCTTGCGAAGACGGATGGACTTAGGCGTCACTTCGCACAGCTCATCGTCCTGGATGAATTCCAGAGCCTGTTCCAGGGTGAAGCGAACAGGTGGAACCAGGGCGATGGTTTCGTCTTTACCCGAAGCACGCATGTTGTCGAGCTTCTTGCCCTTGGTAGGGTTGACGCCCAGGTCGTTGTCACGGCTGTTCAGACCAACGATCTGACCGTTGTAGATTTCCTGACCGTGTTCTACGAACAGCTTGCCACGCGCCTGCAGGGTTTCCAGGGAGTAGGTCAGTGCCTTGCCGGTTTCAACCGAAACCAGAACGCCGTTCTGACGGCCGGACATGTCGCCGGACTTCATCACGTCGTAACGGTCGAAGATCGAGGTCAGGATGCCAGCACCGTTGGTCAGGGTCAGGAACTGGTTACGGAAACCGATCAGACCGCGAGCAGGGATGTTGTATTCCAGACGTACACGGCCCTTGCCATCCGGCACCATGTTGGTCAGGTCGCCCTTACGCAGGCCCATCTCTTCCATCACCTTGCCCTGGGATTCTTCAGGGGTGTCGATGGTGACGTTTTCGAACGGTTCGTGCTTCACGCCGTCAACCAGACGGATGATCACTTCCGGACGGCCTACAGCCATTTCGAAGCCTTCGCGACGCATGGTTTCGATCAGTACCGAAAGGTGCAGTTCGCCACGGCCGGAAACCTTGAACTTGTCAGCCGAGTCGCCTTCTTCAACGCGCAGTGCAACGTTGTACAGCAGCTCTTTGTCCAGACGTTCCTTGATGTTACGGGAAGTCACGAACTTGCCTTCTTTACCGCAGAATGGCGAGTCGTTTACCTGGAAGGTCATGGAAACGGTTGGCTCGTCGACGGTCAACGGCTTCATCGCTTCAACGGTGTCCGGGTGGCACAGGGTGTCGGAGATGAACAGCGAGTCCATACCGCTGATGCACACGATGTCGCCTGCTGCAGCTTCTTCAACGTCTACACGGTGCAGACCGTGGTGACCCATCAGCTTCAGGATACGACCGTTACGCTTCTTGCCGTCGGCGCCGATAGCCACAACCGGGGAGTTCGGCTTGATGCGACCACGAGCGATACGGCCAACGCCGATAACACCCAGGAAGCTGTTGTAGTCCAGTGCGGAGATCTGCATCTGGAACGGACCGTCACGGTCGACTTTCGGCGCTGGTACGTTGTCGACGATCGACTGGTACAGCGGGGTCATGTCTTCAGCCATTTCGGTGTGGTCCAGACCGGCAATACCGTTCAGGGCCGAGGCGTAGACGACTTTGAAGTCCAGCTGTTCTTCGGTGGCACCCAGGTTGTCGAACAGGTCGAAGATCTGGTCCAGAACCCAGTCCGGACGCGCGCCTGGACGGTCAACCTTGTTGATGCACACGATCGGACGCAGGCCGGCTTCGAAAGCCTTCTTGGTCACGAAACGGGTTTGCGGCATAGGGCCGTCTTGAGCGTCAACCAGCAGCAGAACGGAGTCGACCATCGACATTACGCGTTCAACTTCGCCGCCGAAGTCGGCGTGGCCCGGGGTGTCCACGATGTTGATGTGGTAGCCGTTCCAGTTGATGGCGGTGTTTTTCGCCAGAATGGTAATACCGCGCTCTTTTTCCTGGTCGTTGGAGTCCATCACGCGCTCGTCGTTGAGCTCGTTGCGCTCCAGGGTGCCGGATTGACGCAGGAGTTTGTCTACCAGGGTGGTCTTACCATGGTCAACGTGGGCAATGATGGCGATGTTGCGTAGATTTTCGATCACTTGTGTATCTCGATCAGAGGATTCGGTGTGCTGACAAGTCTTGGCAGCGATTAACAGTAGCGTCCGTGAAAGCCGTTACAGCTTGACGGTGGCATCGGGGGGCCGGTGACGCAGGCCACAGGCAAACAGCCCCGGGCACTTAGCTCGGTCGATAAACGCGCACATTGGCATGCCCCTCACTGAGCAAATGGTGGGCATGCAGGCGACTCATCACGCCTTTGTCGCAATACAGCAGGTACTGGCGAGTAGGGTCCAGTTCCTTGAAACGAGCGTTCACTGCATAAAACGGCATCGTTTGTACCTCGATGCCAGCAAGTTCCAGCGGGTCGTCTTCAGCGACATCCGGGTGACGGATGTCGATGACGATCTGA
Source organism: Pseudomonas sp. A-B-19 (assembly GCF_019947515.1). Lineage (NCBI taxonomy): Bacteria > Pseudomonadati > Pseudomonadota > Gammaproteobacteria > Pseudomonadales > Pseudomonadaceae > Pseudomonas > Pseudomonas sp. A-B-19. The sequence continues at coordinate 251,566 of NZ_JAGYGN010000002.1, forward strand.
CCGGCCAGCGCTTCGCTGACTTCTTCAATCTGCAAGTCCTGGCCCAATTCGTCGATCACGCGATCGATCGGCACCAGCTTGGCGTTTTCGAGCGCACGCTCGAGTACCGCCATATCGAATTCTTTCTCTTCATGCTCGACGCGGTAGCGCTTGGCCGCGGTCTTCGGATTGACCGAGATGACGCCGCAGTACTCCGGCATGTGCCGGGCGAAATCGGCGGTACCGATTTCGTTGGCCAAGTCGATGATGTCCTGCTTGTGGCTGGCGATCAGCGGACGCAGCACCAGCTTGTCGGTCACACAGTCGATCACGCTCAGGTTCGGCAATGTCTGGCTCGACACCTGGGAAATCGCCTCACCGGTGACCAGTGCGTCGATGTGCAGTCGATCGGCAATTCGGGAGGAAGCGCGCAACATCATACGCTTCAATACTACGCCCATATGACTGTTATCGACTTTACCGAGAATTTCGCCCAGCACTTCTTCGAACGGCACACTGACAAATAGCACGCGCTGGGAGCTGCCGTACTTCTTCCAGATGAAATGCGCGACTTCCATGACGCCCAGTTCATGGGCACGTCCGCCCAGATTGAAGAAGCAGAAATGCGCCATCAGGCCGCGGCGCATGATCTGGTAGGCCGCCACGGTGGAATCGAAACCACCGGACATCAGCACCAGGGTCTGTTCCAGGGCGCCCAGCGGATATCCGCCGATGCCGTTGTGCTGGCTGTGGATCACGAACAACCGTTGGTCGCGAATTTCGATGCGGACTTCGATTTCAGGCTTTTTCAGGTCGATCCCGGCAGCGCCGCACTCGCGACGCAGCTTGCTGCCGACGTATTTTTCGACATCCATCGAGCTGAACGGGTGCTTGCCCGCACGTTTGCAGCGCACCGAGAAAATCTTCCCGGCCAGCGCATCGCCGTAGTGGTATTTGCACTTTTCGGTGATGTCGTCGAAGTCGCCCAGCGAGTACTCGTCGACCTGCAGAAAGTGCGCGATGCCCGGCATGCAGGTCAGGCGCTCACCCATCTCTTTCAAGGCTTTCGGGTCGGTGACGCGGGTTTCCAGCTCGAGATTGTCCCACACGCCGTTCACCACCACGGCCGGGTCCAGATCACGGAGCACGGCGCGGATGTTTTTGGCCAACTGGCGGATAAATTTCGTCCGGACAGGTCGGCTCTTGATGGTGATCTCGGGGAAGACTTTTACGATTAATTTCATGGAAACAGCGCGCGCAGGGCCTGCCGAAAAAGGGGGGCGCGGATTATAGCGGAAATTGCTCAAGGTTTAACCAGTTAATGTGTAGAAGGTTTTGCACGCACCAAAACAGGTCACTTATTGGATTTGACGCCACATTACAGGGCGCTATTTTCTGCTTTAAAGCGTAAAACAACCTCACAAGCGTGAATTTGGGGCAAAAAACCCATGGTGGGGCACTGGCATGCAATTTGCTCCCTTGTGAGGCAGGTTGCCTTGGCAGAGTATTCGCGCCGGCATCACCCACATTATAAGGGCATCCATTACTAGCCCGAAGCCACCCGGAGGACACTATGTCGAAGTCGGTTCAACTCATCAAAGATCATGACGTCAAGTGGATTGATCTGCGCTTCACGGACACCAAAGGCACTCAGCACCACGTGACCATGCCGGCTCGCGATGCGCTGGATGACGACTTCTTCGAAGTCGGCAAAATGTTCGACGGCTCCTCCATCGCTGGCTGGAAAGGCATCGAAGCTTCCGACATGATCCTGATGCCGGACGACTCCACCGCTGTACTGGATCCATTCACCGAAGAACCGACCCTGATCCTGGTCTGCGACATCATCGAGCCTTCGAGCATGCAAGGCTACGATCGCGACCCACGTGCGATCGCCAAGCGCGCCGAAGAGCACCTGAAAGCCACCGCTATCGGTGACACCGTATACGCCGGTCCAGAGCCAGAGTTCTTCATCTTCGACCAGGTGAAGTTCAAGTCCGACATTTCCGGCTCCATGTTCAAGATCTACTCTGAACAAGGTTCGTGGATGTCCGACCAGGACATCGAAGGCGGCAACAAAGGCCACCGTCCAGGCGTCAAAGGCGGCTACTTCCCGGTTCCACCGTTCGACCACGACCACGAAATCCGTACCTCCATGTGCAACGCACTGGAAGAAATGGGCCTGACCGTCGAAGTTCACCACCACGAAGTGGCAACTGCCGGCCAGAACGAAATCGGCGTCAAGTTCAACACCCTGGTGAAGAAAGCCGACGAAACCCAAACCCTGAAATACGTTGTGCACAACGTAGCCGATGCCTACGGCCGCACCGCTACCTTCATGCCTAAGCCGCTGTACGGCGACAACGGCTCGGGTATGCACGTGCACATGTCCATCTGGAAAGATGGCAAGAACACCTTCGCAGGCGAAGGTTATGCCGGCCTGTCCGACACCGCCCTGTACTTCATCGGCGGCATCATCAAGCACGGTAAGGCCCTGAACGGCTTCACCAACCCGGCGACCAACTCCTACAAGCGTCTGGTTCCAGGCTTCGAAGCTCCGGTAATGCTGGCCTACTCGGCGCGCAACCGTTCCGCTTCGATCCGCATTCCTTACGTGTCGAGCCCGAAAGCCCGCCGTATCGAAGCGCGCTTCCCGGACCCGGCTGCCAACCCGTACCTGTGCTTCGCCGCACTGCTGATGGCTGGCCTGGACGGCATCCAGAACAAGATCCACCCTGGCGATGCCGCTGACAAAAACCTGTACGACCTGCCGCCTGAAGAGGCCAAAGAGATCCCACAAGTTTGCGGCAGTCTGAAAGAAGCCCTGGAAGAGCTGGACAAAGGTCGTGCGTTCCTGACCAAAGGCGGCGTTTTCAGCGACGACTTCATCGACGCTTACATCGCCCTGAAAAGCGAAGAAGAAATCAAGGTACGTACCTTCGTACACCCACTGGAATACGAGCTGTACTACAGCTGCTGATCCGGTAGCGCCGCGACACGCGGCGTGACAAAAAGAGGCCTCCTTCGTGGAGGCCTTTTTTTATTGCCAAATGAATATCGAAAACGCTATGGAACCTTGTAGGAGCTGGCTTGCCAGCGAATGCGGCATGTCAGTCGACGTCTATGTTGAATGGTCAGACGCTTTCGCTGGCAAGCCAGCTCCTACAGGGGGTTTCTGCGCTCAGGATGAGCTCGACAAATTACACTCAAATGTTACCTGCTTGGGTCAAACACTCAGCCTGGCCTATGCTGCAACCCAATGCTTTCGTTTCCGGTCAATTCCATGGGTCGCGGTTTTCTCTTCATTCTGCTGCTGATCGCTCTGCCCGCCACGGCGCAGATCTACAAGTACACGGACGCCAACGGCGCCACCGCGTACAGCAATCAACCGCCTGACGGCGTCAGCGCCCATCCGGTCGAATTGCCGCCCCTTAACAGCTTCGAGCGCCAGCCTCCCGGTGAAGTCGCACCGGCTGCTCAAGCCGCTCGCAATGAACAGCCCCACAAGTCCTATGAAGTACTGGAGCTGACAGGCCTGCCCACCACAGAAGCCCTGCGCGCCAACAACGGCACGTTCGCCGTAACAGTACTGATCAAGCCACGTCTGCAAGCCCCCCACCTGTTGCGCCTGCTGCTGGACGGTCAGCCCTACGGCCAGCCAGGCAACGTGCCGACACTGCAACTGGTGAACATCGATCGCGGTGAACACAGCCTCGCCGTGCAAGTGATCGATGGCAAAAAAGTCGTCCAGCAAAGCCCTGCGGTGACATTCTCCGTACAGCGAGTGCGCAAGCCCTGAAGACCTGGCTGTTGATCGCCTGCCTGATCGCCCCGCCCGCCTCGGCAGAGGTCTTCATGTATGTCGACGCTCAAGGCAATCGGGTTTTCACCGACCAGCCCAAACCCGACGAAGAAAAAATCCTTTCCTGAGACTTTTCTAACCTCGTACGGGTTTGCGCACTATATTGGTGCAATTGCTTGCACCGTACTCACATTCCAACCCATTTTGGTTCGAAAGTACTCGCGAAAGCTGGCAAAGCGCCACGCAAACGAGCGTCAAACGCCCGTTTCAGGCGCTGAACGCTTCTTTTCGGAGCCTTGGTTTGGTTTTTGCATTTTGCCCGTACCAGCGCTTTTTTCTTGCGCATGCTCTGCCCTAAAAGAGGTCCCGATGACCATTAGCGACGCACTCCACCGCTTGCTACTCGACAACCTCACCACTGCCACCATCCTGCTCGACGCCGAACTGCGCCTCGAGTACATGAACCCGGCGGCGGAGATGCTGCTGGCCATCAGCGGTCAACGCAGCCATGGGCAGTTCATCAGTGAGTTGTTTACCGAGTCGACCGAAGCGCTGAATTCGTTGCGCCAGGCCGTCGAACAAGCGCACCCGTTCACCAAACGCGAAGCCATGCTTACCGCCCTCACCGGCCAGACCCTGACCGTCGACTACGCGGTAACGCCGATTCTGAGCAATGGCGACACCATGCTGCTGCTCGAAGTCCACCCTCGTGACCGCTTGCTGCGGATCACCAAGGAAGAAGCACAGCTTTCCAAGCAGGAGACCAGCAAGATGCTGGTGCGCGGCCTGGCCCATGAAATCAAGAACCCTTTGGGCGGGATTCGCGGCGCGGCACAACTGCTGGCTCGGGAACTGCCGGAAGAAAGCCTGCGCGACTACACCAACGTCATCATCGAAGAAGCCGACCGCCTGCGTAATCTGGTGGACCGCATGCTCGGCTCCAACAAGTTGCCGTCGCTGGCCATGTGCAATGTCCACGAAGTGCTTGAGCGTGTCTGCCATCTGGTGGAGGCCGAAAGCCAGGGCTGCATCACCTTGGTGCGCGACTACGACCCAAGCATCCCCGACGTCCTGATCGACCGCGAGCAAATGATTCAGGCCGTGCTGAACATCGTGCGCAATGCCATGCAGGCCATCAGCAGCCAGAACGAACTGCGCCTGGGTCGCATCAGCCTGCGCACCCGCGCCATGCGCCAGTTCACCATCGGCCATGTCCGTCATCGCCTGGTGACCAAGATCGAGATCATCGACAACGGTCCGGGCATCCCTGCAGAACTTCAGGAAACCATTTTCTTTCCCATGGTCAGTGGTCGTCCAGACGGTACCGGACTCGGCCTGGCCATTACCCAGAACATCATCAGCCAGCACCAGGGCCTGATCGAATGTGACAGCCACCCCGGCCACACCACCTTCTCGATCTTTCTGCCACTGGAACAAGGAGCCACATCGACATGAGCCGTAGTGAAACCGTGTGGATCGTCGATGACGACCGTTCTATCCGTTGGGTCCTTGAAAAAGCCCTGCAGCAGGAAGGCATGACCACGCAAAGCTTCGACAGCGCCGACGGTGTGATGAGCCGCCTGGCGCGCCAGCAGCCGGACGTGATCATTTCCGACATCCGCATGCCCGGCGCCAGCGGCCTGGAGCTTCTGGCGCGGATTCGCGAGCAGCACCCGCGACTGCCGGTCATCATCATGACCGCTCACTCCGATCTGGACAGCGCTGTCGCGTCCTATCAGGGCGGCGCTTTCGAGTACCTGCCCAAGCCGTTCGACGTCGACGAAGCGGTTTCCCTGGTCAAACGCGCCAACCAGCACGCCCAGGAACAACAAGGCCTGGAAGTCGCCCCGACCCTGACCCGCACCCCGGAAATCATCGGCGAAGCGCCGGCGATGCAGGAAGTGTTTCGCGCCATCGGACGCTTGAGCCACTCCAACATCACCGTACTGATCAACGGCGAATCCGGTACCGGTAAAGAGCTGGTGGCCCACGCCCTGCACCGCCACAGCCCGCGGGCAGCGTCGCCGTTCATCGCGCTGAACATGGCGGCGATCCCCAAAGACCTCATGGAATCCGAACTGTTCGGCCACGAGAAAGGCGCGTTCACTGGCGCGGCCAACCTGCGTCGCGGGCGCTTCGAACAGGCTGACGGCGGCACGCTGTTCCTCGATGAAATCGGCGACATGCCGGCCGACACCCAGACCCGCTTGCTTCGCGTACTGGCTGATGGCGAGTTTTACCGCGTCGGCGGTCATGTGCCGGTGAAGGTCGATGTGCGCATCATCGCCGCGACTCACCAGAATCTGGAAACCCTGGTGCATGCCGGAAAATTCCGTGAGGACTTGTTCCATCGCCTCAACGTGATCCGCATCCACATCCCGCGCCTGTCGGACCGTCGCGAAGACATCCCGACCCTGGCCAAACACTTCCTCGGCCGCGCCGCCCAGGAACTGGCCGTCGAGCCGAAGCTGCTGAAAAGCGAAACCGAGGAATACCTGAAGAACCTGCCGTGGCCCGGCAACGTGCGGCAGCTGGAGAACACCTGCCGCTGGATCACGGTGATGGCATCGGGTCGCGAAGTGCACATCGGCGACCTGCCGCCTGAGCTGCTGAGCCTGCCGCAGGATTCGGCGCCCGTGACCAACTGGGAACAGGCTCTGCGCCAGTGGGCCGACCAGGCGCTGGCCCGCGGCCAGTCGAGCCTGCTCGACAGCGCCGTGCCGGCCTTCGAGCGGATCATGATCGAGACCGCACTCAAACACACCGCCGGCCGCCGCCGCGATGCCGCCGTCTTGCTGGGCTGGGGGCGCAATACCCTGACCCGCAAGATCAAGGAATTGGGGATGAAGGTGGATGGTGGGGATGATGATGAGGGGGATGAGGGCTAAGCAGCCTTTAGTACTTCGCTGATCGTTAGGCCCAATCGCGAGCAAGCTCGCTCCCACAGTGGATTTTCGGTGCTATCACTATCGTGTAGACACCATCGAACCCTGTGGGAGCGAGCTTGCTCCGGGCGGCGTTCCGACGATGCTTTTTGGGTGATCCATGCACCGCCGCAATGCACCGTGAACCGCAATCGCGCACAAAGACAGCTCCGAATCCCCGCCTGCATTCGCTATCGAACCTTTATCGAAAAAACACGAAACCCCCGGATTACGGGGCTTTCAGCGTTTATACGCAGATTTCTGTTTCAACTTGTTAAAACCTGGCGCGCCCCCTGCAATAACCCTTTCAAGTGAATCACTTCACCCACCCGGTTTCGGGGACCTTGGTACAGGCAGGCCGGGGATTCCCCTCTTTTATTGCTCCCGGAGATGGATCTCCAGCCGCCAGCGGTCATCGACCTCGCTACCGGCCCACTCGCCCTGCAGGGGCCGGGCCGCCACCAGTGTCAGCAACAACCCCCCATCGCTCAAACGTACCCGCCAGTTCACGTCCTTGTCGCCGAGCTTGAGCTGGCCTTTCTGCGCCTTGCCCTCGGCGCCAAACAGCAGCGCGACACTGCCATCGACCATCTCGCCGTGGATATTGGGTTCGTTGTTGAACCACACCACCAACCCGTCGTTCGTCACCTCAACCTGCTGCAACTGGCTGGGGTCCGGCGTGGTCAGGCGACCGATCATCATCCCGACCATCACCCCGACAATCGCCAGCGAGCCCATTACCCGCAGGAATAGTTTCGAACGCACACCTTCCGGCGGCGTAGAATGCGCGTCATCTTTGCCTTCGGAGCCGTGCATGTTTCACGTCATCCTTTTCCAACCAGAAATTCCGCCGAATACCGGCAACGTTATCAGGCTGTGCGCCAACAGTGGCTGCCACCTGCATTTGATCGAGCCGCTGGGCTTCGAAATGGACGACAAGCGCCTGCGCCGGGCCGGCCTCGATTACCACGAGTATGCCACCCTGCAACGCCACGCGGACCTTGCCAGCTGCCTGGAAAGCCTCGGCCATCCGCGACTGTTCGCCTTCACTACCAAGGGTTCGCGGCCGTTTCACGATGCCAGCTTCGCCCCGGGCGATGCGTTCCTGTTCGGCCCGGAAAGCCGGGGCTTGCCGGCTGAAGTGCTCGATGCACTGCCGGCCGAACAACGTCTGCGCCTGCCGATGCGCGAGGGCTGCCGCAGCCTGAACCTGTCCAATACCGTGGCGGTGGCCGTGTACGAAGCCTGGCGCCAGAACGACTTCAAATAACACCGCATAAAAAAATGTGGGAGCGAGCTTGCTCGCGATGGCGGCGCATCAGTCAACATTGATGTTGAAGCTGGTGACCTCATCGCGAGCAAGCTCGCTCCCACAGTATTGAAACGCTTTTATTGAACGGTCGGAGCGTCGCCCGAATCCTGCATGCGTTGCAGCTCTTGCGCGTACAGCGCATCGAAGTTCACCGGAGCCAGCATCAGCGCCGGGAACGAACCACGGGTCACCAGGCTGTCCAGGGTTTCGCGAGCGTACGGGAACAGGATGTTCGGGCAGAACGCACCCAGGGTATGACTCATCGAAGCGGCGTCCAGGTTCTTGATCAGGAAGATCCCGGCCTGCTGCACTTCAGCGATGAACGCCACTTCGTCACCGTTTTTCACGGTAACCGACAGGGTCAGTACGACTTCGTGGAAGTCGGCTTCCAGCGTCTTCTGACGGGTGTTCAGATCCAGACCGACGCTCGGCTCCCACTGCTGGCGGAAGATCGCCGGGCTTTTCGGAGCTTCGAAGGACAGGTCACGCACATAAATGCGCTGCAAGGAGAATTGCGGTGCAGTTTCTTCTTCGGTCGCAGCAGTGTTCTGTTGGTCAGTCATCGCAGATCCTTCTTGATCCAGGGTTCTTTTAGGTTTGCTTGTTTGGGGTATTACCGTCAGGCCTTGAGCAGCGCGTCGAGCTTGCCGGCACGCTCCAGAGCGAACAAATCATCACAACCGCCCACGTGGGTGCTGCCGATCCAGATTTGCGGCACGGACGTACGCCCGGCCTTCTGGGCCATCGCAGCGCGCACCTGCGGCTTGCCATCGACCTTGATCTCTTCGAAGGCCACGCCTTTGTTCTCGAGCAGGTACTTGGCTCGCGAGCAGTAAGGGCAGTAATCGCTGGAATAGACGACGACGCTACTCATATCACTTCACCAGCGGCAGATTGTCGGCTTTCCAGCTGGAGATACCGCCGGACAGCTTGGCGGCGGTGAAGCCGGATTTCATCAGTTCGCGGGCGTGGGTGCCGGCGGTCTGGCCCATGGCGTCGACCAGGATGATGGTCTTGGCCTTGTGCTTTTCCAGTTCGCCAACGCGGGCGGCCAGTTTGTCCTGGGGAATGTTCAGCGCACCGACAATGTGACCGGCGGCGAAATCCTTGGTTGGACGAATGTCGATCACAACGCCTGCGTCCTTGTTGACCAGGCCGGTCAGTTCGCCGGTGCTCAGGCTACGGCCGCCGCCCTGCATTTGATAGGCAATCAGCAACGCCAGCAATACGACGAAGATACCGACGAGAATGTAGTGGTTAGTGGCGAATTCAATCAGGTGAGCAACCATCGAAGGAGGTTCCAGGGCGTTAAAATGTCGGCCAGTATACACAGCCACTATGGTGGGCCAAACCCCGTCCGGCGGTGACGTGGCAGGAACTTCGCTTTAAACTGCGACTCCTTTTTCCATTACCCCTTTTACCTCAGCCACGAGTGGATTCCATGACTACCACGCCTAAACCTTTGGTCCTGATGATTCTCGACGGCTTCGGTCACAGCGACAATCCCGAATCCAACGCCATTTTTGCGGCGAAGAAGCCTGTACTGGATCGTCTGTGGGCCACGGTGCCGAACGGCCTGATCTCGGGCAGCGGCATGGACGTCGGACTGCCGGATGGCCAGATGGGCAACTCCGAAGTCGGCCACATGAACCTCGGCGCCGGTCGCGTGGTGTACCAGGACTTCACGCGCGTCACCAAGTCGATCCGCGACGGCGAGTTCTTCGAGAACCCGACCATCTGCGCCGCCGTGGACAAAGCCATCGCCGCCGGCAAAGCCGTGCATTTCATGGGCCTGCTGTCCGATGGCGGCGTGCATAGCCACCAGGATCACCTGGTCGCCATGGCCGAACTGGCTGCCAAGCGTGGCGCCGAAAAAATCTACCTGCACGCCTTCCTCGATGGCCGCGATACGCCGCCAAAAAGCGCGCAGTCGTCGATCGAACTGCTCGACGCGACCTTCCAGGCCCTGGGCAAAGGCCGGATCGCCAGCCTGATCGGTCGTTACTACGCCATGGACCGCGACAACCGTTGGGATCGCGTGTCCCAAGCCTACAACCTGATTGTCGATGGCCAGGGCGAATTCAACGCCGCCACCGCTCAGGAAGGCCTGCTAGCGGCCTACGAGCGCGGCGAGAGCGACGAATTCGTCAAGGCCACCTCCATCGGCGAGCCGGTGAAAGTCGAAGACGGCGATGCCGTGGTGTTCATGAACTTCCGCGCCGACCGCGCCCGCGAGCTGACCCGCGTATTCGTCGAAGACAACTTCAGTGAGTTCGAGCGTGCCCGCCAGCCGAAACTGGCCGGCTTCGTCATGCTGACCCAATACGCCGCCAGCATCCCTGCGCCGTCGGCTTTCGCTGCCGGCAGCCTGGAAAACGTGCTGGGCGACTACCTGGCGAAAAACGGCAAGACCCAGCTGCGTATCGCCGAAACCGAAAAATATGCCCACGTGACCTTCTTTTTCTCGGGCGGCCGCGAAGAACCGTTCCCGGGCGAAGAACGCATCCTGATACCGTCGCCGAAAGTCGCCACCTACGACTTGCAGCCGGAGATGAGCGCACCAGAAGTCACCGACCGCATCGTCGATGCTATCGAAAACCAGCGTTACGACGTGATCGTGGTCAACTACGCCAACGGCGACATGGTCGGCCACAGCGGCGTATTCGAAGCGGCGGTCAAGGCCGTTGAATGCCTGGACACCTGTGTCGGCCGTATCGTCGAGGCGCTGGAAAAAGTCGGCGGCGAAGCGCTGATCACCGCTGACCACGGCAACGTCGAGCAAATGTCCGACGCAACCACTGGCCAGGCACACACTGCGCACACCACCGAGCCGGTGCCGTTCATCTATGTCGGCAAGCGCGACCTGAAGGTTCGCGAAGGCGGTGTGCTGGCGGACGTGGCGCCAACCATGCTGAAGCTGCTGGGCCTTGAGCAACCGGCGGAAATGACCGGGACTTCGATTCTGGTCTGATTGGATCTCCAAAACGCCACAAAACCTGTGGGAGCAGCCGGTCGACGCTCGATTGCTCGCGATAGCAATCTGACAGCCAACATCTATGTGGAATGATCGGACGCCATCGCGAGCAAGCTCGCTCCCACAGTGGTTTGTGGTGGTTTCGAAGACTAATTTCCCCTGTATCCCACTCCAGTTATCACACAGTCAGAAATGGGCATTTTTTTTGCCGCCCATGGCGGGCATACTAGGCTGTCCCTTTCCCTGGTGCCGCCCGCCCCTATGCTTCGCGTCCTGATAGCCCTAGCCTTGACATGCCTGCTCCAACCGGCCTTTGCTGACGAGCGCGCAGACACCCAACAGCAGCTGGACGCCACGCGTCAGGACATTGCCGAGTTGAAGAAACTGCTGGGCAAGCTGCAGGAAGAGAAATCCGGTGTGCAGAAAGAGCTCAAGGGCACCGAAACCGAGATGGGCAAGCTCGAAAAGCAGGTCGAAGCCCTGCAAAAAGAGCTGAAGAAAAGCGAAGCCGAGCTACAGCGCCTCGATGCAGAGAAAAAAAAACTCCAGAGCGCGCGCACTGAACAGCAACGACTGATCGCCATGCAGGCCCGGGCGGCCTACCAGAACGGTCGTCAGGAATACCTCAAGCTGCTGCTCAACCAGCAAAATCCGGAAAAGTTCGCCCGTACCCTCACCTATTACGACTACCTGAGCCAGGCTCGCCTGGAGCAGCTGAAGAATTTCAACGAAACCCTGCGCCAACTGTCAAACGTCGAGAAAGACATCGCCATGCAACAGGCGCAATTGCTGGTGCAGCAAAGCAGCCTCGATACCCAGCGTGGCGAACTCGAGAAAGTTCGCCAGGAGCGCCAGAAAGTCCTGGCCAAACTCAATGACGACGTAAAGGCTCGCGATCAGAAACTGGCGGCTCGCGAGCAGGATCAGGCAGACCTGTCTAAAGTCCTTAAAACCATTGAAGAAACTCTGGCCCGCCAGGCCCGTGAGGCAGAAGAAGCGCGGCAAAAAGCGCTGATTGCCCAGCAGGAAGCCGAAAAAAAGCGCTTGCGTGAGGCCCAGGCGCTGGCAGATGCCAGCGACGATGCCCCACGCAAACCGGTCAGATCGACACCAGGCGCACTGGTTTCCAGTTCCGGCGAGACCTTTGGCGGCCCGTTTGCGTCAACCCGCGGCAAACTTCCCTGGCCTGTCGACGGTCGACTGCTGGCGCGTTTCGGTGAAAGCCGTGGGGACGATGCCCGGACCAAGTGGGACGGCGTGATGATCGGCGCGTCTGCCGGCAGTGCGGTGCGTGCCGTACACGGTGGTCGCGTGGTGTTCGCCGACTGGTTGCGTGGCGCCGGGTTGCTGGTGATTCTCGACCACGGCAATGGTTATCTGAGTCTGTACGGTCACAACCAGACGCTGCTCAAGTCTGCGGGTGACGTTGTAAAAGCCGGTGAGCCTATTTCCACTGTCGGTAACAGTGGCGGGCAGGACACACCAGCGCTGTATTTCGCAATTCGTCAGCTGGGTCACCCGAGTGACCCCGCGCAATGGTGCCACGCGCAAGGATAGGCGCGTCGCCTAATTCAGGAGTTCGTTCGACATGCTGTATTTGTCCCGCCTTACCTCGCTGGCCCTGACGATCGCCCTGGTGATCGGCGCGCCTCTGGCGTTTGCCGCTCAACCAGCCCCGGCGGTTGCGCCTGCAGGCACTGCTGCGACCACCAAGGCGCCACTGCCGCTGGATGAGTTGCGCACCTTTGCCGAGGTGATGGACCGGATCAAAGCCGCTTATGTCGAACCGGTGGACGACAAGACTCTGCTGGAAAACGCCATCAAGGGCATGCTCAGCAACCTCGATCCGCATTCGGCCTACCTCGGCCCTGAAGATTTCGCCGAGTTGCAGGAAAGCACCAGCGGGGAATTCGGTGGCCTGGGTATCGAAGTCGGCGCCGAAGACGGCCTCATCAAGGTGGTTTCGCCCATCGATGACACCCCGGCCTCCAAGGCCGGCATCCAGGCCGGTGACTTCATCGTCAAGATCAACGGCCAGCCGACCCGTGGCCAGAGCATGACCGAAGCCGTGGACAAAATGCGCGGCAAGATCGGCCAGAAAATCACCCTGACCCTGGTGCGCGACGGCGGCGCACCGTTCGACGTGACCCTGACCCGCGCCGTCATTCAGGTGAAGAGCGTGAAGAGCCAGTTGCTGGAGTCGGGCTACGGCTATATCCGCATCACCCAGTTCCAGGTCAAGACCGGCGAAGAGGTTTCCAAGGCCCTGGCCAAGCTGCGCAAGGAGAACGGCAAGAAGCTCAAGGGCATCATTCTCGACCTGCGCAACAACCCGGGCGGAGTGTTGCAGGCGGCGGTCGAAGTGGTCGACCACTTCATCACCAAGGGCCTGATCGTGTACACCAAGGGCCGTATCGCCAACTCCGAACTGCGCTTCTCTGCCACCGGCAAGGACGAAAGCGAAGCCGTGCCAATGGTCGTGCTGATCAACGGCGGCAGCGCTTCGGCTTCGGAAATTGTCGCCGGCGCCCTGCAGGACCAGAAGCGCGCCGTGCTGATGGGCACCACCAGTTTCGGCAAGGGCTCGGTACAGACGGTTCTGCCGCTCAACAACGAGCGCGCATTGAAGATCACCACGGCGTTGTATTACACGCCGAACGGCCGCTCCATCCAGGCCCAGGGCATCGTCCCGGACATCGAAGTGCGCAAGGCCAAGATCACCAGCGAGCAGGACAGCGACTACTTCAAGGAAGCCGACTTGCAGGGTCACCTGGGCAACGGCAACGGCGGCGCAGACAAACCGACCGGCTCCAGCGGCAAGGCCAAGCCGATGCCACAGGACGATGATTACCAATTGGCCCAGGCCCTGAGCCTGCTCAAAGGGCTGAGCATCACGTCCGGCCGTTGAGATGCTTCTGCGGTTGCTGATCGGGCTGTTGTGTTGTCTGGCGGGTGTTGCTCACGCAGAACCCGCCGGATCGACGCCCCACAAAGCCTACCTGAGTCTGATCATCGACGACCTGGGGCAGAACCTGCCCCGGGATCGCCGCGTGCTGGCCCTGCCCGGCCCGGTGACCACGGCAATCATGCCCGACACGCCCCACGCTACCGAATTCGCCCGCGAAGCCCATCGCGCCGGCAAGGTCGTCATTCTGCACATGCCTATGGATCCGGCCACCGGACCGTTCGCCTGGCATCCCGAACTGCCCGTCGAGGAGCTGGACAAACGCCTGGACGCCGCGTTCAAAATGGTCCCGTACGCCAGCGGCATCAACAACCACATGGGCAGCCGCATGACCGCACAACCAGCGGCTATGGCCTGGCTGATGGCGGACTTGCAACGACGACACAAGTTCTTCGTCGACAGCCGCACCAGTGCCCGGACCGAGGCCGCAGCCCAGGCGCAGAAGATCGGTCTGGCAAGCGTTTCGCGGGATGTGTTTCTCGATGATGAACGTACTGAAGCCGCAATCCTGACCCAGCTGCAGACCGCGATCAGCCTCGCGCACAAACAGGGTTCGGCGGTGATGATCGGGCATCCGTATCCGCAAACCCTGGCGGTGCTGGAACGCGAATTACCCAAGCTCAAGGCCCAGGGGATCGAGTGGATCGATATCCGGCAGATGATCAGCGTGCGCGGCAATCGGGCGACGGCGGCGCATGGCAAGGATGGGGTGTACCGCCTCCCGGCCACCCCGTAATTGCTCGTAGCCCACTTCATTTCGCGATAACTATTTATATCTGTCAGCACACCGACGCGTGCCACCATGGCGCTCACCCCGAATTTCATCACCAAGGAATGGCCATGAAATACTTCAGCTACCTTTGCTCCACAGGCCTGATTGGCCTACTAGCTACGTGCGCAGTGCAGGCCCGCGACCTGGGCGAAGGTGCCGTCAACGATTCACCTTCAAGAGCCCTGCAAAACAGCGAGCATTTTTATGAACTCTGGAGCGGTGTGGGGCGACTCAGTCTGCAGTCGGGAGAATCCTGTAGTGCCGTTCTTCTGGACACGCGAAACAGGCAAGGCCGTGCTAGTGGCCCTGCCTATCTACTCACCAGTGGTCATTGCGTATTCTTTCAGTACGGTTCGGCGCGGACCAATCTGCCTTTGAACGCCAGCGTCACCTTCCACTATTTTCATGACACGCCAAAACGTCAGCGCCAATACGCCATCCGAACCGCCCGATGGAGCAGTCTGGTCGGGAGCGATCTTGCAGTGCTGGAGGTCGAGGCCACATTGGCATCGCTCATACAGGCCGGAATCAATCCGCTCAAGCTGGCGTCCCATCAAACCGACGAGAGCCATGACGTGCTTAACGTTGGCGCGCCGGGCGGCTTTACCGAACAGGGGCTTCGATTGAGCGCCTGCGCTGAACAAACCGCCGGAACGTTCGTCGATCACCCGGGGGTGTTCCCTTTGGCCATGAAAAACAGCTGCGATCTTCACGCTGGCAGTTCCGGCAGCCCGATGCTGAACCGCCGCACCAACGAAATCACCGGCATCGTCAGTAAAGTCGCGGCCTCGCGCAATACACCAGCGCCGCCCGGCTGTGAGCAATCGACGTCTTGCACGGCCGCCCGTTTCAACTACAGCTACTCTGCCAACTTCCTGCACAAGTGCTTTATTGACGGTGTTTTCACCAGCGATGGCGTGGACTGCTCGTTGGAGCCGGTCGAGTTGACTGTCACGGAGCCTTGGAAGCTCAGGTCATACGTTCATAGAACGCAAAATGCGGATGGGCAGATTGTATTACCTACCTGGGACTTCAGGTTCTCCCTCGAAGCGCCCTTCTATCGCTACAAAACAGTCCGTAACGCCAGGGACTGCAAAGCTTTCGACAATTACAGCATCGCCATCAGCGCTGAAGACGCTTATATCAATACTGAAATCGGGCCACAAAGCGGCGCACATGCACTGTGCATTATCGGCGTCGGCTCCGCACAACAGAGCCTGACAAGGGCATCACTGAATAACGTGTTCACGAGAGCTGTGTATGCCGCTCCGTTTCAGGTTATATCGAGGTGATGATTACAGATACCGCGCCATGATGTCGTCCACCACTCCTTCCTTGCGTAGCTGATCCAGCGCGGCTTGCAGCTTGGCGACGGTTTCGTCCGGCACGTTCCTGTTCAACGCCAGGTACAGCTCGGCACTGTTGAATCGCAGCACGGTCTTGAGTCCGGTTACACCATCCTGCCGCGCCAGATACCGCCCGGCAGGATCACCGGTGGCCCACAGGTCGATCTGGCCGTTGACCAGTTTTTTCGCGTTGTCCTGATCACGCAGCACAACGATCGGGTTGAGGCCTTGCTTGGCCAGCGTCTCGGCGATGGCGTCGCCCTTGTAGGCGCCGATCTTGTACTTGCGCGCGTCATTCAAGTTTTCGAGGGTGATCTTGCTGTCAGCCTTGGCCAGCATGATCCAGTCGTCCGGGCCAATCGGACCGACCCATTTGAATAGCTTCTCGCGATCCGGCAACCGCGCCATGACGAATACGCCGTAACCGGGTTTTTCCAGGGTGAGTTTGTAGATTCGCTCCCAAGGGAAACGCAGCGTCAGGCTGTAGGTAATGTCGGCGCGCTTGAAGATCTCGCGGACGATATCGGTGGCGATGCCATTGATGTTCTCGTCCTGAGCGAAGTTCTTGCCGTTCTTCGCCATGTTGTATGGCGGGAAGTTTTCCGTCAGCAACACCAGGCCGGTATCGGAACGGTCTGCAGCGTGTGCCCCGTTAATGAGCAACAGAGAAGTACTGGCGAGAACGAGAAGAACGCGTCTAAGCATGTCTGACTACCGAAATCCATGGCGTACCCAAGAGTGCCTTGGGTATGCCATGGTGTCCACTGGACTGTATCGGTTTGTTTAACGCATCACGATTCCGCGATGGGCCATGTAGGCCTTGGCTTCCTGCACGGTGTATTCGCCGAAGTGGAAAATACTCGCCGCCAGTACCGCACTGGCGTGGCCTTCGATAATGCCGTCGGCCAAGTGCTGCAGGTTGCCGACACCGCCCGAGGCAATCACCGGAATGCCCAGCGCATCGCTGATGGCGCGGGTGACGCCCAGGTCGAAACCGTTTTTCATGCCGTCCTGATCCATGCTGGTCAGCAGGATTTCGCCGGCGCCCAGGCCTTCCATTTTCTTCGCCCACTCAACGGCGTCGAGGCCGGTTGGCTTGCGACCGCCATGGGTGAAGATTTCCCAGCGCGGGGTTTCTCCCGGCCCGGAAACCTTCTTCGCATCGATGGCCACCACTATGCATTGCGAGCCGAAATGCTGTGCGGCTTCGCCGACGAATTCCGGATTGAACACCGCGGCGGTGTTGATCGAAACCTTGTCCGCGCCCGCATTGAGCAGGTTGCGGATGTCCTGCACGGTGCGTACGCCACCGCCCACGGTCAGCGGGATGAACACCTGGCTGGCCATGCGTTCGACGGTGTGCAGCGTGGTGTCGCGGCCGTCGACGCTGGCGGTGATGTCGAGAAAGGTAATCTCGTCGGCGCCCTGTTCGTCGTAGCGACGAGCAATTTCCACCGGGTCACCGGCGTCGCGGATGTTTTCGAACTTCACACCCTTGACCACCCGGCCGTTGTCCACGTCCAGGCAAGGGATGATGCGTTTGGCCAGGGCCATGGTCGTTTCCTCAGCCTTTGTACGAATCGCAGAAAGCTTGCGCTTCGGCGACATCGAGGGTGCCTTCGTAGATCGCACGGCCCGTAATCGCACCGATGATGCCCGGCGCCTTGGCGTCGAGCAGGGTCTTGATATCACCCAGGTTGTGGATGCCACCGGAAGCGATCACCGGGATCTTCGTGGCAGCAGCCAGTGCCGCGGTGAACGGTACGTTGCAGCCCTGCATCATGCCGTCTTTGGCGATGTCGGTATAAACGATCGCGGACACGCCGTCTGCTTCAAATTGCCTGGCCAGGTCGATCACCTGGATAGTGCTGATCTCGGCCCAACCGTCGGTAGCAACGAAACCGTCCTTGGCGTCCAGGCCAACGATCACTTTACCCGGGAAGGCGCGGCAGGCTTCAGCGACAAAGGCCGGATCTTTAACGGCCTTGGTGCCGATGATCACGTAGCTCACGCCGGCTTTCACGTAGTGCTCGATGGTTTCCAGCGAGCGGATACCGCCGCCGATCTGGATCGGCAGGTTCGGGTAGCGCTTGGCGATGGCCGTCACCACTTCGCCGTTGACAGGCTGGCCTTCGAACGCGCCGTTCAGGTCGACCAGATGCAGACGGCGGCAACCGCCCTCCACCCACTTGGCAGCCATGCTCACCGGGTCATCGGAGAACACCGTGGAATCTTCCATGCGGCCCTGGCGCAGACGAACACAGGCACCGTCTTTAAGATCGATAGCGGGAATAATCAGCATCTGGCAAACCTTCAAATTTGAATGTTCAGCTTGGCTCGGAAATCAGTTTTTCTCGAGCGCCCACAGGTCGCTTTCGATGCTTTCGAACCTCTCTTTGAGGTGCGCCTGCACATCGAAAATCGCCCTGTTGTAATAATGCGGAGCAATTTCACGGGTAAACAGCTCAAGAATCTCAGCCGCCTCGAACGAGCCGAGGTCGAGTTCGAAGCGGTCTTCCATGAAACGCTTGATCTTGCGATTGGCCTCACTCTCCTGTTCGGGAGTGAGGGTCAGGATCGGCGGCTTTTTCTTGATTGCCATTTACCAGCGACCGTCCCACGCAGCGAAGTTCTGCAGCAACTGCAGGCCATGGGTATGGCTTTTCTCCGGGTGGAACTGCACGGCGAAACGCGAGCCTTCGGCCAGCGCTGCGGCGAAATCGACACCGTAGTGACCGCCACCCACCACCTGCCGCGCGTTGGCGGCAGCGATGTAGTAGCTGTGCACGAAGTAGAACCGTGCCATGTCCGGAATGTCGTGCCACAGCGGGTGACTGACCTTCTGCTTCACTTCGTTCCAGCCCATGTGCGGGACTTTCAGGTGTTCACCGTCTTCGACCAGATCCTTGCCGAAGAACTTCACCGCACCCGGGAACAAGCCGATGCAATCAACACCGTCGTTCTCTTCGCTGGTGTCGAGCAAGGCTTGCATGCCCACGCAGATGCCGAGGAACGGACGGTCCTGGCTGACTTCACGCACCAGCGAATCGAAGCCGAGGCGACGGATTTCCGCCATGCAATCGCGAATCGCGCCAACGCCGGGGAAAACCACCCGGTCGGCTTCGCGAATCACGTTGGCATCGCTGGTGATCAGCACCTTGCCGGCACCGACGTGCTCGAGGGCCTTGGCCACCGAGTGCAGGTTGCCCATGCCGTAATCGATAACCGCGACTGTCTGCATTACAGGACGCCCTTGGTCGATGGCATTTGCCCGGCCATGCGGTCATCGAGCTCGACGGCCATGCGCAGGGCGCGGCCGAAAGCCTTGAACACGGTTTCGATCTGGTGGTGGGTGTTGTGCCCACGCAGGTTGTCGATGTGCAAGGTGACGTTGGCGTGGTTGACGAAGCCCTGGAAGAACTCCTGGAACAGGTCAACGTCGAAGCCGCCGACGGTGGCGCGGGTGTACGGAACATGCATCTGCAGGCCCGGGCGACCGGAGAAGTCGATCACCACGCGCGACAGCGCTTCATCGAGCGGCACGTAGGCGTGGCCGTAGCGACGGATGCCTTTCTTGTCGCCGATGGCTTTGGTGAAGGCCTGGCCGAGGGTGATACCGACGTCTTCCACCGTGTGGTGGTCATCGATATGCAGGTCGCCCTTGCTGACAATATCCAGGTCGATCAGCCCGTGACGGGCGATCTGGTCCAGCATGTGCTCAAGAAAAGGAACACCGATATCGAATCGGGCCTTTCCGGTGCCATCGAGGTTGATCGAGGCTTTGATCTGGGTTTCCAGAGTGTCGCGCTCGACAGACGCCTTACGTTCGGCCATCACCAGCTCCGCAAAATCATTGGGCGAAAAAGGCAGTCATTATAGGCGTGCGGGCGCCAAACAGAAACACGCGAGGTGATATCCCTGACGGAGTGAATTCGGGGGCACCGGCGATGTACATGTCCGTACAAGCCGGCATTCATTGCGAATGCACGACTTTTGACCTTTTGTAGGAGCTGGCTTGTCGGGTCGCCGCATCGCAGCGAAGGCGCCGTGTCAGGCACACCATGCTGCTGCATTCGCCGGCAAGCCGGCTCCTACAGGGAGTGTTGTCAGTGAAACAGCACCGCCGTCTTCTGCAGCGTCACCCAAACACCCCACGCCAGCGGAATGCCCACCACCAGCCACGCCGCAATCGCCAGCGGTTTGGTGCCCGGCGCGGCTTTCCACTCCAGCGACGTGCTGGCATCAGCGCCTTTGTCATGGCCCAGCGCCTGTTCGGCGGCCAGTTCGGCGTCGGTCATGAAGTATTTGTCGGCCACCGGACGCACCAGCAGGTTGCACAGGAAACCCAACACCAGCAGGCCGGCGAGGATGTACAGGGTGATGTCGTAAGCGGCGGCGCGCTCGACGCCGATGCTCAACTGATACTCACGCAGATAGTTCACCAGCACCGGACCCAACACGCCCGCCGCCGCCCATGCGGTCAACAGGCGACCGTGGATCGCACCGACCATTTGCGTACCGAACAGGTCCGCCAGATACGCCGGAACAGTCGCAAAACCACCGCCATACATCGACAGGATGATGCAGAACGCCGCCACGAACAGCGCGACGTTGCCCAGGTGGCCGAGGTTCGGAATCAGTGCGTACAGCGCAAAACCCAGGGCGAAGAACACGAAGTAGGTGTTTTTGCGGCCCAGGTAATCCGAGAACGAAGCCCAGAAGAAACGCCCGCCGATGTTGAACAGGCTCAGCAAACCGGTGAAACCGGCAGCGATGGCGGCAATCGAAGCCAGTTGTGAAGCATCGAGTTGACCGAATGCCAGGTCATTGCCCAGCAACTTGCCACCGAACACTTCCTGCAACAGCGGCGACGCCATGCCGAGGATGCCGATACCGGCCGATACGTTCAGGCACAGCACCAGCCACACCAGACGGAACTGCGGTGTCTTCCAGGCCACATTCACGTGAACATGACGATGAGTGATCATCGCGTTCGAGGCTTTTTTCGCCGGGGCGGTCCAGCCTTCAGGCTTCCAGCCGGTTGGCGGGACGCGGTAGGACAACGCGCCACCGATCATGAACACGAAGTAAATCGCGGCCATCACCAGGAAGCTCTGCCACACGCCGACGCTGGCGGGCGAAGCGAAATGCCCCATCAACGCCGCCGCCAGTGGAGCACCGACCATTGCGCCGCCGCCGAAGCCCATGATCGCCATGCCCGTCGCCATGCCGCGCTTGTCCGGGAACCACTTGATCAGGGTCGACACCGGCGAAATGTAGCCCAGGCCCAGGCCGATACCGCCAATGACCCCGGAGCCGATCCACATCAGCCAGATCTGGTGGGTATACACCCCCAGCGCCGAGATCAGCAGGCCGCCGCACCAGCACAGCGCCGATACGACACCGGCCTTGCGCGGCCCGGCGTGTTCCAGCCAGCCACCCCAGATCGCTGCAGAGCAGCCCAGGAAGATGAAGAACAGGGTATAGATCCAGCCGAGCATCGAGATCGGCCAGTCACACTGGGACGAAAAGACTTGTGCAATAAAGCTCATGTCCGGCGCGCAGGCTACCGCAGCGGTGATGCCCAGCGCCTTGGACAGCGGCAACCAGAACACCGAAAAGCCGTAGGCCATGCCGATGCACAAGTGGATGGCCAACGCGGCCGGTGGCACCAGCCAACGGTTGAAACCGGGCTTGGCGATGATCCGTTCCTTGGACAGGAACGCAGGCTGGTCGGCGCGCAAGCCGTCCGCCGTGATGCTCGTGGTCATTGTGTATCCCCCAGTAATCAGTAGGGTTCGCCAGCCACGGTTCACTCCCGGCCTTGATACACGCAGGCATGACCGTTTTTTGGTGGAGCACCTTGTTGTGCGACAACAGGTCGCAGAAGGACGGACGAACGGGCAAAGGTTACCATCTGCAAGTGCCAGAAAAACCAAACTGACATCACCTTTTGTACGTCATCCGATCTCTCTCACCTCATGACCTCACGGGAATCACCATGCCGATCATTGTCGAGCCGCTGAACCAAATCACTGCCCAGGATCGGCAGGATCTGCACAAGATCTACCACGACGCCCCGGACTGGCTGTTCGCGCCGTTTTCCGGGGAAGCGCAGTTGATCGAAGACTGTTTGCGCGACGGCACACTGATCGCCGGACGCTTCAATGATCGCCTGCTGGGCGCGGCCCGCTTGCAAAGGCACCAAGACGCCTGGCACTTGTCCCAAATATGTGTGCGAAAAATTACCCGTCGCCGCGGGGTTGCCGAGCGACTGGTCGCCGAAGCCCGGAAAATGGCCGAGCAATCGGGTATGACGCTGCGCTTGCTGGCGCCTGCCGGGCATCTGGAGGCGCAAGCACTGGCGGCCAAGTTGAAACTGCCGCTGGATGTACTGCCGACGTGATCGCTGACCGGCCGTCTGTTCGGGGGCGCTATACTCCTCGGCTAAATTTTGAATTCGACTAATTACAAGGACTCGCCCATGAAAGCGTTCGGCAAAATCCTGGGTCTGGTGCTTCTCGGGTTGTTGCTGATCATTGTGGCGCTGGGCTTTGCCCTGACCCACCTCTTCGATCCCAACGACTACAAAGACGAGATTCGCCAGATTGCCCGCGACAAGGCCCACATCGAGCTGACGCTCAATGGCGATATCGGCTGGAGCCTGTTCCCGTGGCTGGGCCTGGAGTTGCACGACGCCAGTGTCGCGACCATGGTCAAACCGACCGAACCGTACGCCGACCTGCAGATGCTCGGTCTGTCGGTGCGCGTACTGCCGCTGCTGCGCCGCGAAGTGCAGATGAGCGACGTGCGCGTCGAAGGCCTGAACCTGCGCCTGAACCGCGACAAGGATGGTCACGGCAACTGGGAGGATATCGGCAAGCTGCCTGCAACGGCCAGCGCCGACGCGTCCGGCACCCCGCCAGCCGCTACCGAACCTGCGCCCCAAGCCAGCGTTGCGGCGGAAAAACCGCCTCAGCCGATCCGCCTGGACATCGACAGCCTGACCGTGAACAACGCCCGCGTTGAGTACAACGATGAAAAAACCGGCAAACAGTTCAGCGCCGAAAGCATCCAGCTGAGTACCGGCGCGGTGCACGACTCCACCAACATCCCGGTCAAACTCACCGCCTTCCTGGGCACCAATCAGCCAGTCTTGCGGGTGCGCACCGAGCTCAACGGCGAGCTGCGCATCGAGCGCGCCCTGCAACGCTACAAATTCGAAGACATGAAACTGTCCGGTGAAGTCGCCGGCGACCCGTTGCAAGGCAAGACCATGACGTTCTCCGCCCAGGGTCAGCTGGCGCTGGACAAGGCCGCCAACGTTGCCGAATGGACCGGTATCAAGATCTCCGCCAACCAACTGCGGGCACTGGGTGAACTGAAGGTCAACGACCTCGACAAGACTCCACAAGTCAGCGGCGGCATCTCGATTGCCCAGTTCGACTTGGCGAAATTCGTCGACAGCATCGGCCAGAAACTCCCGGCCATGGCCGAAGGCAGCCTGAGCAAGGTCGAGCTGGTCAGCCGTCTGGCGGCAACACCCACCAGCCTGGCGCTCGACGACCTCAACCTGAAAGTCGACGACAGCAGCTTCAGCGGCCGTATCGCCGTCGAAGATTTCGCCAAGCAATCGCTGCGCGCAGCACTCAAGGCCGACACCTTCAACGTCGACCGTTACCTGCCACCGAAATCCGCCGAGGCCAATAGCGCGACACAAGTGCGTCAGGCCGAAGTCGCCAGCACCGAATCCGAGGCCATGGCCAGCGCCGGCAGCACTCCATTGCCACCCGCGCCGACCAAGGACGCGTGGAGCAGCGGGCGCCTGTTGCCCGTGGAACGCTTGAGCAAGCTCGATGTGGACGCCGACCTGAGCTTCGGTCAGTTGACCCTGCAAAAACTGCCGATCCATAACGCTGCGCTCAAGGCCACCGGCCAGGGCGGCCTGTTGACACTGGCCAACCTGCGCGGCGACCTGTACGAGGGCAGCTTCGAAACCACCGGCACGCTCGATGTACGCCAGCCAGTGCCGGCGCTGAATCTGCAGACGAAGATCAGCCGGGTACCGGCAGAAAAAATCCTCGAAAGCCAGGGCAAGAATCCGCCGGTCAAAGGCCTGGTCACGCTCAACAGCAGCCTGACCGGTAGCGGCAACAGCCAGAAAGCATTGATCGAAACCCTCAACGGCAACGCCAGTTTCGTCATCAACAATGGCGTGCTGCTCAACGCCAACCTTGAGCAACAACTGTGCAAAGGCATCGCCACGCTCAACCGCAAAACCCTCGGCAGCGAGCCGCGTGGCAAGGACACACCGTTCCAGGAGCTCAAGGGCAACCTGACCTTGCACAACGGCGTGGCCAGCAACCCGGACCTGAAAGTGCGCATCCCGGGCATGACCGTCAATGGTGACGGTGACATCGATCTGCGAGTGCTGGGCATGGACTACCGCGTCGGCATCATCGTCGAAGGCGATACCAGCGCCATGCCGGACCCGGCCTGTCAGGTCGGCGAGAAGTTTGTCGGCATCGAGTGGCCACTGCGCTGCCGCGGCCCGCTGGAGCTGGGCGCCAAGGCTTGCCGTCTGGATAACGACCGTATGAGCCAGGTCGCAGCCAAACTGACTGGCGACAGGATCAGCGAAAAAATCGACGAAAAATGGGGCGACAAGGTCAACCCGAAACTCAAAGACGCGCTCAAGGAGCTGTTCAAGCGATGAGAGCCGAGCAGTTTTCAACGGCGGTGCTGGACTGGTTCGACCGCCACGGCCGGCACGATTTGCCCTGGCAGCAGGGCATCAACCCGTATCGGGTATGGGTCTCGGAAATCATGTTGCAGCAGACCCAGGTCAGCACCGTGCTGAACTACTTCGACCGCTTCATGGCCTCGTTGCCAACGGTCGAAGCCCTGGCGGCGGCACCGGAAGACGAAGTGCTGCACCTGTGGACGGGCCTGGGTTACTACACCCGCGCGCGCAATTTGCAGAAGACCGCGAAAATCGTCGTCGAGCAGTACGGCGGCGAATTTCCCCGGGACGTGGAAAAACTCACTGACCTGCCGGGGATCGGCCTGTCCACCGCCGGCGCCATTGCCAGCATCAGCATGGGCCTGCGTGCGCCGATCCTCGACGGCAACGTCAAACGCGTGCTGGCGCGCTTTACCGCACAAGAGGGCTACCCCGGCGAGCCGAAGGTGGCCAAACAGCTCTGGGCCAACGCTGAGCGCTTTACACCGCAGACCCGCGTCAACGCCTACACCCAGGCGATGATGGACCTGGGCGCCACGCTCTGCACCCGCAGCAAACCGAGCTGCCTGCTGTGCCCGCTGGAAAAGGGCTGCGAGGCGCACATGCTCGGCCTGGAAACCCGCTACCCGATCCCCAAGCCGCGCAAAACCATCCCGCAGAAACGCACGCTGATGCCAATGCTCGCCAACGGCGAGGGCGCGATCCTGCTTTACCGTCGCCCGTCCACGGGCCTGTGGGGCGGATTGTGGAGCCTGCCGGAACTCGACGACCTCGACGACCTGGAACATCTGGCAGCGCAGCACTCGCTGGAACTGGGCACCCAACAGGCATTACCGAGCCTGGTGCACACCTTCAGCCATTTTCAGTTATCCATCGAACCCTGGCTGGTTCAGGTCCAGGAATCCGGCCATCACGTGGCCGAGGCTGACTGGCTCTGGTATAACCTCGCCACCCCGCCGCGCCTGGGCCTTGCCGCCCCGGTCAAAACCTTGCTCGAACGCGCGGCCGCCGTATTGAACGCAGGAGAGTCGTCATGACCCGCACCATCATGTGCCGCAAGTACAAAGAAGAATTGCCAGGCCTGGAGCGCGCTCCCTTCCCGGGCGCCAAAGGCCAGGACATTTTTGACCACGTCTCGGCCAAGGCCTGGGCCGACTGGCAAAAACACCAGACCCTGCTGATCAACGAAAAACGCCTGAACATGATGAACGCCGAAGATCGCAAATATCTTCAGGGCGAGATGGACAAATACTTCTCCGGCGAGGATTACGCCAAGGCCGAAGGCTACGTGCCGCCGTCGGAATAACCCCGATTTATCGGGGGTCGGAACGTAAGCGACGGTAATAATTAAATTTTTTTTGATAACTTGCTTGACGACCCCCCGAAAAACCAGTTTAATGCGCCCCGTTGCCCAGATAGCTCAGTCGGTAGAGCAGGGGATTGAAAATCCCCGTGTCGGCGGTTCGATTCCGTCTCTGGGCACCAAATACCGAAAACCCTGAATCGCAAGATTCAGGGTTTTTTTATGCCTGCGATTCGTCCAACCCTACCGCCACAGAAAATTCCTACATCCGCTACGCCTGGTCCTACCAATCGCACCCCCCTCTTCTTACGTCACTTTGGGACACGCCTGATCGAGTGCTCCCCCCTTACAAGGTGAAACTTATGCAGCAGCAAATCTGCCTGCATTCAACGTTTCGAAGTAAGGAAGCATTTCTTGAATACGCCTTTGAAGTTTCTCGCCCTGTCGACAATCATCGCCACAGCAAGCGGCTGTGTCAGCTACAACAACAGCCAGCCTTCTTCGCCGATCGACAGCACCGTCAAGGCCGATCTGAAAGCGGACATCGCTGTCGGTGACGCCATCTCCGGCCAGTCTTCGGTCAACGTCCTGTTCGGGGTTCTCAAGTTTGGTGGCGACTCCCAGTTTGCGGACGGCGTCAGCTACGGTGGTCAGAGTGGCGGCCTGGGCAGCCTGGGCCTGGATCCCGTCAGCGCAGTCAAATCGGCAGCAGCCTATAAAGCGGTCAAGTCTTCCGGAGCCGACCTGATCGTCGCCCCTCGCTACGAAGTGAACGAAGAAAACTACTTCATCTTCAAAAAAGTTTCCGTCACGGTAAAAGGGAACAAAGGCAACATCCGCAGCATCCGCTAACTCCTCCCCCCCAGGTGATTGTTCAGCAAACCATCCGCCGCGCTTTGGCAAACCGAAAAACCTAGCGCAGTGCGTTCCACAAGCAGCCATTGAAAAACGGCTGCTTGTGGACTTGAGGACTGACTGCCCCCCCTTCTACATGCTGGCTTACCGCCAATTCTCCAGCCTCGTCGATACCACCGGACGTTCGGACGACCCCGCCTGACATTGATGATCGCCCCCTCTTGGCAGACTCTCAGGCCTGTCGGAACGCTCCGTATGCTTTCACGGAAATGGATGACATACGTTGATCATCGGCTCGTGCAGTATTGGAGGATAAGCTGCCGCACAGGCGGGAGCAGAGACACAACAGGGAAGACAATGACTGAGGCCATTCAACCAGACATCGAAACCGCCGAGTTTTTTACCGAACAAGAAATCAGAACGTTCAGCTTTGATATCCAACAGTCAGCATTGCTGCACATGTTCGCCGAAGAACTGGCCGCCATCGGCGGGCCGCAGGCATCAGGAGCCAAGTCCAAAGCCGCTTTGGCAGCCATTGAATTGAAGTTCTCGTTTTCGAAAGACCAATGCGATCTGCTGGGTGCCTACTCCGATGGCCTTGTTTCCGTATTGATCTTTGAAGGACTGCAAAAACTCACCGATGTCAGCCCTCCCAATGAACTGCCCGACCTGACATCCCTGGAAAACCGATACGACGTTCTTTGCCTGGCCGCCCGTAATCAGATCTTGTTGAAACTGGTGGATAACAGTGCCTTTGCCTACGACATGGACAATGAAGGAAAACTGATTCGACTGGTGGCCAACTTCAAGGGCGGCGGACTGACCAGAATCCCTGCCGAGCCGGATATCAAAGAACTGAGTTCCCACTCAGGCCTGGCGCTAGGCCCACACACCGAGGCGCCTTACTGGTGCGCGATAAACGCGAAAGACGGGCACTCCCCATCGCCGTCGTCGCTCATACTCTCCGCCCTTTGGAACCCGAGCCTGGAACCGACTTCGGTAATTCCTCTGCCACCCGTGCTGGAAAAAATCGGTGTAACCAACTGCCTCGCCCTGACTACAGGGAACTTTCAGTTCACCCGCAGTGATTCCTTCGTCAGTGGCAAGGGAGGGGACGGGCGCAATGTTTCGATACTGGAGTTCGATGACAAGGTCGGATTCGCGGCCCGTTTCAACTCATACCGATTTTCGGTCAGCGATAACGCCTCTCGCTTTGTCAAAACGGCCTATGCCGCTCTTTGCCAGAGCGTAGGCGAAGCAGTTCCAGTCGAGTACACGCTGACGCAAGAGTCGGCAATGGTCATCAATAACGTTCGAGCCCTGCATTGTCGTGAGCTGATCAAAGACAACAGACGTGTTCTGGTCCGCATTTTCGGACTATCGAAGTTTTCTTCCCCCATTGTGATCACAGACGACCCGTTGCGAGTTCAGGGCTGATGTCTGTCACAGCTTCAGTCTATTGAATGACCAGCCAAGTAGATCACCGGCCAATAACCATAAAAGAGAGAATGAGATGTCTTGGGACGTAATTGGCATGTTGGCGCTCGTCGCGTTTTGCGCCGGCTTTTTTGATGCAATAGCAGGTGGCGGTGGGTTAATAACCTTGCCGGCACTGTTTTTGGCTGGGGTAGATCCCATCAGTGCGATTGCCACGAACAAGTTCCAGGCCGCTTCGGCAACTGTTTCAGCAACTGTTACCTTTGCTCGCAAAGGAATGATCGAGTGGCGCGAAGGCCGTTTCCTGGTTATCTGCGGATTTATTGGCGGCGCCAGTGGTGCCTTGCTGGTCAGCTCCATTGATAAGCGCTATCTGGAAGTTTGCGTACCTATCATGCTGATCCTGGTAGCCATCTATTTTGCGCTCTCTCCAAAGCTGGCCAATGAAGATCGACGCAAGAGAATCGGCATTCTGCTTTTTTCGTTTACCGTTGCGCCGATTCTTGGCTTCTACGACGGTATATTTGGCCCCGGTGTGGGCTCTTTCTTTATCGTCGGATTCGTACTGCTCTGCGGCCTGGGCATGATGCGGGCCATGAGCTTTACCAAACTTGCCAACGCCTCGTGCAATCTCGGTTCTCTGTCGGTCTTTATCACCAAAGGTGTGATTATCTGGCCGGTAGCCATTGCCATGGCTTTGGCAGCCTTCGTCGGCGCTCAATTGGGTGCACGGGCCGCTGTTCGGGTCGGACCACGGTTGATCAAACCTATGTTGATCGTGGTCTGCTGCGCCTTGGCCATCAAGCTGCTGAGCGTAGAAACCAACCCTTTACGCGTTGCACTCATCCAGACACTGGCTTCGTTATGATCATCGCTCGGTGAGGGGAAACAGGAGTGAATGGAGGTATTTCATGATGACGACTCCCGGGTTCTGCAGAACCCAATCGTTACATCCTTTGGATTTCCTGTTGAAGGAAGGGGTCCTGGATTGATTTGGCCTGAGTACGAAACGTACTACGCCATTTGTTCCTCAGCCCTCACCCGGATTCAGACCCGTCCTGCCGCAGAAGCCGGTATTTCCTGCCTGTTTCTCAGTAACGCCCGGCATCGTCGAAGGGTGCTCATTTGTCATTCTCTTTCGCTGTTCAACCTGCTGCGGAAGACCTCATGACGGCCCTCACCCCCAACGACACTCACGATCCACATCTGGCATCACTGCTTGGCAGCCTTGGCAAATTGATCCATCAGGCACGTCAGAAGGTGCTTCGGGCGGTCGATACCGTTCAAGTGCAGACCTGCTGGCAGATCGGGCGACATGTTGTCGAGTTCGAGCAGAACGGAGCGCGACGGGCGAGGTATGGCAAAGAGTTGCTGTCGACCTTGGCCAAAGCGCTAACTGCTGAATTCGGAAAGGGATTTGACGCCTCCAACCTTCGGTATATGCGCCTGTTCTATCAAGCCTTTCCAATTCGTGACGCACTGCGTCACGAATTGAGCTGGACCCACTACCGCCGCCTGCTTCGGGTCGACAACGACAGCGCCCGTCTCTGGTACATGAACGAATCAGCCAGCCAAAACTGGTCAAGCCGCGCCCTGGAACGCCAGATCAATACCTTGTACTACGAACGCCTGTTGGCGAGCCGCGATCGCGGCAGTCTCAAGCAGGAGGCCGCCACCAACATTCAAAACATGAAGGCCAGCCCTCGAGATTTCATCCGTGACCCGGTGGTACTGGAGTTTCTTGGCTTACCCAATGCCGGCAAGCTTCAGGAAAGCGAGATCGAACAAGCGCTGATCGAACAATTGCAGGGCTTCTTGCTGGAACTGGGAAAGGGCTTTGCGTTCATTGCCCGCCAGCAACGCATCAGTACCGACAGCAAAGACTTCTACATCGACCTGGTGTTCTACAACTACTTGCTCAAGTGCTTCGTCATCTTCGATATCAAGCGCGGTGAACTGACCCATCAGGATGTGGGGCAGATGGACATGTATGTGCGCATGTACGACGACTTGAAACGCGGCGTGGAAGACGGTCCCACTGTCGGCATCATTCTCTGCGCGCAAAAGGATGAATCCGTGGTGCGTTATTCGGTGCTTGAAGGAAACGAGCAACTGTTCGCCAGCAAGTACAAGCTGGTCCTGCCGAGTGAAGAAGAACTGCGTAACGAACTGGATCGGGAACGGGCGGCTCTTGAAGAACGGCTGCTCGATCAGTCATTGCGTTGAGGTGAATGGATTGTTCATCAACGGCATCAAGACTATCGTTGGCAACTACCCGCAAAGGTCCGGTGCCGATGAATTTGCAGGAATCGCCTTCACTCGCCCCAACTCAAATCGAGTTGCCGTTGCAACGCATCACGTCCGGCGAACCGTTCAAGGAAACCGCTGCGGACGGCTTTGTCCTCGGTGGCTTCACCTGGCGACACCCTTCTCGGGACGCCGCTCGTCCGGTCGTGATCATCAATGCCGCCACTTCGGTCCGGTGCCGCCACTACTCGCGCTTCGCCGACTACCTGTTCGCCCACGGCTTCGATGTCATCACCTATGACTATCGCGGCATCGGCGAGTCGCGGCCGGCATCGCTCAAGGGGCTTCAGGCCTCGTGGACCGATTGGGGAGCGCTGGATTTCGAGGCGATGCTCAAGCGCGCACAGCGTGAGTTCCCCGGGCAGCCTATCGATGTGGTCGGCCACAGCTTTGGCGGCTGTGCAGCGGGCCTGGGGGCGTCCGGGCATCTGATCCGACGCCTGGTGACGGTCGGGGCGCAATTCGCCTACTGGCGCGACTATGCGCCCGCCCATCGCTGGCGCATGTTCGGCAAGTGGCATGTGCTGATGCCACTGGTAACGATGATCTACGGCTACTTTCCGGGCAAACGCCTTGGCTGGCTGGAAGACACACCCGCCGGCGTGGTCCGTGACTGGAGCCTCTCCACCGCCCGTTTCGAGAAGCGCTCCAGCAGCCGCGCAATCAGCAAAACCACCGGACAGCTACCCTTTGCCGGCGTCACCGCGCAAACCCTGGCCATCAGCATCAGCGACGATCCCTACGGCACGGTCCCGGCCATCGAGCGCCTGCTCGACTACTTCACCGGCAGCACAAACTATCACCTGCGCATCCATCCCGAAGACATCGGCGAAGAAGAAGTCGGACATTTCGCCTTTTTTCGCAGCGCATACCAAGCCACACTATGGCCCATTGCATTGGCCTGGCTGCAAAACGGCGAACTGGCCCCCGATACCCCGGGGCGGCGAGTACCGCGCAGCTGAGGCAATTGCCCTTTCAACGAATACGGAACGATGCCCATGGCCTCCGCCAACAAGCAGCAAAAACGCGCCACCCGCGCCAAGGCCAAGGCCAAGCAGAACCGCACCCAGCGGGCTGCCGCGCCGCTCGAACTGGACCCAAACGATGATCGCATCGACTTCGAATCGGTGGACCTGACCGACATGTTCAAAGAGATGATCGACGCACAAAAGATCAGCCAGCAGGCCATGTGCGCGGCCTTTCTGGAACATCCGCTTATAGCACTGGTACTGGAGCAGGAAGGTGAGGAAACAGCGACAGACTTCATCCTCGCGGCCCTGATCGAATATCGCCAATGGTCCGCTGAAACCGACGAAGCCGGCGCCTTGGCGTGGATCGAATCACCGGCCTTCCAGGCTGACTACGTGGCGGCGTCCGACGCCATTGCCGCGCAAACCCAACAGAAATCGAACTGAGTTCCCATGGCCTCCCTGAACAAGCAACAGAAACGCGCCAAGCGTGCAAAAGCCAAAGCCAAGCAGATCAATATCCACGGCCGCAAACCCGCCGCGCTGGACGACGACCTTGGCCACCTCGCCGAACCGATCCCGGAATACACCCTGGCGATGTTCAGCAAAATGCGCGACGCGGAAGCCGTCAGCCGCAGCGAAATGCTCTCGGTGCTGCTGACGAACCTGGCCTTTATCATCATCGACCATCCAGAACTGCTGGACATGGAAAACGCCGACGACGAAGGCATGGCCGCCACCCACCTGGCCGCCGACATGCTGATCGACTACCGCATGTGGGCCGACGGCATGGACCGCGACACCGCCCAGGCATGGCTGAGCGAGCCGCAGTTCATTGCTGACTTCAGCGCTGCGCTGGACATCTACCGCGAGTCGCAGGAAACGTCGGAAGAAAAAGCCGAGTAAGGGTTACGACTCAAACAAAAACGGCCGCTCGTCATCACTGACAGCGGCCTTTTTAACTCTGAATCGAGCGCTTTCCTTCCGTCAGGCAGCGCGTATATCCCATTGACATATCCAACGCGAAACCTATCCTTTGGACACATCACGCCAGCAAAAGCGCAGGAGGTCCAAATGGAACAGACAACCCTTTTCATGAGCAATCGAAGCCAGGCCGTTCGCCTGCCGAAAGCTGTAGCCATGCCAAGCGACGTGAAACGAGTCGACGTCGTCGCCGTAGGTCGAAGCCGAATCATCACGCCCGCCGGTGAAACCTGGGACAGTTGGTTCGATGGCGAAAGCATCACGGCAGACTTCATGACTGATCGCGAGCAACCCGCCGAGCAGGAGCGTGAGTCGTTCTGATGATCAAGTACATGCTCGATACCAATATCTGCATCTTCACCATCAAGAACAAACCACAGGTAGTACGGGAGGCATTCAACCGTCATCACGGCCAACTGTGCATCAGTGCGATAACGTTGATGGAACTGATCTACGGCGCGGAAAAATCAGCAGCCCCCGAAAAAAACCTGGCGGTCATCGAGGGCTTCGTCGCCCGGCTTGAAGTCCTGCCCTTCGACAACGAAGCAGCAGCACACACCGGAATGATTCGATCCGAACTGGCAAAGGCCGGCACACCCATAGGCCCGTACGACCAGATGATTGCCGGGCACGCACGCTCACGCGGGTTAATCGTGGTCACCAACAACCTGCGGGAGTTCGAGCGCGCTCCAGGGTTACGCGTAGAAGACTGGGTTCATGTCGACTGAACACAGAACAATCGACAGAAACAAAAACGGCCGCTCGTCATCACTGACAGCGGCCGTTTTGCATTACGCGGTATGGATCAGCTCAGCACCACCGCGCCACGCTGCTCCAGCTTGCGACGGCGAGCCACCAGCAAACCGGCCGCTACTACCAGAGCACCGAGCAAGCCGGTCGCGAGAATTTCCACGCGATGGGCTTCCTGGAACAGCATGATGGTCAGGGCGGCGACGATGAAGACGATCACCGCGTAGGTCAGGCCCGGGAACAGCCACATGCTGAAGGCGATTTTCTCTCCGCGCGCCATACGCTGCTTACGCATGCGCAGTTGCGAAATCGCAATCACCAGGTACACCAGCAGCGCGATGGCGCCGGAGCTGGCCAGCAGGAATTCGAACACCGCAGCCGGGGCTACGTAGTTGGCAAATGTTGCCAGGAACGCGGCGCCCGTGGACAACATCACTGCCCAGTATGGCGTGCCACTTTTGTTGGTGCGGGTAGACATGGCCGGCGCATCGCCGCGCTTGCCCAGGGAGAACAACATCCGCGACGAAGTGTAGAGCGCCGAGTTCAGGCAGCTGGTCACGGCAACCAATACCACAATGTCGACGATGATCTTGGCGTTCGGGATGCCCATGCGTTCAAGCACAGTCTGGTAGGAACCCAGGCTTGCCAGTACCGGGTCGTTCCAAGGCACCAGAGCGACGACGATGAAAATCGACACGAGGTAGAACAAGCCGATCCGCCAGATCACCGAGTTGGTGGCCTTGGAGATTTGCTTGCCTGGATCTTTCGATTCCGCGGCCGCGATGGTCACGATCTCGGTACCCATGAAGGAGAACATGGTGGTCAGGATCGCACCCAACACCGCGCCCATGCCGTTTGGCAGGAAGCCCTGGGTGTCGAACAGGTGCGAAACGCCGCTGACCTGGCTGCCCGGCAGGAAGCCGAAGATCGCCATGAGGCCCAGAACGATGAAGCCGATGATGGCCAACACTTTGATCAGGGCAAACCAGAACTCGAATTCACCGTAGTTCTTCACGCTGAACAGGTTGGTCACGGTCAGCAGCATCGTGATGACCAGGGCGAAGGCCCAGATGTCCACACCCGGGAACCAGGCATGCAGGATGGTCGCGGCGGCGTTGGCCTCCAGCGGGATGACGAGCACCCAGAACCACCAGTACAACCAGCCGATGGTGAAACCGGCCCAGTGACCGATCGCGCGGTCGGCGTAAGTCGAAAACGAACCGGTGTCCGGCGAGGCAACGGCCATTTCGCCGAGCATGCGCATCACCAGCACCACCAACATGCCGGCGGCGGCGTAAGCCAACAGAACAGCCGGACCTGCAGCGGCGATGGCGTGACCCGAGCCAACGAACAGGCCGGCGCCGATAACTCCGGCAATCGACAGCATGGTCACGTGGCGCGGTTTGAGCCCCTGTTCGAGGCCATTAGAGCTTTGGGTACTGCTCATTAAATCTACCTTTGTAAGGAGAAGCGAATGCGTGCATCCCGTTCGGCGGTCCTTCTCGTAAAAAGAAGCCAACAGGGCGTTGTGGATTCTGCACGCAATAATTGCGCCAAAATATTTCAAATCCTTCTAACCCGGTGATTCCAACCAGACCGGACAGTCATCGCAACCCATTGAATTTAATGGCACTTAGCCAGAACGTTACCCTGCAACCCACTTTGTGGGGCGAATCAGCGCACCGGAAACACACCTGAAAATGGCTCTGTGCACATTAAAAGTGCGCAAGCAGTGCATTTGGCCGGATAGCGCTTCCAACACCCTGTCAAAGCTGGCAACATCGCGCCTTTTTTTGCGGCAGCCACCGCGCTTTTTATCGACAGGCAAGGTTCAAACAGCTGTTCGGTTGTTGACGGGGCGACAGTCTGCTGCGCCGATGCGACAACCTGCCACACACCAGCCGTTTACCGTCTGTAGCGCTGTTGGCTGCCATTGAAACGCTATGCTAGGTTGGCCGCCTCGCCAGGAAGGCCGCCAACAGCAGGAGCGCAACATATATGAGGAACGCACATGGCTGAGGCCACGCCCGCGCTTGAAATCCGCAACTTGCACAAACGCTACGGTTCGCTGGAGGTGCTCAAAGGCATCTCGCTGACCGCCCGCGACGGCGATGTGATCTCGATCCTGGGTTCCTCCGGCTCCGGCAAGTCCACGTTCCTGCGCTGCATCAACCTGCTGGAAAACCCGCACCAGGGCCAGATCCTGGTCGCCGGCGAAGAACTCAAGCTCAAGGCTGCTAAGAACGGCGAACTGGTTGCCGCCGACGGCAAGCAGATCAACCGCCTGCGCAGCGAAATCGGCTTTGTGTTTCAAAACTTTAACCTGTGGCCGCACATGAGCGTGCTCGACAACATCATCGAAGCCCCGCGCCGCGTGCTCGGCCAGAGCAAGGCCGAAGCCATCGAAGTGGCCGAAGCCCTGCTGGCCAAGGTCGGCATCGCCGACAAGCGCCATGCCTATCCCTCGCAACTGTCCGGTGGCCAGCAACAACGGGCGGCCATCGCCCGCACCCTGGCCATGCAGCCCAAGGTCATCCTGTTCGACGAGCCCACCTCGGCGCTTGACCCGGAAATGGTCCAGGAAGTACTTAATGTCATCCGCGCGCTTGCCGAAGAAGGCCGCACCATGCTGCTCGTGACCCACGAAATGGGCTTCGCACGTCAGGTCTCCAGTGAAGTGGTGTTCCTCCACCAGGGCCTGGTAGAGGAGCAAGGATCGCCACAGCAGGTGTTTGAAAACCCGCTTTCGGCGCGCTGCAAACAATTCATGTCCAGCAACCGCTAACGGAGCTATCCACATGCAGAACTGCAAAAAGGTCTTCCTGGCTGCCGCCGTCACCCTGGCGTTCAGCGCCGGTGCCATGGCCGAAACCCTGAAGATGGGCATCGAAGCGGCCTATCCGCCGTTCAACAATAAAGATGCCAGTGGCAATGTCGTCGGCTTCGACAAAGAGATCGGCGACGCCTTGTGCGCCAAGATGAAAGTCGAGTGCACCGTCGTGACCTCCGACTGGGACGGCATCATCCCGGCCCTGAACGCCAAGAAATTCGACTTCCTGATCTCCTCGATGTCGATCACCGACGAGCGCAAGGGCGCGGTGGACTTCACCGACCCGTACTACTCCAACAAGCTGCAGTTCATCGCCAAGAAAGACGTCGACTTCAAAACTGACAAAGACTCCTTGAAAGGCAAGGTGATCGGCGCCCAGCGTTCGACCCTGGCAGGTACCTTCATGGAAGACAACATGCCGGGCGTTGAAGTCAAACTCTATGACACCCAGGAAAACGCCTATCTCGACCTGACTTCCGGTCGCCTGGACGGCATCCTGGCCGACAAGTACGTCAACTATGAGTGGCTGAAAAGCGACGCTGGCCGTGCCTACGAGTTCAAGGGCGACCCGGTGGAAGAAAGCGACAAGATCGGTATTGCCGTGCGCAAGAAGGACCCGATTCGCGAGAAGCTGAACGCCGCCCTGAAAGAAATCGTCGCTGACGGCACCTACAAGAAGATCAACGACAAGTACTTCCCGTTCAGCATCTATTGATACTGACCTGCCTGACCGGCGCCCGATGGTGCCGGTTCTCGGCCTTGCCTGCCGCGATTTGAAAAGAAATCCATGATTATCGACCTCTACGGATTCGGCCCGGCGCTCGCCGCTGGCGCGCTGATGACTGTGAAACTGGCACTCTCGGCCCTGTGCCTGGGGCTGGTACTCGGTCTGCTCGGCGCCTTGGCCAAGACCTCCCCGTACAAGCCGCTGCAATGGCTTGGCGGCACTTATTCGACCCTGGTTCGCGGCATCCCTGAATTGCTCTGGGTGCTGTTGATCTACTTCGGCACCGTCAACCTGATGCGAGCCCTGGGCGAGTTCTTCGGCAACCCCGACCTCGAACTCAATGCCTTCGCCGCCGGTGTGATTGCGCTGGGCCTGTGCTTCGGCGCCTACGCCACGGAAGTGTTTCGCGGCGCGATCCTCGCCATCCCCAAAGGCCATCGTGAAGCCGGCGTGGCCCTGGGCCTGTCGAAGTGGCGCATCTTCACCCGGTTGATCATGCCGCAGATGTGGCGCATCGCCCTGCCGGGCCTCGGCAACCTGTTCATGATCCTGATGAAAGACACCGCGCTGGTGTCGGTGATCGGCCTGGAAGAAATCATGCGTCATGCGCAAATCGGCGTGACCGTCTCCAAACAGCCGTTCACCTTCTTTATGGTCGCCGCGTTCATGTACCTGGGCCTGACGGTCCTGGCGATGACCGGCATGCACTTGCTGGAAAAACGCGCCGCTCGCGGCTTCGCGAGGAGCACCCAATGAACTGGGAAGTCATCATCAAGTGGTTACCGAGACTGGCCCAGGGCGCGACCCTGACCCTGGAACTGGTGGCCATCGCCGTGATCGCCGGTTTGCTGCTGGCCATTCCGCTGGGCATCGCCCGCTCGTCGCGCTTGTGGTGGGTGCGGGCATTTCCCTACGGCTACATCTTCTTTTTCCGAGGTACGCCGTTGCTTGTTCAACTGTTCCTGGTCTACTACGGCCTGGCGCAGTTCGACGCGGTTCGAAACAGCTCGATGTGGCCGTACCTGCGCGATCCGTTCTGGTGCGCCACGGCGACCATGACCCTGCACACAGCGGCCTACATCGCCGAGATCCTGCGCGGCGCCATTCAGGCCATTCCACCGGGCGAGATCGAAGCGGCGCGGGCACTGGGCATGTCCAAACCCAAAGCGCTGTTCTACATCATCCTGCCGCGTGCCGCGCGCATCGGCCTGCCGGCCTACAGCAACGAAGTGATCCTGATGCTCAAGGCCAGCGCCCTGGCCAGCACCGTGACCTTGCTGGAGCTGACTGGCATGGCCCGCACCATCATTGCCCGGACCTACCTGCCGGTGGAGATCTTCTTCGCCGCCGGCATGTTCTACCTGGTAATGGCCTATGTGCTGGTGCGCGGCTTCAAGCTGCTGGAGCGCTGG
This sequence comes from Pseudomonas sp. A-B-19, assembly GCF_019947515.1. Lineage (NCBI taxonomy): Bacteria > Pseudomonadati > Pseudomonadota > Gammaproteobacteria > Pseudomonadales > Pseudomonadaceae > Pseudomonas > Pseudomonas sp. A-B-19. The sequence continues at coordinate 289,956 of NZ_JAGYGN010000002.1, forward strand.
CTGCGCGTCGATGCCTGCCAAGGGCGCTGATACCGGCGTGTTGACGGGCGAGGCCCTGCTCGCCCGTTTCACTGCGCTGGATGCTTTTCTGACAGAGCATCAGGCACTGTGGAAACCTCGCCCGTTCACTCATCTGCAGCTACCCTGGGAAGCGTCCTGCCCGGAGCTGGCCGCATGGTTACGTGAGCGAACGCTGGAAGACGCGGAAAACGCTCACAATCAACCTGCCCTTCTGGATGCACCGGAACCCTTTGCTAGCCTGGCAACGATGTCCATTGCCTTGAGTGCGGTGGATGAATTGCCTGCACGCACACTCGAAGCGGCCGGCCATCGGTTGAACGTCGATGTGCCGGGGCGCAAATGGCAACAGATCGAAGCCTTCGCCAGTCGACTGCAGTTTTGCGAGGCACCGCGGCATTGGCTGGATTGGTGCTCAGGCAAGGGACACCTGGGGCGCCGCCTGCTGCAAGCGGGGCAACAACTGACATGCCTGGAATACGACCCGGCACTGGTCACCAGCGGCCAGGCACTCAGCCAACGTCATCACCTGCACGCACTGCATATCGAACAGGATGTGCTTGCGGCAGACGCAGCTTCTTTACTGAGTGCGTATCACACGCCCGTCGCGCTTCACGCCTGCGGTGATTTGCATATACGGCTGATTCAACTCGCCAGCGCCACAGGCTGCAAACAAATCGCCATAGCGCCGTGCTGCTACAACCGGATCGGCCTTGCCCAATACTCGCCAATGTCCTCGGCCGCCAAAGGCTCCGGCCTACAGCTTTCCCTCGACGACCTCGCGTTGCCCATGAGCGAAACTGTTACCGCCGGTGCCCGCGTGCGACGTCAACGCGACACCTCCATGGCCCGACGCCTGGGCTTCGACTTGCTGCAACGGCAACTGCGCGGCCTGGACGAGTACCTGCCAACCCCTTCCCTGCCCAGCGCCTGGCTGGACAAACCCTTCGCCGATTACTGCCATCACCTGGCGGCACTCAAAGAGTTATCCACAATCGGCGCGCAAGATTGGTCAGCCCTCGAAGCAGCCGGTTGGCAGCGACTGGCCGAAGTGCGCAACCTCGAGTTACTGCGTGGACTGTTCCGACGTCCACTGGAACTTTGGCTGGTCCTTGACCGGGCACTTTTCCTCGCCGAACAGGGTTACAGCGTCCGCGTCGGCACCTTCTGCGACACCCTGCTCACGCCGCGTAATTTCCTGCTCCTGGCCGAACGCGCTTAAACACATCCAACCTGTGGATAACTCTGTTGATGGAATTATCACGGATCCAATATCCATGCCTGTTTCATGGCTTAAACCATACTGTTCATTTTTTGTACACGCGAATAAAAAATCGAAAAAACAGGTATTTGCGGACAAATGAGAACGGATCCACAAATTCGACCTAAACCCAGTGCGCTGCCGATCGCATTGTGCATAAGCATTTAATGAAAACGACATAAATGCCTAATCCCGGACCGCTGACAGGGGAAATTGCACCGCTGCACTTCTCTTGATATACACAAACGCCAGGGCGCCAGCATGCGCGGCCACGAACAAGAACACTCTTCCGACAGGATGCGCCAGTGACTTTCATTTCCTACGCACAGAATTTCGAAGACATACGCCTGTGGCGCGCCCTCAAGACTGTCGAAAACGGCTTCTACATCGACGTGGGGGCGAACCATCCCACCCATGACTCGGTCACCAAGGCGTTTTATGACCACGGCTGGACCGGCATCAACGTCGAACCGATGCCCAACTACTACCAAGCCCTTTGCCAGCAACGCCCCAAAGACACCAACCTGCAGTGCGCGGCCGGGGAAAGCGCCGACGACCTGACCTTCTACGGCATCGCCGGCACCGGCCTCTCGACCCTCGACCCGGCCATGGCCAAAATGCACAAAGACGCCGGCATGGACGTGCGCAGCCAAACGATCAAGTCCCGCACCCTGACCTCCATCTGCGAAGAACACGCCCGGGGCCGCGCCATTCACTTCCTCAAAATCGATGTCGAAGGCCACGAAGAAACCGTCCTGCGCGGCATGGACTTCAGCCAATGGCGACCATGGGTAATCCTCATCGAAACCCCGTGGGAGCGCGACCAGACCTGGGAAAGCCTCGTCATCGACGCCGGCTACCAATCCATCCTGTTCGACGGCATCAACACCTACTACCTCGCCGAAGAACACCTGAACCTCAAACCCGCCTTCGACATCCCGCCGTGCAACCTGGACGAATTCCAGTTCTGCAAAGGCCACAACTTCAGCCACCCCATCGGCGACGCCGAACACCAGCTCGCCGCCGCCCTGCAACGCGCCGAACAGGCCGAAGCACAGCTGCGCGCAATGCAAAACAGCCGAACCTGGCAAGCCATTCAGAAACTCAAGAAAACCCTGCTGCGCGCCTGACCTGAAGCCCGAACAAAAATAGTCAGAATTCAGGGGTTTACAGAAGCCAACCAATCGCTATAATCGTCGCCCTGACACGCCGGTATAGCTCAGATGGTAGAGCAACTGACTTGTAATCAGTAGGTCCCGGGTTCGATTCCTGGTGCCGGCACCATATAAAACAAGGGCTTGCAGCGATGCAGGCCCTTTGTTTTTCTTTCAGACGTAACAACGGACGTAACAAGGCCGCCATCAGCCTTAGCAGAGCACGATGGCTTACTTCAAAAGGAAGTGCTTGTGACCTGGAAGGCTTGGGATTGGAAATTTATCGCCACGACTGTGATCGCAATCGCAGCTTTGGTTGTCCCGCAGATAGATCTGTCGTCCCGCTCCCTAACCGTACGCCTGTTGGCAACGTCACCTCTGCAGCCCGCGCTGAACATTCAAAATCTTCAAATTTCACTTAACGGTCAAAATGTCGAGTCGCCATACATCTCAACAATCGAACTGATTAATACTGGGTCGAAACCTATTCTCAGTTCAGATTTCGACGGCGCTTTACAAATCCAAATGGCAAATGACGCCAAATTGATAAGCGCCGAAATCACAAGCACGACTCCGAAGAACATCCCCGTCCAAGTCACCACGTCTGGAAATAAGACGGCCATATCTCCGTTTCTTTCGAATCCCAAAGATTCCGTAACCATCGCCACGATTACCTCCGGACCACGTCCGGGGTTCGAGGTACGGGCTCGTATCGTGGGTATTAACGAAGTGGAATTTGAGGACAAAACGGTCAAAAGCAGCAGCTATTGGAAATTGCTCGGTGACCTGGCGACCTCGTACGGTCTCGTTTTCCTGTACTTCGTCTTCGGGCCAATTGCTTACCGTAACAAGCAATTGACGATCCCGCGTGGCCTCGCTTTCTGCACCGCGGCTGTGTGTGCGTTTGGAAGTATCGGAACGATCAATTCCAAATGGAATGAGGTACTGACTGGCTTGCCCTACTCAGGAGTCTCGTCCTTCGTGGTCGGGCTTGGGCTAACCCTGCTCATGGGGTTTCTGGCAGCCAAATACTTGCGTCGGTTGATAAAAGCAGACCGTTTGAAGGGGTAAGGGTCGCGAGAGAACCCAGTGAGATAGGCCGGAAGCTTAGAGCCATCGCTATGTGAGCGCGTCATAAGGAACGCCCCTTATGCGAAGTGAAAAAAATTTATGGCTGCCCCCTCAAAAGCCTGTCAGTTTTGTCAGATTACTATTCTAACTACTGTCTAACGCTTCTAACTCAAGCCTCTCAGCTTTTTTAAGTAATGTCAGAGACCTGTCAAAACCTGACAAAACCTGACAAAACCTGACAAAACAGCAGTGTCAGACTCACCGTTCTCAAGCCGTTAATTTATAAAGTTTTTTATTTAGAATGGCAAAACTGACACAAACATCCAACGTCCATGTCAGATCTGAAACCCAGTAAATACGGGGCCTCCAGAGCACTTGCTGACAGATATCCATGATCTGTCAGGGATTTGGGGGGCGGCCTAAAAAAACTTTAATGAGGCATCTCGAAGCTATCCTTCAAAATGCCCCGGCGCGCACTGATCGAGGAGAATAAGCATGCGTAAGACAGCATCCCGAGCAGCAGTACCCATCATCGAAATCATCAAGAACGGCGCGGTTTGGGAGGTGCATTGGGATTACCAGGAAGCACCCGAAAGTTCGATCCTGTTCCAACGCGGCGAATACCTAAGGGGCTACATCGACGGCACCATGGATGACCTGGGCATTCATCCCGACAATGTGTTGTGTGCCAGCGGACAGACCGGGACCGTAAAGAAGCTGAACGAAGACCAAGCTGTGAAGTTGCGCGATGCTCTGAACCGCGTGCTGATTCCGATTGTGACCAAGGAATTCACGCGCCTGCAGAACGTGAACAACCTGCCTCATCTTCGAATGGGTGACGCGGAGGAGGCGTGAACCCCTCTGCAACGCTGTAATTCTCCTTAAGCCCCTGCCGCATATGGGCCATAGGGGAACTCGCACCTCCCCCGCATGCTGGCAATTGCCATCCGAAGAAGATCGTGCGCGTTTTGGAAAACACTCCGAAACCCATGTTTTCAAAGTTTTCGTCCAATGAAACCGGGCACTCCAGCGATCCCCCTTTCATGACCGCTCCATGCATAGCTGTGCAACCGCGCTGCATTTCCTTTCAAAACTTTGCACTCTTTGAAATTGCCGGTCGCCTGCAGAGCCCCACGGCCCGCCTGGGCTGCAGTCTCGTTTGCACTACATCCGAATTTGCACAAAAAACGGACGCAAAGCCCGTCGGCGGGAGGGGGATAAGTGCTTTTTCGGACGATTTTTTCTGGCGAAGATTTTTGAGGGTTCACTCTCGTCAGTGGCTCTGCACTACACCATCCCTTTCGCGTGCACAAAAAAAACCGCCTTGCCACCAGTTGCTTGCCCACAAGTACCAAGCGTGTGACGATTGCCGAGTGCCATCGCGGTGACACTTGCTGACACAAAAATAGGGACTTGGAGCTTCAGAATGACCTTAGATTGGAACTGGTTTTTCAGCACGCTATCTCAATCAACTGCGGCAATTGTCGGTATTGTTGGGGCGTTCATTATCGCCAAGATTTTTTCTAATCAGAGCGTTTTCTCTGAAAAGAATAACAAAATGAATACACTAATAATTGAATCACAGAAACTTCTTGATAAAATTGGAACTATTAATTTCGCCTGGTATATAAGAGAGTGCAATGATGCAGCGTATAGAACCGCAGCTAACGATATAGCCTCTATCAAAGATGAAGACGAATTAGAGCACAACGATGCAACCCTACTAGAAATTTATGAAGCAGCGAATTTCTCTGAGTTCTCTGAAAAGGGACCAATCTTAGATAAACTCCGTGAAGAAGTGGCACATCACTGTAGCTATCTTTTAGAAAAGCGGCTTCGCGAAGAACGACGACAGGAAGATCAAGAGAGGCGCGCCAAAGGTGAACTTGACGGATTGAGTGGCCTAACTGCTTTGTTTGGAGGATTCGCCCCCCACCTAAATACGAGAACTTCAATGCTTAACTTTTCCGATATCGCAACCTCGCCTTGGGTCGCCATGAACAAGGAACGGGACCTCATAACGGAGTGCTTCTTAGAGGTAAAGCATCATGCCCGAGTGGTAGGGGATTTTGTTGAGTCAGTTAAAGACAATCCTGAGTCACCACCTCAGATAACCTGGTCGCTTGCATTTGTCGCGCTTATCTTTCTTGCAGGCGTAATTTACCCTTTAACTTTCATGCCAAGTGGCACACCCCCAACTCACGCCTTAAGTTTTGCCGAGTTAGTCTATGCTTTTTTGTCCGTTAAAGGCGCCTTGCTATCACTATTAAGCTTAGCGTTCATGTTCATTATTAGTATGTTTATGTTCACGAATCACTCCATGAAATACAAGGCGAGCAAGGTTTCCCAGCTCGAAACGTTGAGTGACGCAAACAATTACTCTGACTATTTTAAGTATCTGTAAGGAGACGGTGGATTTGGCACCGCTTAGCGGCGTGTTTGGCACTGTGAGTAAATACGGGCGTTAGATTCAATATTCAGTGCCAAATAGCCCGCAAATCGGCATGAAAAAAGCCTGAAACGTTTTTTCTGATCTGCATAGCTTTGGCACTGAAAAACCTCGTAACTGCTTGTTTGTAAATTATTTATCAATGAGTCTCACTAGACTTCTTAAGTGCCAAATCCATCGTCAACTCACACCTCCGTTCAAAAGGTAGGCGTAAAAAAGCCCGCACGGAGCGGGCTTAAAGTGGGGGTGGGTTTAATTGGTGGTTGTAAGTGAGCAGAAATCCGGGCCTTTGTTGTTTCTGGCATCCAGAAACTCAACTGCTACAAACAGCCCCCTGTAGATACAGTCTTCCCCTCACCTGCACCAAAATCTGGCTGCACACCAAACTGTTACAATTTCACTCCAGCGTGACGTTGACGATCTGCTCCAGCGACTTAAAATGCCCTCTAATACACCCGCCAAGCCTAGGTTGACCCAGTCAGCAAGCTCAAATCGCGCGGGTTTTTCTTTGCCTGGAGAAAACTACATGGGGGCCTTCGATAGCCGGCCCTCGGCGTAGTACAGCCCGACCTATCCACAGATGACCAAGTTGGTTAAAGATGAGATTGCCGGTACTCAAATCGATTCGTTACCAGCAAGAGCTGACAGGGCCTGGATCCTTTTCAGGGATGACCCCGCGACGCAGAACCTCATCAGTCGTACTTGCTCCGCGACCTGCAAGATTGACTCGAATCGGGTAACGAACTTTAGTTTTTCTCGATGAGCGCCACTTCAAGGCGGGCATCATGTCGAACTTTTTCGGAATGCTCACGAATAATGCCCGGAATCAAAAAGAGGTCTACAAGCAGCCAGATGCCTGTGACGATAAGAGGGATCAGGGTAAAAAAACCGACGATCGTGATAATCAATTGTGCGACCGCAGTTGCGGTCTTGCCGAGATAGAAGCGGTGGCCACCGAAGCCTCCCAGGAAAAACCACAGCAGATAAGCCACGTCTGTTGATTTTTGAGCGCTGGCGACCTCTTGCTCAATTAACATCTCGGCTTGCAGGGAAGACATTCAGATTTCCTTTCCCGTCAGGGAGTCCATGTGCTGGGATGACACTAAGGTCAATAGACGCGCAAGGATGGCATCTTGCAATCAAACATCTGAAATTGAGTGAGCTGGCGGTGGCGTTTTTCAAGGTCGTCGGAGAAAGACAAAACATGGAGCAATAGAGTAAGTGTACACCCAGCACGGACTGCAAAACCGCCTTGGTTGGAGGGATCTGGATTAGAAAAGCTAAACGCCACTGGCGAGTCTGTGGAAACGACAGATTCCCAGCGGTGGATAACATCATCCACAACCGCAGAACTCTCGAAAATTCGAGCCTTGGTCCGAGTTATCCACAGGCATAGAAAAGATCGGGCAAAGCGCTGTCGTTGACAGCACTTTGAGTGCTACGCCACACCGTGGTGGTTCTCCCAAAGTGCGATTGGCGTTCGGCTGCTCACACGGTCACTCATTGGGTGATGGATACCCACTTCAGATCGTTGCCATTGCGGCAAATACATCCCCTACCCGGCCACCCTGCAGTAACCTTTCCGATTGGCCATTTCCTTGCGCCAACCTGCGCCTGTCTCTTTCTCTCGGGGAAAGAGACAGGCGTTCTCAGCGCTGCTGCAACCCAATTCGTACAAGGCTTTGCAGCAGCCCCCTCGTGACAACTGGCGTGACAAACACCGAAGTCACCAGCAACATCGATGCAGATGATGGTGTCGCAGCCCAAGAAATGGACTGCACCTGACTGACTTTCAGGCATGCCCCAGTCATCGCATCACTGCTTTTACCTGACTCAGGATCTCGCGGCGCTGGTCTCGTCAGCCGATGCAGCCCCCACCCGCCCACTTCCTCGGAAGTGTTCAGGAGGCCAGATCATGAGATGCCCAAGCCCCCGGTCGTAAAGAGCCGTCAGTCCCGCGTTAGTGGACAACCCTCACAGATCGCAGGGGCCTTGATCCCTGATAACACTCAACATCCTTGGCGAGATGACATGGGGAGAAACAGAGGAGACGTGCGTGTGCTATTCAGCAACGGGAAAGGAGCGCTGCAACCTGACACCAACATCAGCAATCGAGCGGATCAAGTGCACGGGATTGAACCGACCTTGAGTTTGATGGCATGCTGCCATCCATACAGGGCGACTTATCCCTAATGCCCATCGAAGTTAAAAATGCGGACGCCTGAACAAAATGGACTTAACGCTCGAAAATGATGAGTTCCTCGATGGGTTTGATCACTTGGAATGTCACCACCTCAGAAATAACATAATAGATATATTTTCCCTAAAAATTAATGCAAACGAATTTAATTACTCTACACTTCAAGATAGCCTGTTAGATCCACTTATAAATTACTCGCTATCAAGAAAAGTAAGAGCAGAATACCAAGGAAAACCTGCAATTCTATCTCGTAGGGCTCGTGAAAAATTTTTAGACTACTTGAGAAACAGAGGTGAACTTGGTGAGCTCTTACTTTATTGCTTTTTAGAGTCGCATCTAAAAGCTCCAAAAATATTATCAAAATTAGAACTAAAGACTTCTACGAGCCATTATGTGAATGGCGCTGACGGAGTACATTTCGCAAAATTAGAAGATGGTAACTTTCAGATAATATTCGGCGAATCTAAAACTGAAGAAAATCTGACCACCGCTCTAAGCCATGCTTTCAAATCCATATACGAATTCAAAAATGAAATAAACTCTTCCGGCGCAAAAAAAAGCGGCCTGCCTTATGAAAAAGGATTAATTAGCGACCATTTGGAAAAAGAAACATTTAGCGCCGAGGAGAAAGAATTCATTAAAAAAATAATTTACCCTAGGCGAGAAAGCAAATTTGAAGTCGACGACGCCTTTGGAATTTTCATTGGCTATGAAATAGCTATAGATGAATCTGATCGTTGGTTACCGAATTCCGAGTTCAGGAAAAAAATACAGGCAAAAATCAAAGCTGAAATATCTGAACGCTTAACCCATATAGAGAAAAAAATTACCGAATACAAATTATTTGGGCATTACATTTATGTTTACATATTACCTTTTACGGAGCTCGCGAAGACAAGGACCAAGATACAAGAGGAGATTACGAAATGAAATTCTTCGAAGAGCTTTCAGGCGAAGCCTTAAAGGACGAATATTTTGTAGATCTCTTAGTAAAGCTCGAAACTATCTCCGCACAACAATTCTTCAAGCTTCCAGTAATGTGCCTAAGCCCGAAGGAGTTGACTGACGCGCTTCGTTTTTCAGATATACTCTCACGTTCAGAAAATCCCGAAGCAAAAAATAAGTCTTACAAAATCGTTAGCCTTTTGTCAGAGTCCCATCAGCACAACGAGATCTACGCGAGCTTCGCAAAACCGATACTTATTAGACTAGGAAATTTCCCCGCGCTGAATTTCATAGAAAATAATATAGGCATGGATGTTGTTTCACCACGAGAAGTAATATTTGAGAAGATCATCAAAGAAACATTTCATGCAATCCCAAATAGCGAGTACACCTTTACAGATGCACAATACAAAATCTATGAAAGCCTGAAGAAAAATAATCACTTCAGCTTTTCCGGGCCTACATCGATAGGTAAGTCTTTTATAATTAAAGCTTTCATCCATCATTTGATATTGGAAAGCAAGGGCACAGACAATATTGCGCTCCTGGTTCCGACGAGAGCCTTAATAAATCAAGCTGAAAGCCAAATTAAAACCGAGTTCACACAATATCAACAATACAAAGTCCTGACACACCCTATAATCCCAAAAGCGTTTAAAAGAGAATCTAACAAGTTTATTTTTATATTTACGCCAGAGCGACTGATATCATATTTATCCGACTCAAACAATCCAAAGATAGACTACCTATTTATAGATGAAGCACACAAAATAGTTTCGGAAAACGACACCCGCAGCCCTCTCTATTACCATGCAGTACTACAAGCAGAGAGAAAGAGCGTTAAGCTATATTTTGCCTCTCCAAACATTCCAAACCCCGATATATTTCTGCGTTTATTTGAAAAAAGCACGGAAGAATCTTTATGTATAAAAAGTTCGCCGGTTTCTCAAAGTAGATATTTCCTTGACCTCATTGAAAAACGAGGAGTTCTCCTATCCGACTCGGAAAATGAAATAGAACTTGACATAGACTTCAACACCAACAATCTTAACCATTGGATAAAAAATTTATCCAATGGGGAAAAAAGCATCGTCTACTGCAACTCAAAATCTGACACAATCGAGTTGGCACTAGAATTTTCAGAAACTTTACCCGACAAAAATACTCAAGAAGTCGATGATGTAATTAACTTAATCGAACAGCACCTGCATAAAAAATACTATTTAATTGATTGCCTAAAGAAAGGTGTAGCTTTTCATTTCGGAAATCTACCTCAGCGTATTAGAGAGCGCATAGAGTGGCTGTTTGAGTCGCGAAAAATTGATTATATATTCTGCACTTCAACGCTCTTGGAAGGCGTGAACTTACCAGCAAAAAATATATTTATCCTAAGTAACGCAATAGGATTAACGAAATTCACCGATATCGACTTCTGGAATTTATGCGGGCGCGCAGGACGGCTTACCAAGGAGCTATCAGGCAATATAATCTGCACTCGCGCACAGGTTAAGAAAAACAGGTGGGACAAACCTGAGACGGACCTAAAGGTTGTTCGACAAAAGCAGATCAAAAAGCTTGAACCACAAATAATAACGGGGAAGGGGAATTTTTATAAAAATGTGGAGTCCGCTCTAACCGGAACAGACTTCACCATAAAGAAGCCCTCTTCCAATCAAGTTAACATATGGAAACACTATGCTAATATCGCGTTAATCCATGAAATCCGAGGCGACGACTCCGTGCTGAGATCAAGCTTTATCAGTAAAACAAGTACTGCTCAAGCTACGTTAAAATCTAAAAGCGCGTCGATTGTCGTTCCTCAAAAAATCCTGGAATCATGCTCAGGAATAAAACCCGAATATCAAAACGAAATATATAAAAATGCGAAGCCAAACAGATCTGTGCTGCCTGAAGAAATCACATACGACACTGCGCTGACAGCTCTCATTTCGCTTAGTGAGCTCTACAGATGGCCTGAAGAAGAATCCTCCGGAAAAACCCCTCTTTATACATCACCTGAAGCACTAAAATATTATGCCGTATTAATTGAAGGTTGGGCCAACACCAAACCTCTTCACCTCATGATTCAGAACGCTCTCAACTACTACGAAAAAAAGGGGCAAATCTGGGTCGTAGACCAACTAGTCCCATTCAACAAGAACAGCAAAAAACTATTGAACCTAGTTATCAATAACTTGATATCCGACATAGACAACCTTGTCAGATTTAAAATCAGAAGCTACTTCGAGAACTACAACATGCTTCTGAAAGCATGTTTAGGAAGTCGCGCCGCAGGTCCAAACTGGGCTGAGTTCCTAGAATATGGAACAACTGATTCCAGGATCATAGAATTGCAAAATTACGGAATCCCGCGTCATCTTGCACAGTTCCTGATAGAGCACTTTGAAAGTTCTATGGACTTTGAAGACAGCAGCATTGTACCGTTCGAAAAAAAGAAAATCCTCGAATTGATGGATAAGAAAAGCGAGGAGTACAGGGAGCTCAGCGAGCTTGAGTTGTATAATTAATATTCTCGCGCACTAATAACGTCCGATAGCCGCATTGTGAAAAATTCATCGTCTATCGAACTAACGTAGTAAGTCTGGTGGGGCGGAGGCAGCCCGATCTGATGAACTTAACATTGCAGAAATTGGTACTCAAAGGGGTAGCGAGCAGAGTTGAATACTTTTCGCTATATAATTCAGGATGTAATGTATTTTTCGACTCGTGGTGCCAAAACAAAGCCCCTACAAAAATGCAGAGGCTTCGTCGTTTCCAAGCTTTAAAAAAGCGCTTTCAGTGCCCCGCGCTCTGACCACCATCCACATGCAGGATTTCGCCGGTAACGAAGTTGGCGCCATCCAGATACACGACCGCTTGTGCAATATCATCGATCTCGCCCATGCGCCCGACCGGGTGCAGGTTGCCCAGTGCGGCGTGGGTTTCTTCGCCGTGCATCGGGGTCTTGATGATGCCCGGGCTGACCGCGTTCACTCGAATCCCGCGCTTGGCGTATTCGATGGCCAGGGATCTGGTTGCGGCGTTGAGGCCGCCCTTGGTCAGTGATGCCAGTACCGATGGCACGCCGTCGATGGCGTGGTCCACCAGGCTGGTGGTGATGTTGACGACGTGGCCGCTGCCTTGTTTTTCCATCTCGGCGATGGCGAGTTGGGTGATGTAGAAGAAGCCGTTGAGGTTCACCGACAGCACATTGGCGTAGTCTTCTGCGGTGTAGGCGGTGAACGGCTTGGCGATGAAGATCCCGGCGTTGTTGACCAGGGTGTCGATGCGACCGAAACGGGAAATCGCTTCATGGATGACGCGCTGGGCGGTTTCCGGCTCGCCGATGTCACCGGCCACGGTGTGAATGTCCGGATCGGTGGATGGTTTGATCGAGCGCGATGTGGCGACGATCCGGTAGCCGAGTTCACGAAAGGCTTTGACCATACCGTCGCCGAGACCTTGGGACGCGCCGGTGATAACGATGACTTTTTTCGAACTGCTCATGATGAAGACCTCTGACAATTAAAAGTGGGGTAAAAAAGCTGTAATCAGGCTTCGGCCGGTGCATTGGCCATTTGTCTCAACATCTGTTCGTAGTACTCGACCGATTGCGAACCGGACACCAGGTGTCGGCCGTTCAGCACCATGGCCGGGACCGAGTTGATGCCGCGCTGCTGGTAGTACGCTTCAAGCTCTCGCACCTCATCGGTGAACGCGCCGGACGCCAGCACCTCTTGTGCACTTGCTCCATCCAGCCCCGCTTCAGTCGCCAGACGCACCAGCGCCTGGTGATCGCTCGGGTTCTGGCCTTCGCTGAAATAGCCCCGGAGCAGCACCCTCTTCAGCTCGATTTGCCGGCCCTCCTGCAACGCCCACAGCAACAAACGGTGGGCATCGAAGGTGTTGTAGAAGTGCGTGCGCTTCTCCAGATCGAACTTGAAGCCGATGGCTTCGCCGCGTGCGATTTGCATGGCCTTGCCGGCGGCGATGTCGTCGGCGGTTCTCCCGTACTTGCGCATCAGGTGCTCGACCGCTTGCTCACCTTCGGCCGGCATGTTCGGGTTCAACTCGAACGGCTTGTAGGTCAGCTCGACCGAGACTTCCCCGGCCACGTTCTCGATCGCCTGCTCCAGCGCCGTCGCCCCCAATGCGCACCAGGGGCACACCACATCGGAGATGAAATCGATGGTGACGGAGGACGTCATGACTTCCCCTCTGCCTCGGCCAGTTGCTTGCGGTACTGGGTGGTGGTGATGCCGGCGTAACCCCAGTTATCGGTGTCGACTTCCTCGATCACGATGTGGGTCAGGTCAGGGCGTTTATTGAGGACGCGCTCCAGTGTTTCAGTGATTTCGGCAATCACCTGAGCTTTCTGCTCAGTGGTAACGCCATCGCGGGTGATGCGTACGGTTACGAACGGCATGAGGGAAACTCCAGTGACCTTCCCGTCGGGATGATGGGAGAGGCGTTGGAGCTGAATGTAGGGGGTTGGCGGGAGGGGATAAAGGTGGGGGCGGGAACTTCATTAGTTACGCGGTGTAATTAGTGCTGCAGGACTCCCGGCTCACGCGAAGGCGTCCCGCACACAGCTGCCATGGCGACGCACTGCGAGGACATGAATGTCCGCGGTGCGAATGATGCGCCCGCAGGGGATTGTGGTGGTGCTTCAGCCGCTGAGTTTCGGCAAGCGTTGCCGGGCGATGTCGAGCATGTCGTTGCCGTCCTGGGTCAGCAGGTACAGGGCGCTGACGATCTTGGGGATGTCGCTAGCTTCGGCATGATTGAAACAGGTGCAATAAAGGGTTTCGAGCAGGTCGCTGGCGGCGCGGATGCGTTGTCGGGCGGCGTCGAGGATCTCGACGGGGTCGGCCTCGGTATCGATGACCAGCACCGGGGTTTCGCCATAGCTGGATTTAAGCGACTGATAGCGTTCGGTAGATGTCTTTAGCGAGGGCATTGATGTCTCAGTCCTGTAAGAGATCGGAGGTCACTCCGGCAGGCCGCCACAGTATTTTCAGCCGCGCTAAAACTATGAAGAGTGTGGCGAAGCAGAGCAATACAGGCGCAATGGACAGGTTCTGTAGGGCGTTTACTGCCTGGGAAGGAATGCTCCTACGCTCCCCCCAGGTTTTATTGAAGAATGCTTCTACAGGAGATGATTCCTACAAAGCCACGCAGAAAGATATGTAGGGTGCTCGATGGGCCGGACTCAATCGACTGCCCGTGCGGGAGGACGGCGCGACGCCGCATCAAGGTCGAGCAATCCTCGGCCGTAGGCTTCACTGTTGGCGTAGAGGCCGGTCCGGTTTGCGGTTTCAAGCAAGTGGTTGCGCACTTGCTGTGCACTCATTTCGGGGTACAGGCTCTGGACTGCCGCCAACGCGCCACTGACCAATGCGGCAGCGGGTGACGTACCGGCAGTCTGGACGTATTTGCCGTCCTTGCCAGTGGTCAGCAATCCCTGACCTGCGCCTGAGTCCCCACCAGGAACGGCGATGCACCAGGCCGCCGCGACACCACAATAATTGGATTTGCCATTGATGGCACTGCCATCGTTTTTCAATGCAACGACGGCGATCCAGCCCTTTTCCAATTCAGGGATGGCAAGGGGTAACCCCGGCTCTGCAAGAGGCTCTCGTTTGAGTTCATTACCGGTCGGAAACACAAATACCGCGCCTTGTTGAACCAGTTTTCGCGCGCTCGTCAGCGACTCGGGCATGACCTGTTTGTAACGTGCTTCGGTGATTTCCGTTGCTGGAATGGCATTGGCCCACGAGTTGTTGAAGATGCGCGCACCGAGATCGAACCCGGCTTGCCAGGAGCGGGAAATTTCACTGTCGAAAAAGAAGGGTTCGTTGTCGTCACCGAAACGGTAGGGGATCAGTTGAGCGTTGAACGCAACGCCGTGCATGCCCCGCTCGTCTTTGTTGGCGGCCAGAATACCGGCCATTTGAGTGCCGTGGCCAACGCGATCATGGGTGCCGGGACGATTCTCGACATAGTCAAAACCGGGGTCGCGGACCCTGCCTTGAAACTCTGGCAGTTCGGCGTTCAGGCCCGAGTCAATCAATGCGACGGGGACGCCTTGGCCGGTGCCGCCACGTGCGTACAGGTGGGATGCCTGGATGACCGCCAACCCCTTTTGAGCGTGATACTCGGCTGTTTCGAATGTGTCTGGTTTGATTACCGGCTTTTCGGGCGTGGTCAGGCATCCACTGAGCAGCAGCGGCACTGGCAGCAACAGAGCAAATGGAAAAACAGTTCGTTGAAACATGGTCGGTCCTTCGGCAGGGGCCGCGCACATCAGGCCTCCTGTTGTCATGAAGACTTCGCGCAGCGTCACGGGTGTGGGGGGGTGAACCATACCTGTGGGGAGAGACGGGGCGTCAGGTGGCAAAGTGCTCTGTGTGTTTCAATCTGTGGCGTCAGCAAGACGTGTTGAGCGCTGTATCATCCCGTATCGTTTATGCCCCGACCTTTTCTCGATTCGCTGCGATCGCCGACTAGTCTTTTGGCTCTGCAGTGGTCAACGGAGTGACAGCTTATGCACAACACCCTGGAACAGGTTTTCGGTTATCCACAATTTCGACCCGGTCAGGAGGCGGCCGTCAGTGCCGTGCTGGCCGGGCGTTCGGCGGCGGCGATTTTCCCCACCGGTTCCGGCAAATCCCTTTGCTACCAATTGCCGGCGCTGTTGCTGCCGCACCTGACGCTGGTGGTTTCGCCGTTGCTGGCGTTGATGCAGGATCAGTTGGCGTTTCTGCAGCGCCACGGCATCTCGGCGGGCAGTATCGATTCGGCCCAGAGCCGCGACGACGCCAGCGACGTCATGGCTCGGGCTAAATCCGGCGAGCTGAAGATTTTGATGATCTCCGTGGAGCGCCTGAAGAACGAGCGCTTCCGGCATTTTCTGCAGCAGGTGCCGATCTCGCTGCTGGTGGTGGACGAGGCGCATTGCATTTCCGAATGGGGTCATAACTTTCGCCCGGACTACCTCAAGCTTCCCGATTATCAACGCCAGTTCAACATCCCGCAGGTGCTGCTGCTGACCGCAACGGCGACGCCCAAAGTCATCGCCGACATGCAGGCGAAATTCGCCATCGCCGCCGCCGATGTGGTGACCACCGGTTTCTATCGCCCGAACCTGAATTTGCTGGTGGAGCCGGTTCGCGGGGCGGACAAGCGCAGGCGCCTGGTCGAATGGATGAGCCAGCGTCCGGACCAGCCGGGCATCGTCTATGTCACCTTGCAGAAAACCGCCGAGCACATCGCCGAACACCTGAACCGCAACGGCATTCAGGCCGAGGCTTATCACGCTGGGTTGCCCCATGAGCAACGGGAAGCGATCCAGCGCCGCTTCATGGGCGGGCAGTCCAATTGCATCGTCGCCACCATCGCCTTTGGCATGGGCATCGACAAGAGTGACATCCGCAACGTAGTGCATTTCGACCTGCCAAAATCCATCGAAAACTACAGCCAGGAAATCGGCCGCGCCGGGCGTGACGGGCAGCCGTCGGACTGCCTGGTGTTGGCCAACCGCGACAGCCTCAACGTGCTGGAGAACTTCGTCTACGGCGACACGCCCGAGCTGGATGGCATCCGTTGTGTGCTTGACGAGATGCATGCCGCAGCACCCGAAGGCCAGTGGGAGTTTCTGCTGGGGCCCTTGGCCGATCAGAGCAATATTCGCCAGTTGCCGCTCAAGACCTTGCTGGTGCAACTCGAATTGCGCGGGTTGATCGCCCCGCGCTACGCGTACTACGCCGAGTACCGCTTCAAGTATTTGCTGGAGCCCGAGGCGCTATTGGCGCGTTTCGAAGGCGAGCGCAGGGATTTTGTCGCTGCGATCATCCAGACTTCCAGCCGCGCCCGGACCTGGGCCACGGTGAATTTCGAGGCGTTGTACGAGCAGCACCAGGCCGAGCGCAGTCGGGTGGTCAAGGCGCTGGATTACTTCCAGGAAAAGGGCTGGGTGGAGCTCGAAAGCAAGCAGATGACCGAGGTCTACAGCGTGCTGCAAAGCGGGTTCGACAACGTCGCGTTGAGCGAGGAGCTGCACGGCTATTTCACTCGGCATGAGCACACCGAAGTCGCGCGGATTCACGCGATGCTGGATCTGTTCGCCACCGACCGATGCCTGGGTTATCGCCTGGCCGAGTATTTCGGTGACCGCAATGCCCCGCAGCAATGCGGGCATTGTTCGGTGTGTCATGGACAGGTGGCGCGATTGCCCGCACCACCGGAGTTGCCAGCGCTTGTGGATAAAAATTTCGAGGCGCTGTGTGGCGACTTTATCCACAGGCACGGACAGCACACGGGCAACGCGCCCTCGGCTGAACGTGTGACACGGTTTTTGTGCGGGATCAGTGTGCCGCTGTTTACCAAACTCAAGGCTCGGACGATTTCGGGGTTTGCGGCGCTGGAGGATTATCCGTATGCCGGGGTACGGAAGTGGGCTGAACAACATCTGGCAGACTGAAACACGATCAATGTGGGAGCGAGCTTGCTCCGGGCGGCGTTCCGACGATGGCGATTTGTCAGTCACCATCACTGTTGAATGTACCGACCTCATCGCGAGCAAGCTCGCTCCCACAGGGATTTGCGGTGTACTCAAAGGGGCACATCCATCCGCTGAATGTTGCTCATCACAGGAATAAATTTCAAAAAAAACCGGGTTCTGACTATGGTGATGGCTGTCTTCGGATCGCCAACAAGAGAACAAAACATGAGCCAGACACCATTGGATATTCAGCGCGCCGCTGTCATCGGCGCGGGCACCATGGGCCGTGGCATTGTCATGTGCCTGGCCAACGCCGGAGTGGCCGTGCAGTGGCTCGACAATAACCCGCAGATGCTGGAGCAGGCGCTGGCCACCGTGGCGGACACCTATGCCCACAACGTGCGCCAGGGCCGCATTGACCAGAGCGAAGCCGATGCCCGTGTGGCGCGCGTTACGGCGGCAGAGGGTTATACGGCGATCCGCGATGTCGACCTGGTTATCGAAGCGGTGTACGAAAACCTTGAGCTCAAGCAGAAAATCTTCCGCGAGCTCGATGGCCTGCTCAAACCTGAAGCGATTCTGGCGAGCAATACTTCAGCGCTGGACATCGACGCCATTGCTACGGTTACGGGTCGCCCGCAGCAGGTCCTGGGCCTGCACTTTTTCAGTCCGGCGCACATCATGAAGCTGCTGGAAATCGTCCGTGGCGCGCAGACTGCACCGGCAGTTCTCGACGCAGCACTGGCGCTCGGCCAGCGCATGGGCAAGGTCAGTGTGGTGGCGGGCAATTGCGACGGCTTCATTGGCAACCGCATGCTCAATACCTACGTACTCGAAGCGCGCAAAATGCTGCTGGAAGGCGCTTATCCCTACCAGGTGGACGCAGCGCTGCAAGGGTTTGGTTTCGCCATGGGGCCGTTCCGCATGTTCGACGTGGTGGGCATCGACCTGCAGTGGCGCGCCCGGCAACTGTCCGGTGTCGGGCAGGACGCTCCGCAGGTTCAGGTGGATAACCGACTGTGCGAAATGGGGCGCTTTGGCCAGAAGAGTGGTAATGGCTATTACCACTATGAGCCGGGCAGTCGCCAGGCCGAACACGATCCACAGGTGGATGCGCTGGTGCTTCAAGTCAGTGAGGAGCTGGGGTTCCATCGCCGCGAGATCGGCCCGGAAGAAATTCTGGAGCGCTGCTTGCTGGCACTGGTCAATGAAGGCGCGAAGATCCTGCAGGAAGGCATCGCCGGATCGGCTCACGACATCGATCTGGTCTATCTCAATGGTTACGGATTCCCGGCGGACAAGGGCGGGCCGATGGCCTGGGCGGATCAGCAGGGGTTGACGGACATTCACCGGCGCCTGATGGACCTCGAGACGCGTCAGGGCGATCACTGGCAACCGGCGCGGTTGATTGGTGAGCTGGCGACGGCTGGCAAGGGCTTTGCTGACAAGTGATTGATGCGGCGCCATCGCGGGCAAGCCCGCTCCCACAGGTGATCGTTGTTGCCCACGGATTTTGTGTATGACAGAGATCCAATGTGGGAGCGAGCCTGCTCGCGATGAATACAACGCGGTTTTCGCCTTAGACTGGCGAACCAGTTCAGGAATCAACGCCAATGCCCCAACGCACCGACTACCCGCACTTCCAGCCCATCACCACCCGCTGGCACGACAATGACGCCTACGGTCACGTCAACAACGTTACCTATTACAGCTTCTTCGATACGGCGGTGAACACCTACCTGATCGAAGTCGGCGGCCTGGATATCCATGCTGGTGAGGTGGTGGGGTTCGTGGTGAGCTCGGCCTGTGATTACTTTGCTTCCATTGCCTTCCCGGACCGCATCGAGATCGGTCTGCGGGTGGGCAAGCTGGGCAACAGTTCGGTGCAATACGAACTGGCCGTGTTCAAGCAAGGGGAAGACGAAGCCTGTGCGGCAGGGCGCTTCGTGCATGTGTTTGTCGATCGTGCGTCGAATCAACCCGTGGCGATTCCGGCAAGGTTACGCGGAGCGCTGGAGTGTCTGGTGGTTCAGTAAGGTAAAAAAAATCGCAGCCCTTGGGCTGCGATTCTTGATGTACTGACCAGCGAGGCACTCGAGGCCTTAGTCGCGGTAATACCTGTGGTGGTGCTTGCGATGGCCATAGGCATGGCCGCGGCCCGGATGGCCGTCACGGTAGTAACGACGATCGTCATCGTCGCGATACGAACGATGACCACCGCCGTCTTCATCATCGTAATCTTTGCCCATGTGGTTACCCAGCGCGCCACCGGCACCGCCGCCTGCTGCGGCGCCGATCAGGCTGCCGGTGGTGCCGCCCATGCTGCGGCCGACCACGTTACCGCCTGCTGCGCCCAACGCACCGCCAAGGGCTGCTTCGCCACGGCTGTGTTTGTTTGCGCCGACGGCGCTACCACCCGCGCCACCCAGGGCTGCGCCGATGGTGGAACCTGTACTGCCGCCTAACGACTGACCGACGACCGAGCCTAGAACCCCGCCCAATGCGCCGCCTACACCGGCTTCGGTGGTGCCGCCAGCAGACGCGATACCGCTGACCAGGCCAAGGGACAACAAGAGAATCGAGGAGAACTTCATGGAGGAACCTCAAGGGGATGACGGCGCGATCCTGAGGCTCTGGAATAGGCGTGACAATCGAAATCCGACGAATAACACGACCTGTATACAATATTGCAAGTTACTGTTTTTCGGGCGGAACTTAACGTTTTTTTGCCGGTCTTTTACTACTTCGCAAAGGCCGTTTTCGTGAGGAAACGGCCTTTTTTTGTGGGTGAAAGGAAAGTGCAGGGCCGGAGTTTTTGGTGATCGGTCTGGCCCTATCGCGAGCAAGCTCGCTCCCACAGGGATTTCAGTCGAACGCGAATTGTGTGAACAACATAAAAAAAACCTGTGGGAGCGAGCTTGGTCCGGGCGGCGTTCCGACGATGGCGTCAGATCAGCCACTACATTACGCAGACCTGGCCATGATCAACCCGGTCTCACTCGCCGCTTCCAACCGGATCGCCACAAACTTCGATGTTGGCGTATGGCTGCCATCGCCGGTGCTTTCCAGCGGCACCAACGGGTTCACTTCCGGATAGTAGGCCGCCCCCTGCCCGGCCGGGATATCAAACGCCAGCAACGTGAAGCCTTTCACCCGACGTTCAACACCATCGTCCCAAAGCGAAACGATGTCCGCCTTCTGCCCCGGCTTGAAACCCAGGCGGATGATGTCGGCTTCGTTGACGAACAACACATCGCGCTGCCCCTTCACGCCGCGATAACGGTCGTTGAGACCATAGATCGTGGTGTTGTACTGATCGTGGGAACGCATCGATTGCATGATCAGATCCGGCAGCACCCCGGTGGCGCGGGTGCGTGCGTGCACCAGATCCTCGGGCAGGGTGTTTGGCTTGAAATTGGCCCGGCCCGACGCAGTGTTCCACTTGCGCGCACCGGCACTGCTGCCCAGGTAGAAACCGCCCGGATTCCTGATCTTCTCGTTGAAGTCCTTGAAGCCTGGAACGGTCTCGGCAATCAGGTCGCGGATGCGACGGTAATCGGCCACCAGCCAACTCCAGTCCACCGGGTGGCTGCCCAGGGTCGCGGCCGCAATACCGGCCAGGATCGCCGGTTCCGAACGCATCTGGTTCGACAGCGGCTGCAGTTGACCGTTGGAGGCGTGGACCATGCTGAACGAATCTTCGACGGTCACCGCTTGCGGGCCTTCGGTCTGGATATCGATGTCGGTGCGGCCCAGGCACGGCAGGATCAGCGCGTCCTTGCCGTGGATCAAATGGCTGCGGTTGAGCTTGGTGCTGATCTGCACGGTCAGGTCGCAGTTCTGCAGGGCCTGGAACGTGCGTGGGCTGTCCGGCGTGGCCTGGGCGAAATTGCCGCCCAGACCGATAAAGACTTTCGCCCGGCCTTCAGCCATCGCATGAATCGCCTCGACCACGTTGTGGCCGTTGTGGCGCGGCACCTTGAACTGGAAGCGACGCTCCAGGGCATCGAGGAACGCCTCTGGCGGACACTCGTTGATGCCCATGGTGCGGTCGCCCTGCACGTTGCTGTGACCACGTACCGGACATAGACCGGCACCCGGCCGGCCAATGTTGCCGCGCAGCAGCATCAGGTTGGCGATTTCCTGGATGGTCGCCACCGAATGCCGGTGCTGGGTGATGCCCATGGCCCAGCACATGATGACGTTCTTGCCCTTGGCGTACATGCGCGCCGCTTGTTCGATCTCTATCAGCGTCAGGCCCGACTGCTCGACGATTTGCTCCCACGGGGTGTCGTCGATGGCCGCCAGGTACTCCAGCACATTGACGCAGTGTTCATTGAGGAAGTCGTGGTCGAACACTGCCGGGGCGCCGGTTTTCTGCGCATCGCGTTCCCACAGCAGGAGGAATTTCGCCATGCCGCGCATGATCGCCATGTCGCCGCCCAGGGCCGGGCGGAAGAATGCGGTGTTGGTTGGCCTGTCGCCGTTGGTGAGCATTTCGATCGCGTGCTGCGGATGCTGGAAGCGCTCCAGGCCACGCTCCTTGAGCGGGTTGATGCACACCACCTGAGCGCCGCGCTTCACCGCTTCGCGCAACGGCTCGAGCATCCGTGGGTGATTGGTGCCGGGGTTCTGGCCCCAGACGAAAATCGCGTCGGCGTGTTCGAAGTCGTCGAAGGTCACAGTGCCTTTGCCGACACCGACGCTTTGCGACAACGCGACACCGCTGGCCTCGTGGCACATGTTCGAGCAGTCAGGGAAGTTGTTGGTGCCATAGGCGCGCACGAACAGCTGATAGAGAAAAGCCGCTTCGTTGCTGGCCCGACCCGAGGTGTAGAACTCGGCCTGATCCGGGCTCGACAAACCGTTCAGGTGTTTGGCGATCAGCGCGAACGCGTCGTCCCAACTGATCGGCTTGTAGCGGTCGGTTTCCGCGTCGTAGCTCATCGGCTCGGTCAGGCGGCCCTGATATTCGAGCCAGTAGTCGCTTTGCTCCAGCAAGGACGTGACGCTGTGTCTGGCGAAGAACTTTGCATCGACCTGGCGTTTGGTCGCCTCCCAGTTCACCGCTTTGGCGCCGTTCTCGCAGAACATCACCATGCCGCCTTCCCTGGAATCACCCCAGGCGCAACCGGGGCAGTCGAAGCCGCCGTTCTTGTTGGTCTTGAGCATCATGCGCAGGTTTTTCAGCGCGTTGTCGCTGGTCAACCAGGCCTGAGCGACGCTGATCAGTGCGCCCCAACCACCGGCCGGGCCTTTGTAGGGCTTGTAGCGAGGGACAGGTGTCTGGTCGGCTTGACGGTGTTGACTCACGCTTGTTTCTCCAACGTTGGGCTGTAGACCCGCGGTGCATTCTTCTGTGGCAGATGGATGAGGTTGAGGTTGTGGCGACGGGCCCATTGCACGGCAAGGCCCGTGGGCGACGACAGGCTGACCAGGGTCTGGATGCCGGCGCGCAAGACTTTCTGGATCAATTCGAGGCTGCAGCGGCTGGTGACAATCGCCAGCCCGCCAGCGGTCGGGATCTTTTGGCGGATCAATCCGCCGATCAGTTTGTCGAGGGCGTTGTGCCGGCCGATGTCTTCGCGCCCCAGCAGCAACTCGCCCTGATCATTCATGAACACTGCGGCATGTACCGCACCACTGTGCTGGCCAAGGGGCTGGAACGCGCCGATGCGCTGGCGCAGGCCGTCGAGCCATTCGGCGGGCGGCAAGGGTGCGCCAGGCAACACCTGAAGCTGCGGCAGTGCCTGCTCCACTGCTTCCACGCCGCACAGCCCGCAACCGCTGGTGCCGGCCAGTTGCCGACGCTGCTGCTTGAGGTTCCAGAAGGCGCGGTTGGCGATGGTCACTTGCGCGTATTGCGCCGAGCCAGAGCCGGTCAGTTGCAGGTCATAAATATCAGTGGCGTCTTCGATGATGCCGCTGCCCAGGCTGAAACCGACGATAAAGTCTTCGAGGTCCGAGGGTGTCACCAGCATGACGGCCTGGCTGATGCCGTTGTAGGCAATCGCCAACGCGACTTCCTCGGCCAGCGCGGTGCTGGTCGATTCCGTGTCTTCAAGATTGCTGTAACTGTACGTCTGGCTGGCGGCGGGCGCGGGCGTTTCGAGGGCAGGCGCCGCGCAGGCTGGGCGCTTGGTGTTCATGGCATCACCGACGGTTTGATCAGCTTTAAGACTAGGCGTGACAACTTGTCACGTCTAATCGTTAGTACTGATGTGCCGATAGATACCGTCGATCAAACACTGGGCAACGATTGTTGATAGATCGCGAAACAGGCCTCCGCCAAGGCCGAGCGTGGCGCGCTGCGACGCATGATCAGCCCCAGCCGGCCCACGGTCTGGGCGTTTTCGATCGGTTGCAGGCGCAGATGATCGGTCAGCTCTTCCAGACCGCCATCCAACGGCATCACGGCGCAGCACAAGCCGCCGTGCACAGTTTGCAAAAGTTGATGCACGGCATCCGTTTGCAACAGCGGCTGCGGGGTGAGGCCGCGGCTGTGGAAGTTGTGGTCGATGGATTGGCGAAAATGCATGCCGCTGGAGAGCATGCCCAGTGGCAGTTCGATCAATGATTCCCAGCTAAGCGGCGCCTCGCCAAAGCTGAAAAAACGTTGGTCGTAGAGCAGACCCATGCGGGTTTCGCTGAAGGCCAGGGAGTCGAAATGTTCGGTGTCCAGGCGCTCCAGGTAGGAAACACCGAGGTCCAGGCGATTGTTCGCCAGTTGTTCGAGTATTTGCTCCGAACTCAGCGCCGACAGCTCGAAGCGCAGGTTCGGGTGCTCCCCGTGCAGGCGCTGCAGCAGCGGCAGCGGATCGAAACTCGACAGCGGCACCACGCCCAGACGCAACGTACCGACCAGATTGCCGCGACAGGCAGCCGCCTCGGCGTACAAGCCGTCGTACGCCGCCAGCACCGTGCGCGCCCACGCCAGCACTCGCTCGCCCGGCGCCGTAAAACCTTCGAAGCGCTGACCGCGATTGACCAGCGGCAGGTCGAGCTCTTCTTCGAGGCTGCGCAGGCGCATCGACAGTGTCGGTTGCGTAATGTGGCAGCGCGCGGCGGCCTGACCGAAATGGCGGGTTTCGTCGAGCGCGATGAGGAATTTCAGCTGCTTGATGTCCATCTTCGCTCCTGGGCGCGGGAAGAGGCCGATTCTATCGCAAGCGGGGTCATTGGTCGGACTGGATTCGCAAGTGATGGTCGTGGTCTAGGCTTGGTCGTCTGGACCCCGAAACCCAAGGAGAGTGCACCATGAGTCTTTTGAGCTTTGTGAAGGAAGCAGGCGAAAAGCTGCTGGATCTGCTGACGCCTGGCAACGCCAATGCCAGTGAGCAGTTGAAGGAACACATCGGCAAGGTCGGCCTGGGTAACCCGAATGTGCACGCGACGGTCGAGGGTGACAAGGTCACGGTGACCGGCGAAGTGGCGAGCCAGGAAGAGAAGGAAAAGATCCTGTTGGCCGTGGGCAATATTGCCGGGGTGGGCAGTGTGGATGATCAGATTACTGTGACCGGGCCTGTCGTTGCTGCCGCAGTGTTTGTCACCGTGGTGAAGGGCGACACTCTCAGCGCGATTTCCAAGCGTGTGTACGGCGATGCCAACAAGTACAACAAAATATTCGAGGCCAACAAACCAATGCTGTCGCACCCGGACAAGATCTATCCGGGGCAGTCGTTGCGGATTCCTGAGTAAGTCGTCAAACCGCGTGATGGCCATCGCGGGCAAGCCACGCTCCCACAGGATCTGAGCCGTTCACGAAGGATGCGAACGACGCAGATCCTGTGGGAGCGTGGCTTGCCCGCGAAGCAGGCGCCTCGCTATCAAAGCCCAGCAATCAAATCCCGATAATCCCCCACCGCCGCAAACTCCGCCGTATCCTTCGGCCCTTTGCGGCTGTCCGGTTCACGCACGGCCAGCAAATGCGCCACGCCAAAGTCCCGTGCACTGCGCAAAATCGGCAAGGTATCGTCGATGAACAGGCTGCGCGCCGGATCGAAATCGATATCGGCTTGCAGCGCATCCCAGAACTGCGGGTTTTCCTTGGGGAAGCCGTAGTCATGGGAGCTGATCAAGCGCTCGAAGTACGGCGCCAGCTCGACTCTTTCCAGCTTCAACGACAGCGCATCCCGATGGGCATTGGTGATCAGCACCACGCGCTTGCCGGCCCGTTTGATCGCCGCCAGAAAGGTGTCGGCATCCGGGCGCAGGGCGATCAGGTGCGCGGTTTCCAGTTTCAGGTCGCGCACCGACAGCTTCAGTTCGGTGCTCCAGAAATCCAGGCAGTACCACTGCAGCTGGCCGGCATTGCGCTCGAACAACGGCTGCAATTCCATCTCGGCCATGGCCCGGCTGACCCCGTGCAGTTCGGCGTAACGCTGGGGCAGGTGCTCCATCCAGAAGTGGTTGTCGAAATGCAGATCCAGCAGCGTGCCGTCCATGTCCAGCAGAACGGTATCGATGTCGGACCAGGGTAATGAAGGCATGGCAACGTCTCGGGCAGTAGAAAGATTTCTGGCGTAAACAATCGGGAAAGCCGCGTTATAGTAGCGCGTTCACGCCAAGGAGCTTTGCATGCGCCAGAAACCCACCATACTCGCCCGCGAAATTGTCGCCACCAGTCGATTGTTCTGCGTGGAAGAGCTGAAGTTGCGCTTTTCCAACGGCGTGGAGCGCACCTACGAACGCCTGGTCGGCAAGGGTGCCGGGTACGGCGCGGTGATGATCGTGGCGATGCTCGATGCCGAGCATGCGGTACTGGTCGAGGAGTATTGCGGTGGCACCGATGCCTATGAAATGTCGTTGCCCAAGGGTTTGATCGAGCCGGGTGAAGACGTGCTGGCGGCGGCCGAGCGTGAGCTCAAGGAAGAGGCTGGTTTCGGTGCGCGGCAACTGGAGCACCTGACCGAGCTGTCGCTGTCCCCCGGTTACATGAGCCAGAAGATTCAGGTGGTGCTGGCCACCGACCTCTACGAAGAACGTCTGGAAGGCGACGAGCCCGAGCCGATGCGGGTGGACAGGATCAATCTGCGTGAACTCTCGGCGCTGGCGCAAAACCCGCAATTTACTGAAGGCCGTGCCTTGGCGGCGCTATACCTGGCCCGAGACCTGTTGACGCAGCGCGGAGCGTTCCAGCCATGAACTTCCCGCATCCGTTGATGGCGCCGGTCATCGAACTGGCCTTGCAGGCCGGTGAGGCAATCCTGCCGTTCTGGCGCACGGGCACGGCCGTCACGGCAAAGGCTGATGATTCGCCGGTGACCGCTGCTGACCTGGCCGCACACCACCTGATTCTGGCCGGGCTGACGAAACTGGACCCGAGCATACCGGTGCTCTCCGAAGAGGACGCCAACATTCCCCAAAGCGTGCGGGCCGGATGGCAGCGCTGGTGGCTGGTCGATCCGCTGGATGGCACCAAGGAGTTCATCAGCGGCAGCGAAGAGTTCACCGTCAACATCGCCCTGATCGAAAACGGTCGAGTGGTGTTCGGCGTGGTGTCGATGCCGACCAACGGGCGTTTTTACGTCGGTGGCGCCGGCCTCGGTGCCTGGCGCGGCGATAAAGGTGGCACGCCGGTGGCGATCAAGGTGCGTGATGCATTAGCGCCAGGCGAGTCGTTCACCGTGGTGGCCAGCCGTCGTCATTCGAGCCCGGAGCAGGAGCGTTTGCTGGCGGGGTTGAGCGCCAGCCTTGGCGAGCTGCAACTGGCCAATATCGGCAGTTCGCTGAAGTTTTGCCTGCTGGCCGAAGGGGCGGCGGATTGCTATCCGCGCCTGGCACCGACTTCGCAGTGGGACACGGCGGCGGCGCAAGGCGTGCTGGAGGGTGCGGGCGGTGAGGTGCTGGAGTTGAGCGGTGAACCGTTCAGCTATCCGGCGCGGGAGTCGCTGTTGAACCCTTTCTTTCTGGCTTTGCCGGCGAAGGCGGCATGGCGGGACAAGCTGCTGGAATTGGCCCGCACCTGAGATTCACACCTTTCTGTGGCGAGGGAGCTTGCTCCCGTCGGGTCGCGAAGCGGCCCCAATGCTTTATTGATTGCGGCTACTGCGTAGCCTGGCGGGAGCAAGCTCCCTCGCCACAGGGTTTCTTACCAATCTGAAGTTCAGCGGTGCAACACGTACTGCCCGACAAACCTCACCGCATCCTCGTCACGGCCTTCATTGACGACCCGCGTATGCAGCGTCAGCCGCGCTCGGCTGTATCGCTGGAAGGTGGTCAGGAATTTCTTCCAGATCACCGGATCCGGTGCCTGGCAAATGGCGTTGGCATCGCCCGTCACTGGCAGCGGATAGCTGATCTGCCCTTCCTGAATCACGATATGACCGTCGGTAATGCCTTCCTCCTTGAGGCGCAAATGCAGCCAGCCCCAACCGGCCAGGACCGCGCCGCAATACAGGCTGCCGCCAAACATGGTGCTCTTGTGGTTGACGTTGGCTTCCAGCGGCAAGTGCAGGCGCAGTTGCTGGTCATGCCAGTCGAGCACTTTGAGGCCCATGTCCCGGGTGAGGGGAATGTCGTGATGAAGGACTGATTCCAGTTGTCGACTGTCGCGGCTCATTCAAGGGCTCTCTTGCTTGAAGTGGATGATTGGACGGTAGCTCAGTCGAGGTCGTCAGGATGGGCCGAGGCGCCACTGTCGGCGAAACTCAGACCGTGTTTACGCAGCTTGTCGTGCAGGGTCTTGCGCGGAATGCCGAGGGCTTCGGCGACGCTGCGCACGGAGCTGTGCGAGCGTGCCAGTTCGGCGGCGATGAGTGCTTTTTCGAAGTTCTCCACTTGCTCGCTCAAACCGCCGCTGACGGCTTCGACCCTGTTGCCACCAGCGCCTTGCGGCGTGTTGTCGTCGAGGGCCAGTTCCAGCCCGAGGGCAAAGCGTTCGGCCGCATTTTGCAGCTCGCGCACGTTGCCGGGCCAAGTGTGGCGCAGCAGCAAGGCACGTTGTCCCGGTTGCAGTTCATGGGGTGGCAAGCCGTGGCGGGCACTGGCTTCATCGGCGAAATGCTGGAACAGCATCAGCGCATCTTCGCCCCGTTCGCGCAATGGTGGAATCCGCAATGGCGCGACATTCAGGCGGTAATACAAGTCGGCACGGAAACGTCCTTGATCGGCCGCCTGGCGCAGATCCTCCTTGGTGGCGGCGATGATGCGGATGTCCAGCGGGATCAGTTGATTGCCGCCCAGGCGTTCGACTACCCGTTCTTGCAGCAGGCGCAGCAACTTGACCTGCACATCCAGGCTCATGCTTTCGATTTCATCGAGGAACAACGTGCCGCCATTGGCGAATTCGAACTTGCCGATGCGGCGTTTCTGCGCACCGGTGAAGGCACCGGGTTCGTGGCCGAACAGCTCGCTTTCAACCACCGATTCGGCCAGGGCACCGGCGTTGATCGCCACGAACGGACCGTTGCGACGGCTTGATAAATCGTGCAGCGCCCGGGCCACGACTTCCTTGCCAGCGCCGGTTTCGCCGAGGATCAGCACATCGGCCTTGGTCGCCGCCAGGGCACCGATCTGCTCGCGCAGGCGCAGCATCGAAGGTGAGTGGCCAACCAGGCGGGCGCTCAGTTCATTGCGGTCGCTCAAGGCCAACCGCAGGCTGCGGTTGTCCAGCACCAGCCGACGCAGGGCCAGCGCTCGGCGCACGCTGTCGAGCAGGGCGTCGCTGGCGAAGGGCTTTTCCAGAAAATCATAGGCCCCGGCGCGCATGGCCTGCACGGCCAGCGGCACATCGCCGTGGCCGGTGATCAACAGCACCGGCAGCTCAGGGTCCTGGGCGTGCAGTTCGCTCAGCAGTTCGAGACCGTCCATGCCGGGCATGCGAATATCACTGACCACCACACCCGGCCAGTCACGCTCCAGTTGCGCGGCCAGGCCCTTGGCTTCGGCCATCGGCAGGATTTTCAGGCCCGCCAGATCCAGCGTCTGGCTCAGTGCCTGGCGCAGGTGGGGATCGTCGTCGATCAACACGACCTGAATGCGGTTGTCGATGGTCATGCACTTCGGTCCTCGGACGGTTGCAGGCTCACGCCCGGTGCGCCTGCGCGCAGCTTCAGGGTAATCAGGGCGCCGCCCTCCTTGTGATTGGCGAACGACAGTTCACCGCCGAAGGCGCGCATCAGGGTTTCGCAAATCGCCAGCCCCAAACCCAGGCCCTGGGTTCGGGTCTTGGTGGTGTAGAACGGCTCGCTGGCGCGCCCAAGGGCTTCCATGCAAAAGCCGGGGCCGTTGTCGCGAATGTACAGGTTGACGCCATCGGCCGTGGATTGGGCACTTAGCCAGAGTTTACGTGGCGGGCCTTTTTCCGTCAGGGCATCCAGGGCGTTGGCCAGCAGATTGCCGAGTACCTGGCGCAGGCGGGTTTCCCCGGCCTCGACCCACAGGGTGGCGGCGGGCAAGTCGCGGATCAGCTCGACTTCCATGCTGCGTCGACGCTTGGCCAGCAAGGCCAGGGCATCGTCCAGCGCCGGTTGCAGGGCGACGCTTTCCGGGGCATGCCGATCGCGCCGGGCGAAGGCGCGCAAGTGGGCGATGATCGAGGCCATGCGACCGGTCAATTCGCTGATCAGTTTGAGGTTGCCACGGGCATCGTCGGTGCGCTGGTGATCGAGCAGTACCTCGGCATTTTCCGCGTAGCTGCGAATCGCTGCCAGCGGCTGATTGAGTTCGTGGCTGATGCTCGCCGACATGGTGCCCAGTGCCGACAACTTGCCGGCCTGCACCAGATCATCCTGGGCGCGTACCAGCTCCTGCTGGGCGTGTTCGCGCTCCAGCACTTCCTGTTTCAGGCGCCGGTTCAGGCCTTCGAGATCGCTGGTGCGTTCGGCGACCCGGCCTTCCAGCTCGCGCCGGGCCTTGGCTTCGAAAGCAATGCGCTCGAGGTAATGGCGGCGGCGCTGCATCATCAGGCCGAGCAGCAGCATCAACACCAGCAACGCTGCACCACCGATGGCCACCACCGTGCGCACCGGGCGGTCGATCAAGGTGCGCGGGGCCAGGATGCTGACGTCCCAGCCGGTTTCGGCGATTTGCCGGGTCTGGGTCAGCCAGGCATTGGGATTGAGCTTCAGCGGTTTTGGATCACGGGTTGGATAAGGTTGAATCGCGGTGATGGCTTTGCCTTCTTCCTCGTTCAACGGGCGGGTCGAGCGGAATCGCCACTCCGGTCGCGAGGTGAGAATGACCACGCCGTTGTGGTCGGTCACCAGCAGTTGTTCCGGGGTTTTGCCCCAGAGGCTTTCGGTGTGGTCGAGGTCGACCTTGACCACCAGTACGCCGACGATTCTTTCGACATCGCGTACGCCGGCGGCAAAAAAGTAGCCGCGCTTGGCGGAGGTCGTGCCCAGACCGAAAAAGCGCCCGAGCCGCCCGGCCATGGCTTCGCTGAAATACGGCCGGAAGGAAAAATTGCGCCCGACGAAACTGTCTTGCTTGTCCCAGTTGGAGGCGGCCAGGGTCTTGCCGTTGGCGTCCATCAGGTACATGACTTCGGCGCCGGTCTGGGTGGCGATGTTTTTCAGCAGGCGGTTAGCGTTGCCTTGGGTGACGCCATCGTCCGGTGCGCCGAGCACGGCGCGCAAGGCCGGCAGGTCGCCGAGGATCTGCGGCAACACTTCATAGCGATGCAGAGTGCCCAGCAGGTTGGCGACGTAGAGGTCGAGGGTCTGACGATTCTGACTGGCCAGCTCGCTGCGGTAGTAACGCTCGGCGAGATGCTGCAGCGGCCACAGCAACGGCGCCAGGCACAGTGCCAGCAGGGCCAGGCTGCGCCAACGGGGTCTGCGAGGGAGAGTCGGTTTCATGAGCAGCATGCGCCTGTGGGTACAGGCGCATTATGCCTAGGCTTGCCCGCCTTGGGTCAGATGCATCTTGATAGGCGAGCTTCAGCCGGCCTTTCAGGCAAAGACGTCGGCGTCCTTGAAAAATACCCCGGCCTGATCTTTCGCCGACAGCTGCGGCGTGCCCTCCAGTTGCCAGTCGATGGCCAGGTCCGGGTCGTCCCAGCGAATGCTGCGCTCGGCGGAGGGCGTGTAGTAGTCGGTGGTTTTGTAAAGGAACTCGGCAAACTCGCTCAATACCACGAACCCGTGGGCGAAACCTTCCGGGACCCACAGCTGACGATGGTTGTCGGCAGACAGGCGCACAGCGACCCATTTACCGAAGTGCGGTGAGCTGCGACGGATGTCTACAGCGACGTCCAGCACTTCACCGACCGTGACGCGAACCAGTTTTCCCTGGGTATTTTCCAGTTGGTAATGCAGACCGCGTAGCACGCCCTTCTGCGAGCGGGAGTGATTGTCTTGAACGAATTCAGTGTCCAGTCCGGTGGCCTCTTTGAAGGCCCGGGCGTTGAAACTCTCGTAGAAGAAACCACGTTCGTCACCAAAGACCTTGGGTTCGAGGATCAGAACACCGGGCAGGTCGGTGGTCACTACATTCATGGCGGTTCTCCAGCAGTGTGCGTTGAATGGCCGCCATTCTTGCGCAAAGCGCCGACCGAGGCGAGTGCCAGAACGAAGCCCGCTCCCACAAATGCCCTCATACCGGCTTGCGGGGGGTTGCGTATCGCCCGAACCAGTGGCGATATAGGCGCCTAATAAAATTTCAGGGGTCGTTGTATGCCGCTCGCCACGTTGATTCATCGCGCCAGTTTGCCCAGCCCGCAGGTGTCTGCGGAGCAAGCGCTAGAGCTGCTGGAAGAACATTACGGGTTCAGCGGCAGGTTGCAGGCCCTTGGCAGCCAGCAAGACCTGAACTACCGCGTCGACAGCGAGCGGGGACGTTTCGTCCTGAAAATCTGCCGTGGCGACTACTCGGTACTGGAGCTTCAGGCGCAACATGCCGGGCTCAGTCACTTGGGCGAGCACCCCGATGTGCATGTGCCGCGTGTCATCGCGGCGAAAAACGGTGCGGACCTGCTGTCGCTGGACGTGGGTGGTCAGGCAGTGCACGTTCGCCTGCTCGATTACATCGAAGGCCAGCCGCTGACGAGCCTCGGCCACTTCAACCCGACGGTGGTGTCCGGCTTCGGGCGCCTGTGCGGCGAAATGGACCTGGCCCTGGCGGATTTCGACCACCCGGGCCTGGTGCGAACCCTGCAATGGGACGCCCGTCATGCGCACGCCCTGATCGCGCACTTGCTGCCGGTGATCAAGGATCAAGCCCGGCGCAAGCTGATCGTCGAAGCGTCCGCGCAAGCCGAGCGGCATTTGCAGCCACTGCAGGACAAGCTGCCGGTGCAGGCCATTCACATGGACATCACCGACGACAACGTAGTGTGGCAGCGCGATGCACAGCGCCATTGGCAGCTGCAAGGCGTGATCGATTTCGGTGACCTGGTGCGCACCTGGCGCATTACCGATCTGTCGGTGACCTGCGCCGCGCTGCTGCATCATGGCGAGGGCGATCCGTTCTGCATTTTGCCGGCCATTCAGGCGTATCACGCGGTCAACCCGTTGCAACACGAAGAACTGCTGGCGCTGTGGCCGCTGATCGTCGCCCGCGCGGCGGTGTTGGTGCTCAGCGGCGAACAGCAGGTCAGCATCGATCCGGGCAATGCCTACAGCCGCGACAACCTGGTCCATGAATGGGAAATCTTCCGTGTGGCCACGTCGGTGCCATTGGCGTTGATGGAAGCGGCGATCCTCACCGCCGTCGGCCAGAACCTGCCCACCATCTGCAGTGAAGGCTTTGCGCCGCTGTTGCCGAGCCTGGTGGGGCGTGAGTTCGCCTTGATCGACCTGGGTGTGCTCAGCCCGCATTTCGAAGCCGGGAACTGGGAGCAGGAGGATGTCGATCAGCGCCTGCTGGATGAAGCCGCTGCGGCACATGGCCTGGCGGCCAGTCGCTACGGACAATACCGCCTGTCCCACACCCGCCCGGACAGCGCCACTGAACCGGACACTTGCCCGTTGCACGTCGAATTGCGCGTGCCTCAGGGCACGGCGGTCGAAGCGCCGTTTGCCGGGGTGGTGCATCACCCATCGGCGGGCGTGCTGCAGCTGGACGGTCCGCAATTGAGTGTGCGGCTTTGGGGCGTCACGCCGTCGCTGCACAGCGGCGCAGCACTGGTCAAAGGCCAGGTACTGGGCTCGGTCAACGGGCCGCTGATCGTGCAACTGTGCCGTGGCGCGTCGATCGATGCGCCGTTGTTCTGTGCACCTTCGCGCGCGGCGGCCTGGCAAGCGTTGTGCCCATCGCCGGCAGCGTTGCTGGGGCTGGCGTGTGACGCCGAAGCCGAGCTCGACGCAGCGACCTTGCTGGCCCGGCGCGACGCCAGTTTCGCCCGTACGCAAAAACATTATTACGTCGACCCGCCGCGCATCGAACGCGGCTGGCGCAACCATTTGATCGACATGCAGGGCCGTTCCTACCTCGACATGCTCAACAACGTTGCGGTATTGGGCCACGGTCACCCGCGCATGGCGGCGGTTGCCAGTCGCCAGTGGTCGTTGCTCAACACCAACTCGCGCTTCAACTACGCGGCCGTGGCCGAGTTCTCCGAACGTTTGCTGAAGCTGTCCCCTGACGGCATGGACCGGGTGTTCCTGGTCAACAGCGGTAGCGAGGCCAACGACCTGGCGATTCGCCTGGCGTGGGCCTACAGCGGCGGCCGCGACATGCTCAGCGTGCTGGAGGCCTATCACGGCTGGACGGTGGGAGCCGACTCGGTGTCGACCTCGATCGCCGACAACCCCAAAGCCTTGAGCAGTCGCCCGGACTGGGTGCACCCGGTGACCGCGCCAAACACCTATCGCGGTGAATTCCGTGGCCTCGACAGCGCGCCGGATTATGTGCGCAGCGTCGAACACAACCTGGCGAAAATCGCCGGGCAGAAACGCCAACTGGCCGGTTTCATTTGCGAGCCGGTGTATGGCAATGCCGGCGGTATCTCGCTGCCACCGGGCTACCTGAAACAGGTTTATGCAATGGTGCGCGCCCAGGGCGGCGTGTGCATCGCCGACGAAGTGCAGGTCGGCTACGGGCGTATGGGGGATTTCTTCTGGGGTTTCGAAGAGCAAGGCGTGGTACCGGACATCATCACCATGGCCAAGGGCATGGGTAATGGCCAGCCACTGGGCGCGGTCATCACCCGCCGGGAAATCGCCGAGGCGCTGGAGGCCGAGGGTTACTTCTTCTCGTCCGCCGGCGGCAGCCCGGTCAGCTGCCAGGTCGGCATGGCTGTGCTGGATGTGATGGAAGAAGAAAAGCTCTGGGAGAACGCCCAGCTCGTTGGCGGGCACTTCAAGAAGCGCCTCGAAGCGTTGATCGATATTCATCCGTTAGTGGGCGCGGTGCATGGTTCCGGTTTCTACCTGGGCGTCGAACTGATCCGCAACCGCGAAACCCTGGAGCCGGCCACCGAAGAAACCGCTGCACTGTGCGATCGCTTGCGTGAGCTGGGGATTTTCATGCAGCCGACCGGCGACTACCTGAACATCCTCAAGATCAAGCCGCCGATGGTCACTTCGCGCCAGAGTGTGGATTTCTTCGTGGACATGCTGTCGAAGGTGCTCGCAGAAGGCCTGTAAACACCTACCTCTGTAGGAGCGAGCTGGCTCGCGATAGCGGTCTGATAGTCAACGTATCTGGTGACTGACACGACCCCATCGCGAGCAAGCTTGCTCCCACATGGATAGCGGCATTAATTCGATTGATATCGGCTTTTTATCGATTGTTTTTGTAACGGTGCATGCAAGGCGCTTTAAAAGCCGATATTTATCGGATATAAAGTGGCACAGTCCACAGCGTGTACCAATGCGCTTCCATTTCTGTCAGGCATCAATGCCACTCCGGAGTCCTGAGCCATGACCACGTTGAACAGCACCCCTCGCGCCGACGGCTTCTACATGCCAGCCGAATGGGCCCCCCAAACCCAGACCTGGATGATCTGGCCCGAGCGCCCGGACAACTGGCGCCTGGGGGGCAAACCGGCACAAGCCGCGCATGTGGCAGTGGCCAAGGCCATCGCTCGTTTCGAGCCGGTGACCGTGGCGGTTTCCGCCGGCCAGTACGAAAACGCCCGTGCCCGTCTGGACGTGCCGAATATCCGTGTGGTGGAAATGTCCAGCGACGACGCCTGGGTCCGCGACTCCGGTCCGACCTTCGTCATCAACAACAGTGGCGAAGTCCGTGGCGTGAACTGGGACTTCAACGCCTGGGGCGGCTTCGACGGCGGCTTGTATTCGCCGTGGAACCGCGACTCGCAGGTGGGTGGCAAGATCCTCGAGATCGAGCGCAGCCCGCGCTACCGCACCGAAGGCTTCGTGCTGGAAGGCGGCTCGATTCACGTCGACGGCGAAGGCACCCT
This sequence comes from Pseudomonas sp. A-B-19, assembly GCF_019947515.1. Classification (NCBI taxonomy): domain Bacteria; kingdom Pseudomonadati; phylum Pseudomonadota; class Gammaproteobacteria; order Pseudomonadales; family Pseudomonadaceae; genus Pseudomonas; species Pseudomonas sp. A-B-19. The sequence goes on from NZ_JAGYGN010000002.1 coordinate 325,867, forward strand.
GATCACCACCGAAGAATGCCTGCTCAACCGCAATCGCAACCCGCACATGAATCGTGCGCAAATCGAAGCGGTGCTGAATGCGAACCTGGCTGTGGATAAAATCATCTGGCTACCGGATGGCTTGTTCAACGACGAAACCGACGGCCATGTGGATAACTTCTGCTGCTACGTGCGTCCGGGTGAAGTGCTGTTGGCCTGGACCGATGATCCACAGGACCCTAACTACCCGCGCTGCCAGGCGGCGATGAACGTGCTGCAAAGCAGCACCGATGCCAAGGGTCGCCCGTTCACGGTGCACAAAATGCCGATCCCGGGTCCGCTGTTTGCGACCGAAGAAGAGTGTGCCGGTGTCGATCCGGTGGATAGTACGCAGGAGCGTAACCCGACTGTCCGTCTGGCCGGTTCCTACGTGAATTTCCTGATCGTCAACGGCGGCATCATCGCACCGAGCTTTGACGACCCGCAGGATGGCCCGGCGAAAGAGATCTTGCAGCACCTGTTCCCACAGCATGAAGTGGTGATGGTGCCTGGTCGCGAACTGTTACTGGGTGGCGGCAATATTCACTGCCTTACCCAGCAACAACCCGCGCCGCACAAGGAGTGAGTGAGGTCGTAACAGCTTGAGTTGATTGCGAAATCCCTCAGGCTGCCGATTAGCCACCAGCGTTGCACGGAGCCCGCGGCCCTTCAGGCCTGCGGGCTTTTTTGTATCCGCTTGGCCACACTTCAGAAACCTTGGCACAGCTCTTGTATCTCTGCTGTTGTACTCGGGGTGGGGAGGACTTCGATGTTCTGTCATAAACCTCGGATAAGTTAGCCGCTCACAATCCGGGAGAGAGCGCTGAAATGAACGCCGAAATGAATGTTGTGGGCGAAAAGGCGTTGCATCCCCTGGCAGTAAACAGCGAATCGCTCCAGATCCTGGCGCACTGGTTCAAGTCCAATGGAATGCGTCAGATCAGCGAAACTGATCCGCGCCGGACAATGATCGAGCGTTACCCTGCTGGTTTATTCAGCGAGGCGGAACTGGATGCGTTGTGGGATGTAATGGAAGGATAAGAAGAGAAGAACAACGGATTGATCAAAAAAAGCGCTGCCGGGATGGCAGCGTTTTTTTTGCGCGGGTTTTGTATGAACGAGGAGCTGGCTTGCCAGCGAAGGCCATCTGTCATGCACCATCAATGTTGAATGTGCAAACCTCTTCGCTGGCAAGCCAGCTCCTACAGTTTTGTGGTGTTCAGGTGACGGTCCCCTCACGCTACGCGGCGCCCGGCTCGTTCCTGCAGGAGCATTCGACCGATTCCTGAAACAGACTGAAAGCCGTTCCAGTGTTTTTCAGGCATGAACTCAGGACTAACCTGCCGGCATCGATTTTTGCCGGAGCCTTGCCATGATCCTCCACTACATCTACGACCCCTTGTGCGGTTGGTGCTACGGCGCCAAACCGCTGGTGCAGGCCGCCCAGGCTGTACTGCCCGTGATTGTCCACGGCGGCGGCATGATGACGGGTGCCCATCGGCAAAAGGTTTCGCCACAATTGCGCAATTACGTGATGCCCCACGATCGGCGTATCGCCGAATACAGCGGGCAGCCGTTCGGTGAAGCCTATTTCGAAGGTTTGCTGCGTGATCACAGCGCCGTGTTCGACTCGGCGCCCCCCATCGCTGCGGTGCTGGCTGCCGAGAAAATGGGAGGTCGCGGGCTGGAGCTCCTGGGGCGTTTGCAAAGTGCTCACTACGCGGAGGGGCGCCGCATTGCCGACGAATCGGTACTGTTTGAACTGGCCCATGGCATGGGGCTGGGCCGTCAGGCCTTCGAAAGCGCCTTCAGGGCGGCCGACACCGATGGCCATATCAGCAACAGCCGGGCTCTGTTGGCCAAGGTGGGTGGGCAGGGTTTTCCGACCCTGGCGCTTGAGCGCAATGGCCAATTCACCCTGATCGACATCGGACCATGGCTGGGTAAAGCCCAGGCATTTGCGCAGTGGCTGAGTCAGTCGCTGCCGGATCAGGACTCATCCAGTTCCGCAGCAGTCTGCGGTCTCGAAGGCTGTGTCGATTGAATAGTCCTGCCGCACAAAGCAATTTCTTAGACGTTTGTCGCCTATTTAAAGACGATTCATGAAATTGACACATCGTTGAGGGCGCGGCTACGATTCGGCCCAACGCCTGTGGCCAACCGCCACGACTCAAAAACAATAAAAGGCCCGCCGCGAGAAATCGTGGGCGGGCCTTTTTGTTTTCGCATTGAAACAAGAGCGCGATAGCGCCGTTTCGGCCGTTCGACACAGTGCGTATCAACCGTATCAAGGAAAAAAACAAAATGTTGAACAAGCGAATCAGCCTCATCGCTCTGGGGATGTTGAGCGCTACACAGGCCATGGCGAACGACCAGGCCGAATCCAAGGGTTTTGTTGAAGACAGTAGCCTCAAAGTGCTGCTGCGCAATGCTTACATGAACCGTGACTTCAAAGACGGCAACCCGGATAAATCCGAGTGGGGCCAGGCAGCCATCGGCACGTTCTCGTCCGGCTTCACCCAAGGCACCGTGGGTGTGGGTGTGGATGCTTTCGGGCTGTACGCACTGAACCTGGAACGCAGCGAAGACCGTAGCGGCGCCCAAGGCATCGACTTCTTCAAAAAGGGCGACAGCGGCCAGCCGGCTGACGACCTGTCCAAGGGCGGCGCAGCGATCAAGTTCCGCCTGTCCAGCACCACCCTGACCTACGGCGACCAGATGCCGGCCCTGCCGGTGCTGAACTACGACAACTCGCGCCTGCTGCCGGAAAGCTACACCGGCACCTTGATCACCTCCAAAGAGATCAAAGGCCTGCAACTGGATGCCGGTCGTTTCACCGCCGAATCGCGCAAAAGCGCTGAAGGCCGTGACAGCGGTGGCTTGAAGTCGATCAATGTATTGGGCGGTAGCTACCAGTTCACCGAGCAATTCAAGGCCGCGCTGTACGCTTCCGACGTCGAAGACGTGCTGAAGAAACAATACGTGAACGCCAACTATGTGTTCCCGATCGACAAGGATCAGTCGCTGACCCTGGACTTCAACGGCTACCGCACCAAGCTGGACGATTCCTACGTTCGCGAAAACGGCATCACCGGCGACGACAACAAGATCTGGAGCCTGGCGGCCACCTTCATCACCGGCCCGCACTCGTTCACCCTCGCGCATCAGCGCAGCACCGGCGACAGCAACCTGGGCTACGCCTACGGTGGCTACCAGAAAGACCAGGGGCGCATCGGCGACGGTGGCAACACCATCCTCCTGGCGAACTCCTACTGGTCCGACTTCAACGCCGAAGACGAACGCAGCTGGCAGGTGGGCTACGGCCTGGACTTCAGCACCTTCGGTGTTCCGGGCCTGAGCTACAACGTGGCCTACGTGCGCGGCGACAACATCACCACGTCCACCAGCGAAGGCGGCACCGAGCGCGAGATCTTCAACCAGATCAAATACGTCGTCCAAAGCGGCCCGGCCAAAGACCTCAGCGTGAAACTGCGCAGCTCGGTCCTGCGCGTGTCGCAGAAGTCGAGCGAGTACAACGTCAGCGGCAACGAAGTGCGTGTGTTCGTGGATTACCCGATCAATATCTTTTGATGATCGGTTGTGGCGTCCAGGCCTGATGCAAGGCTGAGAATGAAGAAGCCCCGACTGGTTCGGGTCTTAATGAGATGGTCAGCCTGACCGAGAAGCCCTGCTGGTTTACGCTTGCAGGGCTTTTCTCGTTTTCGGCCGTTGATCCCGCACATCACCCACGCCCTCTACCTGCTGACCCAGGACGTCGGCGACCTGCTCAAAGTCGCCCAGCAACGCATGCCGAACTGGAAAGCCCCAGCCTGACGCCGTTCATCAGAACACCAAAGTGGAATTATTCTGGCTGTTTAAACACAAAACAGCTGGAATAATGGCAGCTGGCATGTCTTCCTGAAGGAAATCAGCGTCACGAGAATGATGTCTTTTCCAATGCCCCCAATCGCAGTTCACTTTTTCCTTTAAGTGCTATTATTCTGGCAGTTACAGCACCTTAATGAAGGAATATTGGCACATGGCCAAGAAGACAGCTCCACTCTTGCCCGCCGCTTCCAGACTGCTTTCCGAGTTCGGCGAGCGACTGAAACTCGCTCGACTTCGCCGCAAACTCACAGCCAAACAAGTCGCCGAGAGGTCGGGCATGTCACTGACAACCTTGCGCTCTCTGGAATCAGGTGGTTCAGGGGTGACCATCGGCGCCTACCTGTCTGTCATGCAAGTTCTGGGTCTGGAAAAAGACTTGAACAAACTCGCGGCAACCGATGAAGTGGGGCGGCAACTGCAGGACGCACAACTCAAACCCAAGGCAACCTCAGCCAAAGACTCGAACCGACGAGTACGCAGAATAAGCACAGCAAAAAAAGCCTCTCCAATACCTGAAAAAGACACTGGAGTGATTGAAAGTACCACCCACACAGAAGATCTATCCGCTGACTTCCCCTTCAACACCCACTCACTTTCCAGTCTGTTGACCAAGAAAAAAACCAAGCCCGCGACAGGTGAAAAATGACGCAGATTGCGGTGTATGCCGATTGGGAATCCTTGAAAGGGCCCAGACGTCTCGGTTTCTTGCATGCCCGAAAGGCCCGCTCCACGGACGTCTTCGAATTTGAATACGACGCCGCTGCGCTAGCGGATCCTGAGTTGAACTTCACACCGCTGGACCCTCGAATCGGGCTCTATGAAGGTCGTCAGTTTCCGGGGCAGCACCAAAGCCGATTTGGCGTGTTCGCTGATTCAAGCCCGGATCGATGGGGCCAACTGTTGATGAAGCGGCGACTGGAGCGCGATATTCGCGACGGTTTGGCTGCCAAAGGCAGCAAGCTCTACGAGTCGGATTTCCTGTTAGGCGTGCATGACCTCTATCGGGTCGGTGCGATCCGCTACAAACTCAATGACCAAGGCAACTTTCTCGATGATCGTGATGGCGTGGCCGCCCCACCGTTCATTGAGCTGCGGACGTTGGAACAAGCAAGCCGAGCTCTGGAAAACGATCCGGACAACACCTCACTCGATGGCCGCGAGTGGCTGAGAATGCTGATCGCACCTGGAGGCTCACTGGGTGGCGCCCGCCCCAAGGCCAGTGTTGCAGACGAGCAGGGGCACTTGTGGATTGCCAAGTTCCCCAGCACCCGCGATGACTACGACATAGGCGCCTGGGAACTGGTGGTCAATGCCTTGGCCAATCATTGTGGCTTGCGCGTCGCGACCGGCATCGCCCGACGCTATGCCAGCGACCATCACTGCTTCATGGTCAAGCGCTTCGATCGCACCGAACGGGGTGGCCGATTGCATTTTGCCTCAGCCATGACCATGACCGACCGAGTTGACGTTGACGACGCGTCCGTCGGTGCGAGCTACCTTGAGTTGGCCGAAGTGCTCATGGAACACGGCTCTGAAACCAAAGCAGACCTGCGAGAGTTGTGGTCTCGAATTGTGTTCAACATCCTGGTCTCCAACACCGACGACCACCTGCGCAACCATGGTTTTATCCTTGATCCGGGTCGGGGATGGCGATTGTCTGCCGCCTATGACATGAACCCGGTGGCTCACGCTGACGGCTTGAAGCTCAACATCACCGATACCGACAACGCCCTGGATCTGGAGCTGGCCCGGGAAGTCGCGGAGTATTTTCGGGTCAGTCGCGCGGATGCAGAAAACATCATCGACAGCTTCAAAGAGGTTGTCAGCCAATGGCCAACACTAGCGGGGGCTTTGGGACTGTCGAAACGTGAGCAGGATAATATGGCGCCTGCATTTCGATTAGCGGAACCTACGCAATGAACCTCGCCCCCAACTTCCCCGACGACCACTTGATGCAGCAACTCATGCAACTGCTGCACGAAGAAATCGGCCTGCCCGAACGCAAAACCATCAGCCTCGGTACCTCGATCAATTTTGACCTGGGCTGCAATGGTGCAGACGCCCGGCATTTGATCGAAACCCTGGAAGACCACTTCGTCATCGATTTCGTGGATTTCGACAGTTATCGCTATTTCCAGCCCGACGGCTTTGACGTGAATCTAAAGCGAAAAGCCAAGGGTCGCGGCGAGAAGGTGCCTTTGACCATCGGCATGCTCTTTCGGGCCATCAAGGCCCAACGCTGGGACACGCAGGAGTTGGAAGGCCTGTAACGACACGCACGAAAAAGCCGCCCCGAGGGGCGGCTTCTTCGTTAGCTCAATCCAGCCTTACAGCTTTGGACCCGCAGCCTTGATCGCGTCGCTCACTTCGAACTTCTTGAAGTTCTCGATGAACAGGCCGGCCAGTGCTTTGGCGGCTTCGTCGTAGGCGGCTACATCGGCCCAGGTGTTGCGTGGGTTCAGCAGGCCAGTCTCAACGCCCGGTACGGCCACTGGCACGTCGAGGTTGATGGTGTCCAGGTGCTCGGTCTCGGCACCGATCAGCGCGCCGCTCTGGATCGCTGCGATCACGGCGCGGGTGGTCGGGATGTTGAAGCGCTTGCCGACGCCGTAGCCACCGCCGGTCCAGCCGGTGTTGACCAGGTAGACCTTGGAGCCGAAACCGCGGATGCGCTTGATCAGCAGCTCAGCGTATTCGCCAGCCGGACGCGGGAAGAACGGTGCGCCGAAGCAGGTGGAGAAAGTCGACTTGATGCCGCTGCCCGACCCCATTTCGGTCGAACCGACCAGCGCGGTGTAACCGGACAGGAAGTGGTAGGCCGCTTGTTCTTCGTTGAGGATCGACACTGGCGGCAGCACGCCGGTCAGGTCGCAAGTCAGGAAGATCACAGCGTTCGGCTCGCCACCGAGGTTCTTCTCGGAACGCTTGGCAACGTGCTCCAGCGGGTAGGCGGCACGGCTGTTCTGGGTCAGGCTGACATCGGCGTAGTCGGCGTGCTTGGCGTCATCGATGACGACGTTTTCCAGGACTGCGCCGTGCTTGATGGCTTTCCAGATAACCGGTTCGTTCTTCTCGGACAGGTCGATGCACTTGGCATAGCAACCGCCTTCGATGTTGAACACCACGCCTTCGCCCCAAGCGTGCTCGTCATCACCGATCAGGTAACGGCTTTCGTCAGCGGACAGGGTGGTTTTACCGGTGCCGGACAGACCGAAGAACAGGGTCACGTCGCCCTCTTCGCCGATGTTGGCGGCGCAGTGCATTGGCAGTACGTCGGCAGCCGGCAGCAGGAAGTTCTGCACCGAGAACATGGCTTTCTTCATTTCACCGGCGTAACGCATGCCGGCGATCAGCACTTTCTTCTGTGCAAAGTTGAGGATCACGCAGCCGTCGGAGTTGGTGCCGTCACGCTCTGGCACGCATTCGAAGTTGGCAACGTTAAGCACCTGCCACTCTTCACGACCCGCCGGGTTGTACTGAGCCGGGTTGATGAACAGGCAACGGCCGAACAGGTTCTGCCAGGCGGTCTGGGTGGTCATCTTCACGGCCAGGTAGTGCTCGGAAGCCGCACCAACATGCACGTGGGAAACGAAATGCTCTTGCGCGTTGTTGAACGCCTCGACGCGAGCCCACAGGGCGTCGAACTTGTCGGCCGGGAACTTGCGGTTGATCGGGCCCCAGGCGATGGCGGCCTGGGTGCTTGGCTCTTCAACGATGAAACGATCGACTGGCGAACGGCCGGTACGGTGACCGGTACGAACAACCAGTGCGCCGGTATCGGCAAGCTCGCCTTCACCGCGGTTGAGGGCTTCTTTGACCAGATCATCAACACTCAGATCGGTGTACACGGCGTTATTGGCTTGCGTCATGAGGTTCCCCGTCGGCCAGTGGCCGAGTGCTCCAAACGTTTTTGTAGTAGAAAGTCGTGCACTACTACCGCGAAAAAAGTGGGCCGGATTATGCCAGAAAAGCCCAAAAAGAGTAGGCCCCTCCTGTCGTAACGGCGTTAATCCGGCACAAGGCAGTGAATTTACCTGCGCTGAACCGTTTTAGTGACGGGTATCTGACGGTGTCTCGATGCCCGCACCGGCGAACAATTGAGTGACATCGGCGGCGTCGAACAGGTAGCGCTGGTTACAGAACTGGCAATCGATTTCGATGTTGCCACCGTGCTCGATGACCAATTGCTGCGCATCTTCCTTACCCAGACTGACCAGCGCATTGGCCGAACGCTCGCGCGAGCAACTGCAGCGGAAGCGCATCTTCTGCACATCGAACAGACGCACCTGCTCTTCGTGGTAGAGGCGATGAAGCACGGTTTCGTTGTCCAGGCCCAGCAGTTCATCGGCGGTCAGAGTGGCGGCCAATGCGGTGAGGTGCTGCCAGCTGGCAGCGCGTTCCTCTTCGTCTTTAAGGCGGTCGGCGGGCAGTTGCTGCAGCAACAGGCCACGGGCGCGGCGGCCATCGGCGCAGAGCTTGATACGCGTGCCAATCTGCTGCGACATGACGAAGTAGTTGGTAAAGCAGTCGGACAACGTTTCGCCATCCAGATCGACGACGCCCTGGTAGCGTCGGCCCTGTTCCGGGTCGACGGTCAATGTCAGCGAACCATCCGGCATCAGATCGGCCAGGGTAGCGTCGGGGGCAATGCGGTCCGCGTCGTAACGGGCCAGGCCACGGATATCGCGCTCGCTGGAGCACTCGATCATCAGCAGCGGAATCGGGCCTTCGGAGCGGGCCTGCAGGATCAGCAAGCCATCGAACTTCAGCGTGCCGACCAGCAAGGATGCAGCCGCCATCAGCTCGCCGAGCAGTTGTGCGACCGGCTGCGGGTAGGCGTGCTTGGCCAGGACTTCGGCGTAGCTGAGTTCCAAAGAGACCAGCTCGCCACGGGTGTCGCTGTCATCGAAGATGAAGCGTTGGGTGAAGTCGTTATCCGGTAGGTCGGTCATAAGTCTGGGTATCTGAAGTGGTGACAAAAGTGATTACAGAATTCGAGGTTACGCCTTGGCCATAGCGTCTTGCTGCCTGGTTATGGCTTACAGGCCGACGACTGTGCGCGCTTTACGACGAATGGCACGGCCAATGGCTCATGCAGGATAGGCGAATTACCCCATATGGCTACGCGCAAGCACAATTACAAGTCTTTGCCTGTTTGAGTGATCGACGGAACCGGTCAATCATTCGTTGCTGCTGCCACGAAACTTGAACAGATCCCGCCGCTGTTTCTTGCTCGGTTTGCCATCGGTGCTCACACCCAGAGCGCCTGCTTTGCGCTCGGCGGCGGCGTTTTCGCGCTTGGCGATGCTGGCTTCGGTTTCGGCGTACAGCATCTGCGCTTCCGGCGCGCCACGGCGCACGATCGACAGCGCCTGGACCACCACCGTGCGCTCGTCGAAACCGGTACGAATCACGAATTCATCGCCGATACGTGGTTCCTTGCCGGGCTTGCAGCGCTCCCCCCGGCAATGCACCTTGCCGCTTTCAATCGCCGCTTTGGCCAAGGCCCGGGTTTTGTAAAAACGCGCAGCCCACAACCATTTATCGAGACGGACTTTGTCGTCCTCTTCGCTTTTTTGTGCCATGGAATTTCCTCATTCTGAAATATTGGTGAACTGTACTACCGTTTCTGTCGTACCAAGAATTTCACCGGCCCGAGCTACAATACTGACATTCCATAACCTCCTTGCGTGGCTGGAAATCCAGGCCGTAGATATCTGTCGCCTTTTAACCATTATTCTGCGTGAATACCGCGAATTCGGCCGCCTGCGGCCACCGTGGTTTCTACCGGTTGAGCAACTTTGAAGACATTTGACCATTTGACCGTTGTCGGTCTGCGCGAGTGGGTGGCGCTCCCTGATTTGGGAGTCGCCGGCCTTCGGGCAAAAATCGACACCGGTGCCAGCACCTCAAGCCTCCACGCCACCGAAATCGAGCCGTTCGAGCGCGACGGCGAGCAGTGGGTGCGTTTCACGGCACACCTGGGCACGGTAGTGCAGTTGCGTCACCGTCGCTGCGAAGCACCGCTGGTGACAAGGAAAACCATTAAAAGCTCAAACGGTCACGCGCAGGTGCGATACGTGATCAGCACCACCCTGGCCCTTGGTGATCGGGTCTGGCGGGTCGAGTTCACGCTCGCCTGCCGCAAGTCCATGCGTTATCGCCTGTTGCTCGGCTCCAAAGCCCTGATCCACGGCCAGTTGGTGGTCAATCCGGGCATCAAGTATGTACAAGACAAGCCGGTGTTCCCGGTATCTACCTCCTCCACAGGTGTTGCATGAAGATCGCTGTGCTGTCGCGGAACCCGCGTCTGTATTCCACCCGCCGCCTGGTCGAAGCCGGTACCGAGCGTGGCCATGAAATGGTGGTGGTCGACACCTTGCGCGCCTACATGAACATCGCCAGCCACAAGCCTCAGATCCACTATCGCGGCAAACCGCTGGAGGGTTTCGATGCAGTGATTCCACGGATCGGTGCGTCCGTGACCTTTTATGGCTGCGCAGTGCTGCGCCAGTTCGAAATGATGGGGGTATTTCCACTCAACGAATCGGTGGCCATTGCCCGTTCGCGGGACAAGCTGCGTTCGCTGCAATTGCTGTCTCGTCGCGGGATAGGTTTGCCGGTGACCGGGTTTGCCCACTCCCCCGATGACATTCCCGACCTGATCGAAATGGTCAACGGCGCGCCGTTGGTGATCAAGGTGCTGGAAGGCACCCAAGGCATCGGCGTGGTGCTGTGCGAAACCGCCACGGCCGCGGAATCGGTGATCGAGGCGTTCATGGGCCTCAAGCAGAACATCATGGTTCAGGAATACATCAAGGAAGCCGGTGGTGCCGACATTCGCTGCTTCGTCGTCGGTGACAAGGTGATTGCGGCGATGAAGCGCCAGGCCAAACCCGGCGAGTTCCGCTCCAACCTGCATCGCGGTGGCAGCGCGAGCCTGATCAAGATCACACCCGAAGAGCGCATGACAGCGTTGCGTGCGGCGAAGGTCATGGGGCTGGCGGTGGCGGGAGTGGATATCCTGCGCTCCAATCACGGGCCGCTGGTGATGGAAGTGAACTCGTCGCCGGGGCTCGAGGGGATCGAGACCACCACGGGGAAAAATGTCGCGGGGATCATCATCGAGCATCTGGAGAAGAATGGTGGGCCGAATATGACGCGGACCAAGGGCAAGGGTTAAACCTCGAGCCTCGTGGCGGCAGGGATGCCGCCATCGTCGGAACGCCGCCCGGAGCAAGCTCGCTCCCACAGTGGATATAAGTGGATGCAAATTTAGCATCCAATGCGATTCAATGTGGGAGCGAGCTTGCTCGCGATGGGGCCATCAGCCCCACTGAAAAAATCAGGTCTTAAACGGCATCCCGCGGCAACATCAGCCCCAACGGCAACCGCACCCGCGCTTCCAGCCCTCCACCCGAGCGGTTACGCAGCTCAACGTTGCCGCCATGCATCGAAGCAATCCGCTTCACGATTGCCAATCCCAACCCGGTGCCCTTGCCACCGCGGGCACGATCACCGCGGGTGAACGGGTTGAAAATCGCCTCCAGCTCCGCCGGATCGATCCCGGCGCCACGGTCCATGACGCTCAACACCACATACGGTGCGCTGGTGTCCCCGGATACATACGCCGCCACCTCCACACCGCTGCCGGCATGATGCAGCGCATTGCCAATCAGGTTGTTCAACAGCCGCTTCATCGACACACGACGCAATGGAAACGGCTGGATCGGCTCCAGGCGCAGCCGCACTTTCTCTTCATTCTGGTTGTAGGGCGCAACGACTTCGCGGACCAGATCGATCAGGTCAACCTCTTCCACCGACTCGTCACGCCCGTCGCGAATGAACGCCAGGAATTGATCGAGAATCGCATCCATGTCTTCGATGTCGCGCACCATGTCGTCGGTCAGGTCGGTGCGATCGCCCATCAATTCCAGGGACAGGCGCAAGCGGGTCAACGGCGTACGCAAGTCGTGGGACACCCCGGCCAGCATCAACTCGCGTTCGCGACCGGCCTGCTCGACGTCTTCGGCCATCTGGTTGAAGGCGCGGTAAACCTCGGTCATCTCACTCGGCGTATCGCTGATCGGCAGGCGCACGCTACGGCCCTGACCGAGTTGCCGCGCGGCATACACCAGGCGCTTGAGCGGCTGGTTAAGCTGGCTGACGAAGATCCAGGCCGAAGCGGTGGACAGCAGGCCAATAGCGAGGAACCAGCCGAGCACGTTCCAGATTTTCTGACCGCGCAACGGATGCGGATACAGCGGCACTTTCAGCCAGCCTTCACCCAGGCTCGGAGCACGAACCCACAGTGCCGGGGGAGAATGCATGCGTAATCGCACTTCGGTGTCCGGCCCCAACTCGGTCTGCATCTGTCGCTGGTAAATCTCACTGTATGGCCAATGTTGCTCGCCTTCCGGGACACCGGCGCCCACTACCCGAATCAGGGGTGCACTTTCGGCAATCTTTGCGCGGTTCTCTTCATCGGCCGCCCAGTAGGCACGCAGCACCAGGGCGACACCGTGGCTGTATTGACGGTCCACCAACACGTCTTCGTTCATCAGCAGATAAACCAGGGTCAGCGCCTTGGAAAAGAGAACGACGATGAGCACCAGCCAAAGGGTGCGAGAGAAGAAGCTCTGGGGAAACCAAACGGGGGTTTTCATGGATAGCCGTTAAACACTTGCAGGAGCGAGCAATGCTCGCATATTGCGGATCGCGAGTCTGCGGACAGGATCGACTGATCCGTTGTCCGCATGACCCGCTCCTACAAATCGCCAATCACTTGGTGGCGGTACCATCCGGAACAAACACATAACCCACGCCCCAGACAGTCTGGATGTAACGCGGCTTGGAGGGATCGGGTTCGATCATCCGGCGCAGACGGGAAATCTGCACATCGATGGAACGCTCCAGGGCATCCCACTCACGGCCACGGGCCAGGTTCATCAATTTGTCGCGGGTCAGCGGCTGACGGGCGTTCATCACCAGGGCCTTGAGTACAGCGAACTCACCGGTGGTGAGCATGTGCACTTCTTCGCCGCGCTTGAGCTCACGGGTGGCCAGGGACAACTCGTAGTCACCGAAGGTCACGCTTTCGTCTTCGCTGCCTGGCGCACCTGGCACCGGAGCCGACTGGCGACGCAACACCGCCTTGACGCGAGCCATTAGCTCATCGGGGTTGAACGGCTTGGCCAGGTAATCGTCGGCGCCCAGCTCCAGGCCCTTGATACGGCTCAGCTCGTCGCCCTTGGCGGTGAGCATGATGATCGGAATCTGGTTGTTCGCATTGCGCAGACGGCGGCAAGCGGTCAGGCCGTCTTCGCCGGGCAACATCAGGTCGAGGACGACCAGGTTGAACACTTCGCGCGCCAGCAGACGATCCATTTGCTCGGTGTTCGGTACGGCGCGGGCGCGGTAGCCCTTGCTGACGAAAAAACGCTCCAGCAGGCTGCTCAGCCCCGGATCGTCGTCAACGATAAGAATTTTTTCGCCTTCAGCAGTTTGTGCAGTGCTGCTCATTGGATGCTCCCTTTGATCTCGGCGCGCATTATGGCGTAGCTGCCGTTATACGCACCGTGTGCATTGTTAGCAGATTTTTCCTATACCGCCAGAAAACCGGCCATTGCGCCGGCAACCCGCGATGCCCCCCGAATGCCGTAACGCTGGTTATAATGCCCGGCCTTTTGTGTCAGGCAACATCAGACAGGTACTACAGACGGACGCGATTTATTTTTGTCGCGTCAGCAGTAATTGTTCGATTTCACGGGTCAACGCAATGCCTGTCGATCCAGGCAGCGGCGCTGGCCAGGCCGCTCAACCAGACTCGCGAAGGCCCTATTTGCGCGCCTGCGAGCCTGCTTTCACAATTTGTCAGGTGGTTTTATGGACAGCATCAACAGCCGCATCGCCGAGGAACTCGGTGTACGCCCACAACAGGTCGAAGCGGCCGTCGCGCTACTCGATGAAGGCTCTACCGTTCCCTTCATCGCCCGTTACCGGAAAGAAGTGACCGGCAGCCTCGACGATACGCAATTGCGTCATCTGGAAGAACGCCTGCGCTACCTGCGAGAACTCGACGAACGGCGTATCAGCATCCTCGCCAGCATTCAGGAGCAGGGCAAGCTGACCCCGCAACTTGAACGCGACATCAAGCTCGCCGACACCAAGACCCGTCTCGAAGACTTGTACCTGCCGTACAAGCAGAAGCGCCGCACCAAGGGTCAGATCGCCCTGGAAGCCGGCCTCGGCGAGCTGGCCGACGGCCTGTTCAACGACCCGTCCCTGAGCCCGGAAACCGAAGCCGCACGCTTCATCGACGCGCAAAAAGGCGTGGCCGATGTGAAGGCGGCCCTCGAAGGCGCCAAATACATCCTGATGGAGCGCTTCGCCGAAGATGCCAGCCTGCTGGAAAAGCTGCGCAACTACCTCAAGCAGGAAGCCACCCTCAGTGCCCGCGTGATTGCCGGCAAGGAAGAGGAAGGCGCCAAGTTCCGCGACTACTTCGAACACGACGAACCGCTCAAAAGCATGCCGTCGCACCGCGCGCTGGCGATTTTCCGTGGCCGCAACGAAGGCATTCTCAGCTCCGCGCTGAAAGTCGGCGACGAACTGCCGGGCACCATGCACCCATGCGAAGGCATGATCGGCCAGCAGTTCGGTATCCAGAACCAGAACCGCGCCGCCGACAAATGGCTGGGCGAAGTGGTGCGCTGGACCTGGAAGGTCAAGCTCTACACCCATCTGGAAACCGACCTGCTGGGCGAGTTGCGCGATGGCGCGGAAACCGAAGCGATCAACGTCTTCGCCCACAACCTGCACGACCTGTTGCTGTCGGCCCCGGCCGGCCCGCGCGCCACCCTGGGCCTCGACCCGGGCCTGCGCACCGGTTGCAAGGTCGCCGTGGTCGACGCCACCGGCAAGCTGCTGGATCACGCCACGGTTTACCCGCACGTGCCGCACAACAAGTGGGACCAGACCCTCGCCGTGCTCGCCGCCCTGTGCGCCAAGCACTCGGTGGACCTGATCGCCATCGGCAACGGGACCGCCAGCCGCGAGACCGACAAGCTGGCCGCCGAGCTGATCAAAAAATACCCGGCCATGAAAATGACCAAGGTCATGGTTTCCGAGGCCGGCGCATCGGTTTACTCGGCATCGGAGCTGGCTTCCAAGGAATTCCCGGATCTCGACGTGTCGATCCGTGGCGCGGTATCGATTGCCCGTCGCCTGCAAGACCCGCTGGCGGAGCTGGTGAAGATCGATCCGAAATCCATCGGTGTCGGCCAGTACCAGCACGACGTGTCACAGCTGAAACTGGCCCGTGGCCTGGACGCGGTGGTCGAGGACTGCGTGAACGCTGTCGGCGTGGACGTGAACACCGCTTCCGTGGCGCTGCTGGCACGGATCTCCGGTCTCAACGCGACCCTGGCGCAGAACATCGTCAGCCACCGTGACGAGCACGGTGCGTTCAAAACCCGCGCTGCGCTGAAGAAAGTCGCCCGCCTGGGTGAAAAAACCTTCGAACAGGCCGCCGGCTTCCTGCGCGTGATGAACGGCGACAATCCCCTGGACGCCTCCGCAGTACACCCGGAAGCCTATCCGCTGGTGCAGCGTATCGCTGCCGAGACTGATCGCGATATTCGTTCGCTGATTGGCGACAGTGGTTTCCTCAAGCGCCTGGACCCGAAAAAATTCACCGACGAAACCTTCGGTTTGCCAACTGTCACCGACATCCTCCAGGAACTGGATAAGCCAGGCCGCGACCCGCGTCCCGAGTTCAAGACCGCCGAGTTCCAGGAAGGCGTCGAAGACCTCAAGGACCTGCAACCGGGCATGATCCTCGAAGGCGTGGTGACCAACGTGACCAACTTCGGTGCCTTCGTCGATATCGGCGTGCATCAGGACGGTTTGGTGCACATCTCCGCACTTTCGGAGAAGTTCATCAAGGATCCACGGGAAGCGGTGAAGGCCGGTGACGTGGTGAAAGTGAAGGTCATGGAAGTCGACATCCCGCGCAAACGCGTGGGTCTGTCGATGCGCATGAGCGACACCCCGGGCGAGAAAATCGACGGTGCCCGCGGCGCGCGTCCGGGGTCGGCGCCACGCCAGTCCCAGAACACTGCACCACGCAAGGAAACCACGACAGCGGCCCCGAGCAGCAACGCCATGGCTTCGCTATTCGCCAATGCCAAGCAGTTGAAGAAACGCTGATGGACATTCCCGCCGGGCTGACCGAAAGCGCATTTTTCAAACTGCTGGGCTGCCGCTTGCACAATCTGGAAACCGGGGTGGCGCAAGTCGCCCTGGCGCTGGAGCCGGAGCTGCGCAATCGCGGCGGCAAGCTGCACGGCGGGGCCTTGTTCAGCCTGGTGGACATTGCCATGGGGCTGGCCTGTTCCAGCACCCACGGCTTTGACCAGCAAAGCGCGACCATCGAGTGCAAGATCAACTACATCCGCGCCGTCGCCGACGGCGAGGTGATGTGCACGGCGCGGGTGATTCACCCGGGTCGCCGCACACTGGTAGTCGAAGCCGATGTGATGCAGGGCGACAAACTGGTCGCAAAAGCACAAGGCACGTTCGCTGTCCTGTAGATGGATGTCATCGATTTGAGTTAATTTCGGCGCAATGAAACCTGTGGGAGCGAGCTTGCTCGCGATGGCGGTGTGTCAGATGACAATAATGTTGACTGATAAACCCTCATCGCGAGCAAGCTCGCTCCCACAGGGATTGTGCAGTTACCGACTGACCGGCACATGGCCTGTGCGGCGAGAAAAACCAGGCGAAAACGCCAGTTTTAACTTCACCCTTGTAGACCGTCTTGCCCACCCCCATATTGGGGCGACTGACGCGTGAAGGAATCCAACTTGAGCGAACTTCTCAACCGCCGCCTGGCTCTGCTCGGCGAGCGCGCTAACCTCTCTCTGCTCGAACAGTGCCTTCACGGCATCGAACGTGAATGCCTGCGCGTGACCGGCGAAGGTCGCCTGGCGCAAACGCCGCACCCGGAAAGCCTGGGTTCCGCGCTGACCAATGAACAAATCACCACCGACTACTCCGAGTCGCTGCTGGAGTTCATCACTCCGGCCCTGCCCGACCCTGCCGATACGCTGGCGAGCCTGGACAGCATTCACCGCTTTGCCTACAGCAAGCTCGGCAACGAGTACCTGTGGAGCCCGTCGATGCCGTGCCCATTGCCGGCCGAGGAAGACATCCCGATCGCCTGGTACGGCACGTCCAATATCGGGAAGCTCAAGTACGTGTACCGCAAGGGCCTGGCCCTGCGTTACGGCAAGACCATGCAATGCATTGCCGGCATCCACTACAACTTTTCCCTGCCGGAAAAACTCTGGCCGCTGCTCAGGCAGGCCGAAGGCTTTGTCGGCACCGACCGCGACTTTCAGTCGTCGTCCTACATCGCGCTGATCCGTAATTTCCGCCGCTACAGCTGGCTGCTGATGTACCTGTTCGGTGCTTCACCCGCACTGGACGCCGGCTTCCTGCGCGGTCGTCCGCACCAGTTGGAGCAACTGGATCCGCAGACTTTGTACCTGCCCTACGCCACCAGCCTGCGCATGAGCGACCTGGGTTACCAGAGCAACGCCCAGGCCGGCCTGACGCCGTGCTACAACGACCTGAACAGCTACACCGACAGCCTGCGCAAAGCGGTGGCCACGCCGTATGCACCCTATGTCGAAGTCGGCACCCACCAGGATGGCGAGTGGGTACAGCTCAACACCAACATCCTGCAAATCGAAAACGAGTACTACTCCAACATCCGCCCGAAACGCGTGACCTACACCGGCGAACGCCCGATCCAGGCACTGATGGCCCGTGGCATCCAGTACGTTGAAGTGCGCTGCCTGGACATCAACCCGTTCCTGCCGATGGGTATCGACCTCACCGAGTCGCGCTTCCTCGATGCGTTCCTGCTGTACTGCGCGCTCAACGACAGCCCGTTGCTGACCAACACCAGTTGCGGCAACGCGACCTCGAACTTCCTCAGCGTGGTCAAGGAAGGTCGTCGTCCGGGCCTGCAACTGCAACGGGACGGCCAGCCGGTTGACCTCAAGGAATGGGCCGGCGAGTTGCTGGAGAAAATTGCTCCTCTGGCGGCGATGCTCGACCAGAGCCATGGCGGCGATGCCCACAGCAAGGCGCTGGACGCCCAAATGGCCAAGGTCCAGGACCCATCCCTGACGCCATCGGCCCAGGTATTGGTGTCCATGGCCGAGCACAAGGAGAGCTTTGCCCAGTTCTCCCTGCGCCAGAGCCAGGCCCATGCCGAGTATTTCCGCAGCGAGCCGTTGCCGGCTGAGGAGCAGGCGAAATTTGAAGAGCGGGCGCGTTCGTCGCTGGCTGAGCAGGCTGAGCTGGAACAGAACGAAGTCGGTGATTTCGATGTGTTTGTCGGGGCGTATCAGGCGAGCATTCTGGCGATCAGCAACTAATCGGCACCGGTAAGAAAGATCGCAGCCTTCGGCAGCTCCTACATTGACTGCGTTCGCCGCAAATATTACGGTCGAACATTGATCCTGTAGGAGCTGCCGAAGGCGGCGATCTTTTGCTTTTTAGGGTTACTCCGCCGTCGAAGGCCTCTCCCAAAGATTGATCCCGCCCTCCTGGGCAAAGCGGTCAATCTCCGCCAGTTCCTCTGCACTGAAGCTCAGGTTCTTCAACGCCCCGACGTTCTCGATGATCTGCTCCGGCCGGCTCGCACCGATCAGCGCCGAAGTCACCCGTGGATCGCGCAGGGTCCAGGCCAGCGCCAGCTGCGCCAGGCTCTGGCCACGTCGTTTGGCGATTTCGTTGAGTGCCCGCACCTGGGCAATGTTGGCCTCGGACAAATGCGACGCCTGCAACGATCCACCGCCCGGACGATTGACCCGCGCATCCGCCGGCACGCCGTTGAGGTATTTATCGGTCAACAATCCCTGGGCCAGCGGGGTGAAGGCGATCACGCCAGTGCCGAGTTCTTCGGTGGTGTCCAGCAGGTCTTTTTCCACCCAGCGATTGAGCAGGTTGTAGGCCGGTTGGTGAATCAACAACGGGACTTTCCACTCCTTGAGCAGCGCCGCCATTTCGCGGGTTTTCACCCCGGAGTACGAAGAGATGCCGATGTACAGTGCCTTGCCCTGTTGTACCGCTGTCGCGAGTGCGCTGGCAGTTTCTTCCAGCGGCGTATCCGGGTCGAAACGGTGGGAGTAGAAGATGTCGACGTAATCCACACCCAGGCGTTGCAGGCTCTGGTCGAGGCTGGCCAGTACGTACTTGCGTGAACCGCCACCCTGACCGTAAGGACCGGGCCACATGTCCCAACCGGCCTTGCTGGAAATGATCAGCTCGTCGCGGTACTGCTTGAAGTCTTCGCGCAGCAAACGGCCGAAGTTGATCTCGGCGCTGCCATACGGTGGGCCATAGTTGTTGGCCAGATCGAAATGGTTGATGCCCAGGTCGAACGCCGTACGCAACAACGCGCGCTGGGTATCGATCGGCGTGCTGTCGCCGAAGTTGTGCCACAGGCCCAGGGACAGCGCCGGCAACACCAGCCCGCTGCGGCCCACGCGGCGATAAGGGATGGAGTCGTAGCGGTTTTCGGCAGCGGTGTAAGTCATCGAATCCTCTCTTGTCGGTCT
Organism: Pseudomonas sp. A-B-19; assembly: GCF_019947515.1. Taxonomy (NCBI): domain Bacteria; kingdom Pseudomonadati; phylum Pseudomonadota; class Gammaproteobacteria; order Pseudomonadales; family Pseudomonadaceae; genus Pseudomonas; species Pseudomonas sp. A-B-19. The sequence goes on from NZ_JAGYGN010000002.1 coordinate 345,408, forward strand.
TGAATCTGGTCTCGACTGCTTCGCCAGTCGCCCAGCATACGCCCGGACAAACGCCAAAAAACTTGAGACTCGATGAATTGCTGAAACGTTTCACATTTTTATTTAATCGGCCCCCGACGTTTCGACCAACTCCGCCCCTTTACGCCGACAGTTCGCGCAAGGCGGCAGCAGCCAAAAATCCTGATCTGGAACTGTATCGCTGATCCCGCCTGACCGTTTGGTCGATTCGCTCAAGCAATTGCTCAGGCAGCGTGGCATTGAAGCGCACCGACTTGCCGAAATAGGGCGTGATATCGAATTCGACTACTGCCCACACACCGCCGGCGTAATCGGGGTTATCGAGATGAGCATCGATCTCACGAACCTGCGGCAATGCATCGCCATCGGCGACCAGCCCCTCGTAATGCAGGGACAACGCCTCTTTCACGCTTTCGAGTGCCTGCGCCACAGTGCTACCAGCCGAAAAACATCCCGGCACGTCCGGGACGATTACGCCGTACTCTGAGTCGGCATCCTTGTGCAGAACGACCGGAAATTGCATGTGGATAAATCCTTCCTGTGATGTGTCCTCATTGGGACTTTCGTATTCGATGACGGGCTTCATTTCAGACCCGCCTGTTTCAATATGCTGTTGATCGTTCCTTTAGGAAGATCCGAGTCGGGGTGTTTGATCGTCACTCTTCCCGGCTTGCACAAATGCTTGTACTGATGATGGCTACCTTTTACAGCCACCAGATACCAACCATCGTCTTCGATCATCCTGATCATTTCCCGGCTACGCATGTCCTTCGCCTTTTTTCGACAGCAATGGCTGCGTACTTTAAGCGGCGAAGCGCGATAACAATACACACCATACACACTCAGAACAATATTAGTCGATCATGGCGATGACTGACTCCCTCTCTCAGACTGACGGCGCACTTGCACAATCAGGCTTGGCAGGAACAAAGTCGCCAAAGCAACGAAGACGCGATAGCGATCGCAAGGACGGAAGAAGCCATGCACACCACGATCATCATCACCTTCGGCCTGGTCCTGCTCGCGATGATGCTGTTCATCGGCGAGAAACTCGGCTTCAGCCGTCAGACACTCACCTACAGTTTCGTGGTGCTGTGGCTGGCGTTGACAGTGATCAACGGCGTCATCGGCGTGGTGACCGCCGGCCAGGCATTGAGTACGGAACTGGGGATCGGCACGATGGTGTTCAGCATTCCGGTGGCGGCACTGGTGCTGTTCATGGTCCTGAACGCCGAGAGCTGAAAAGCCCCGGCGCCCTGCCCGCGATCAACGCACCAGATGCAGAAACTGCATGTGTCGCTCGTACTGGTCGAGGATGTCGTTGATGATCTGCTCCTTGGTGTAACCCACCAGATCGTAGTCCTGGCTGCCCTCGCTCAAATGCACTTCGCCGCGGTAGTAACGGCGATTGTTGAGTTGCTTGGAGCCCATGCCGCCACGGGCAAACGACGGCGTGAAATAGCCGCGCATCCGCACCTGATAAACGAACGGATGTTGATCGCCGTGGCCGATCTCCAGGCTGACGCTGTCAGTCGCCGGATCGGGATGCGTCACCACATGCAAGCCCTTCTCCCGGAACACGGCAGACACTTCTTCAATCGCCGGGCGCACCGTCGTATCGAGAAAGCGATAAACCTCGTCCCGCGACGGGAAATGCACGGCCTGGCTCAAACGCTGACGCCAGCCGCCCCGCCGTGATCCGGACACCGGTGCCAATGAGTGCATCTGCGCAATCTGCTTCTGCGACTCCAGATAAAACGCCTTGTGCAGCCCCCACATCATCAACAGCAGAATCAACGAGAACGGCAGCGAGGTCAGAACTACCGCCGACTTCAACGCATCGATGCTGCCCGAGAACAGCAATGCACTGGTCACCAGCGCAGTCATCGCGCCCCAGAACACCCGCAGCCATTTCGGCCCGTCTTCATCGGGATTGCCGCCCTTGGCAGACAGCGTCGACAGCACCACGGTGCCGGAGTCGGCGGAGGTGACAAAAAACACGAAGCTGATGAACACCGTGACCGCGATGACGGTTTTGCTCCACGGATAGGTTTCCAGCAGCAAGTAGAGCGTCATCGACGGATTGTCGATGGCCGACATGCCGAGCGCGCTCATGCCATGGTTGAGCACTTGATCGATGGCGCTGTTACCGAAAATCGACATCCACGCCAGGGTGAAACCGAGGGGAATCAACAGCACGCCGAAGACGAATTCGCGAATCGTCCGGCCACGGGAAATCCGTGCGATGAACAGGCCCACGAACGGCGACCATGCGATCCACCAGGCCCAGTAGAACACCGTCCAGCCGCCCAGCCAGTCGCTGGGCTTGTCGTAGGCGTACAGATCAAAACTCTTCATCGGCAAGGCGCCGAGATAGTCGCCGACGTTCTGGATCAGCGTGTTGAGCAAGTGCTGCGTGGGGCCGGCGAACAGCACAAACAGCAACAACGCACAGGCCAGCAGCATGTTGATGTCGGACATCACCCGCACGCCCTTGTCGACGCCGGATACGGCAACGATGATCGCTGCGCCCATCATCAAGGTGATCAGGCCAACCTGAACCCATTGGGTGTGGGCGATGCCAAACAGGTAGTCCAGGCCCGAGTTGAGGTGCAACACGCCGAAGCCCATGTCCGCACCGAGACCGAACACCGTGGCGATGATGCCGAAGCCGTCCACCGCGTAACCGATCGGGCCGTTGATGCGCTTGCCGATCAGCGGATACAACGCCGAACGCAGGGCCAGTGGCAGGTTATGCCGGTAGGCAAAGTAAGCCAGCGCCATGCCGACAAAGGCGAACACGCCCCAGCCATGCAGGCCCCAGTGCAGAAACAGAATCTGCATCGCCTGGCGCGCCGCATCTGCCGTACCGGCCTCGCCCTGGGGCGGTTGCAGCATATGGGTCAACGGCTCGGACACACAGAAGAAAAACAGAGTGATGCTGATCCCCGCGGCGAACAGCATGCCGGCCCAGGACAGGTAACTGAATTCGGGTTCGTCGTGGTCGGCACCGAGCTTGATCTTGCCATAGCCGGACAAGGCGGTGACCACCACGAAGACCAGATACAGGGTCATCGCCAGCAGGTAATACCAGCCGACCGTGTTGGCCGCCCAGTTTTGCGCCGCCAGCAACCAGGCACCGGCCTGCTCGGGCATGGCGATGACAACGACACCAAACAACAGAATGAAACTCGCCGAGAACCAGAATACCGGCGGATTCATGCGGATCAGACCGCTTGGAGGGATGGACGATGCACTCATGTACGGTGCACCTCGAAGGGGAAAAACGTGGCTGTAGAAATCGGACTCAGCAAAGGCAAGCCTCCTGTTGTGAGCGGGCAGCGAACCGCCGGTTTAACTTGAATGAACGTTCAAGTTAAACATGGATAGGGGGCTAAGGACTAATCGCAGGGCTCGGCGGTAGCTTTCCTACACTAGCTCAAGGAGGGGTATGGGGCGGAATCTGGAGGAGTCGTTACGTGGAAAATGGCTGGGTTCGCCTTGAGACCATTCGCTGGCAAGCCAGCTCCTACGGGTGTTTGTGTCGGATGAAAATTTCGCAAACGGCACAAACCTTGTAGGAGCTGGCTTGCCAGCGAAGGCGGCGTAATGATCAACAGAAATGTCGCGGCCCTACTTCTGCGCCCCATCATCATGCTGCAGATTCGCCTGGGTCAGGTTGCTGCCCGCCGGCACGCTACGGGTCAGCCAGACATTGCCGCCGATGGTCGAACCCTGACCGATGGTGATCCGGCCGAGAATCGTCGCCCCGGCATAAATCACCACGTCATCCTCGACAATCGGATGCCGTGGCTGACCCTTCTGCAACTGGCCGTCTTCGTCTGCCGGGAAGCGCTTGGCGCCCAACGTCACCGCCTGATAAATCCGCACGCGCTCGCCGATGATCGCGGTTTCGCCGATCACCACGCCGGTACCATGGTCGATGAAGAAACTGCGGCCGATCTGCGCGCCGGGGTGAATGTCGATACCGGTGGCCGAGTGGGCGATTTCCGAACTGATCCGTGCCAGCAGCGGCAGCCCGGCGCGGTACAAATGGTGGGCCAGACGATGGTGAATCACCGCCAGAATCCCCGGGTAGCACAACAGCACTTCATCGACACTGCGCGCCGCCGGGTCGCCGTGATAGGCCGCCAGCACGTCGGTGTCCAACAGGCTGCGCAACCCGGGCAAAGCGAGGGCGAAGTCCTGAATGATCTGGATGGTCCGGGCTTCGACCTCGGTATCGGCCTGGGCACTGTGGCGCGCGGCGTAACGCAATTCGAGTCGCGCCTGGGCCAACAGCGCATTGAGCGCCACATCCAGCGTATGACCGACGTAGAAGTCTTCGCTTTCTTCGCGCAGGTCAACCGGCCCCAGGCGCATCGGGAACAGCGCGCCGCACAGGGCTTCGAGAATCTCCGCCATGGCTGCGCGGGAAGGCAATTCACGACCGCCCTGCTCGCCGCTGGCCCGGCCGTTTTGTGCACGCCACTGTTCGCGTGCCGTGCGCAGCTGGCTGACGATGGTCTGCAATTGCCAATGGCTGGAACGCTCACTCACGGTAAAAACTCCTCACGGGCGACCGGACTGTCTGGTCGCACTGACGGCGATTACTTTACGGCAAGGGTCGCAAGGCAAATTAAGAACCAATAATGCTGTGCTCAGTTCGAATGGCTATAAGCGATTGAAGGTTGCCCAGGCTTTGGGGCCTGCCTATAGTCCTGAAATCCTCCACGGCCAGTACGGACCCATGATCAAACAACAACTCGCCCGCTTTAACCGCCTCGACCTGCTCGGTCAGCCCACCGCCCTGGAAAAACTCGAACGCCTGTCGACCTGGCTGGGCCGCGACGTGTACGTCAAGCGCGATGACCTGACGCCGCTGGCGATGGGCGGCAACAAGCTGCGCAAACTCGAATACCTGGCCGCCGATGCCTTGGCCCAGGGTGCCGACACCTTGATCACCGCCGGCGCGTTGCAATCGAACCATGTACGCCAGACGGCCGCCATTGCCGCCAAGTTGGGTCTGGGCTGCGTAGCCCTTCTGGAAAATCCTCTGGGCACTGACGACAGCAATTACACCGGCAACGGCAACCGGCTGCTGCTCGACCTGTTCGATGCCAAGGTCGAACTGGTGGAAAACCTCGACAACGCCGACGAACAACTGCAAGCCCTGGCTGGCCGACTGCGCAGCAACGGCAAGAAGCCCTATCTGGTGCCGATCGGTGGTTCAAATGCCCTGGGCGCTCTGGGCTACGTGCGCGCCGGGCTGGAACTGGCCGAACAGATCAAGGACACCGGTTTGAAGTTCGCCGCCGTGGTCCTGGCCTCGGGCAGCGCCGGTACTCACAGCGGCCTGGCACTGGCCTTGAGTGAAGCACTACCGGATCTGCCAGTGATCGGCGTGACGGTTTCGCGCAGCGATGAAGATCAGCGGCCCAAGGTTCAAGGCCTGGCCGAACGCACTGCCGAGCTGCTGGGCGTGAACCTGCCGGACGCTTTCAAGGTCGAGTTGTGGGATGAGTATTTCGCCCCGCGTTATGGCGAACCGAACGCCGGGACACTGGCGGCGGTGAAGCTGCTGGCGGGTCAGGAAGGCTTGCTGTTGGACCCGGTCTACACCGGCAAGGCCATGGCGGGCTTGCTGGACGGGATCGGGCGTCAGCGTTTCGACGAAGGCCCGATTATCTTCCTGCACACCGGCGGGGCGCCGGCGTTGTTTGCCTACAAAGATTTTCTGTAACCGCACTGGAGCCTTTTCGCTGGCAAGCCAGCTCCTACATTGTTCTCGTTGTCCCTGTAGGAGCTGGCTTGCCAGCGAAAGCAATTCATCTTGATATATAAGATTAATGAATAACAAATAGAATATTTATTATTTTATTATCTAACCGTGTCGTCTTATAGTCACGCCGCAGGCGAATTTGTAACGAGACGCATACGCTGCTTTAGTGCAGGATATCGCAGTCGTCAAAATCCCGAATTTGCCAACTTTTTAAAGCGTCTTCCATAAGAAAACACAGGGGCTTGTCATGAATTTTTCCGCACTACGTCGCAATCTGCTGGTGGGCTCGTTGGGCCTGGCACTGAGCGCCGGCCTGATTGGCCAGGCGGTTGCCGGTGAGCAACTGCAACAAATCAAGGACAAAGGCGTGATCAACGTTGGCCTGGAAGGCACCTACCCACCGTTCAGTTTCGTCGACGCCGACGGCAAACTGGCCGGCTTCGAAGTCGAGTTCTCCGAAGCCCTGGCCAAAGAGCTGGGCGTGAAGGTCAAGCTGCAGCCGACCAAATGGGAAGGCATCCTCGCTGCCCTGGAATCCAAGCGTCTGGACGCAGTGATCAACCAGGTGACCATCACCGAAGAACGCAAGAAGAAGTACGACTTCTCCGAGCCCTACACCGTTTCCGGGATTCAGGCACTGGTGCTGACCAAGAAAGCCGCTGAACTGAACATCAAGTCCGCTGCCGATCTGGGCGGCAAGAAAGTCGGCGTTGGCCTGGGCACCAACTACGAACAGTGGGTGAAAGAGAATGTGCCGACCGCTGACATCCGCACCTACGAAGATGATCCGACCAAGTTCCAGGACCTGCGTGTCGGCCGTATCGACGCCATTCTGATCGACCGCCTGGCCGCGCTGGAATATGCCAAGAAGGCCAAGGACACCACCGCCGCCGGCGATGCGTTCTCCCGTCAGGAGGCCGGCATTGCCCTGCGCAAAGGCGAGCCTGAACTGCTGGCCGCGGTGAACAAAGCCATCGATAAGCTGCGGGCCGACGGTACGCTGAAAAAGCTGTCGGAAAAATACTTCAGCGCTGACGTCACTCAATAATGGGAGACGCTTTCCAACTCGCACTGGACTCCGTGCCCTTTCTGCTCAAGGGCGCGTACTACACGGTGATCCTCAGCCTGGGCGGAATGTTCTTCGGCCTGGTGATGGGGTTCGGCCTGGCGCTGATGCGCCTGTCGCGCTTCAAACTGGTGAGCTGGATCGCCCGCATCTACGTGTCGTTCTTTCGCGGCACGCCGTTGCTGGTGCAACTGTTCGTGATCTATTACGGCTTGCCGCAATTGGGTCTGGAACTCGATCCGCTGCCAGCGGCCCTGATCGGCTTCTCGCTGAACATGGCCGCCTACGCCTGTGAAATCCTGCGTGCCGCGATCAGCTCCATCGAGCGCGGCCAGTGGGAAGCCGCTGCCAGTATCGGCATGACCCGTGCGCAGACCCTGCGCCGGGCCATCCTGCCGCAGGCGATGCGCACCGCATTGCCGCCGCTGGGCAACAGCTTCATTTCGCTGGTCAAGGACACCGCGCTGGCAGCCACCATCCAGGTGCCGGAACTGTTCCGCCAGGCGCAGCTGATCACCGCCCGTACCTTCGAAATCTTCACCATGTATCTTGCCGCCGCACTGATCTACTGGGTCCTGGCCACGGTGCTTTCGCACCTGCAGAACCAGTTGGAAGCGCGGGTCAATCGGCACGACCAGGAGTCCTGACCCGATGATTGTCGTGGAAAAACTGACAAAGCAGTTCAAGGGTCAAGTCGTGCTCAACGGCATCGATCTTGAGGTCAAGGAAGGCGAGGTGGTTGCGATCATCGGCCCTAGCGGTTCGGGCAAGACCACGTTCCTGCGCTGCCTGAATTTTCTGGAAGAACCCACCAGCGGCCGGATCAAGGTCGGCGATATCGAGGTCGATACCAGCCGCCCCCTGAACCAGCAGCAGAGCCTGGTGCGGCGTTTGCGCCAGCACGTAGGTTTCGTGTTCCAGAACTTCAACCTGTTCCCCCATCGCACGGCGCTGGAAAACGTCATCGAAGGCCCGATCGTGGTCAAGAAGACTCCGCACGCCGACGCCGTTGCCCTGGGTAAAAAACTGTTGGCCAAAGTCGGTCTGGCAGGCAAGGAGGACGCTTACCCGCGTCGCCTCTCCGGTGGTCAGCAACAGCGTGTGGCGATTGCCCGGGCGCTGGCGATGGAGCCGGAAGTGATCCTGTTCGATGAGCCCACCTCGGCCCTCGACCCGGAACTGGTGGGCGAGGTGTTGGCGACCATCCGCGGCCTGGCCGAAGAGAAGCGCACCATGGTGATTGTTACCCACGAAATGGGCTTTGCCCGGGACGTGGCCAACCGTGTGGTGTTTTTCGACAAGGGTGTGATCGTCGAGCAAGGCGAAGCGAAGGCGTTGTTTGCCAACCCGAAAGAAGAGCGAACCCAACAGTTCCTGAGCAAGTTCCTGAATAACGGCCACAACTAACAACCCTGCGCAACAACGGTAAACTTCCATGGATGGAAGTGACCACCCCTCGATATACGCCTGATTAATACCAAACTAAACCCCACTATTCGACATGCCTATTCTGTACGTGCGTGCGGTACATATATAGGCACATCAGCAATTAAACAGTGCTGATCCGATCAGATCTCCCTTCGCAGGACAGAGCCGATGACTTGCACATGATCGCCCGTATTTCCCTGCTTTCAGAAGAAAAATTCGACGCAAGGATAGGGTTTACTTACTTGGGATCGTAGGAACTTTCTGAATAACGGCACACATCACTCCTCACTAATAAATCTTATTGACACCTGATCTTCCTGACTCTTATCTAGTCTCCACCCAGCGACTTTCATCACGCTTAATTCATTATTTCAGCTCGAAGTAATGAGCGGTTTTTCTGTTCGATTTTCAGTTTTTGATATTCCAGAAACGGACTTCGTTGCAAGACTTCAAGGAGACTTCATGAAAAGCACCTCGAACAAACCCGGGCTTGCGGCCCCGACCCTGGCGCAATCCAACAAGACCGGCATCAACGTCACTTGCGCGGCGCACCTGCTGATCGATGTGGCACCCTACCCCGCCATGGACGCAGGCGACCTGATCGAACTGTTATGGGATAACTGCTACGTGGCCTCCCGCGTGCTGACGGCCAGTGATGTCGGCCAACCGGTGCAACTGCGGGTGCCTGAAAGTTTTGTCGCCAACGGTACCTCGCGCATTCACTACCGGGTCATGCAGGTTGGCCGCGGCCCGGCGATATCGGCCAGCCGCAACGTGCAGATCAAACTCGACTGTCCAGGTGGCCAACCCTGCGCGCTGTACGGCGATGAAAACCAGTGCCTGGCACCGGTGGACATTCCCGAGGCGATTCGCCGTCAGGGGGTCAATCCGAGCCAGGTCAAACGCGGTGTTCCCTTGACCATCGAGCCGTACCTGAACATGGCTGTCGACGACGAAATCACCCTGCGCTGGGGGGATGTGCGCATGGATCTGCCACGGCTCAAGCCCGCTGATGTGGGCCGGCCGATCCAGGTCTGGATACCGCCGGCCATCATCCTCGAAGCCGGCGAAGACCTGCGGCTGGAAGTGACGTACTGCATTCTCGACCGGGTGGGCAATAACTCCCGCTGGGCGCCGGCCCGTACGCTGAGGATCGGTTGTGCCAATTCTTATCTGAAAGTCCTCCCGAAAAAAGTCCTCAAGGCTGCCGAATCCCGCAAGCAATGAAGACAGGTTCTGTGGCGAGGGAGCTTGCTCCCGTTGAGGTGCGAAGCGCCTCCAAAACCTGCTAATGAATTTTTCCTGTTCAAACCCATTAGCCGGTTTTGCGACTGCTTCGCAGCCGAGCGGGAGCAAGCTCCCTCGCCACAGGGTCGGTGCACAGCAGCGGAATCATCTTCTATATATATTCCTAAAAGTTAGTTCATAAAATATTTATACACGTTTAGGGTATATAAACCGGACCACCGGACATCCTTGTTTTCATGCGCGGCCACAAGCGGCGCTTCCATAAGATGTGAGGTAGGTATGGTCCGGAACACAATCACCCCAGTGCAGATCGCCAGGGCATTGCGTGCAGCCAAGGAGCGGCGCTGATGTCCAGTCTGGCAGATGCAATCGTCCAGAGTGACCTGGACATCGCCCCCCCGTTGTTGCCCGCACAAGTCTTGCGCAACGATGCCCAAGCCATCAGAGCGGCCCACGAACTGGCGCAAGTCGCCCGTCTGCAAGCAGCCAAACGCGACCGGCAGCGCAAGCTCCCATGGTCTGAAATAGACCAGTTCACCCGCAGCGGCCTGGGCAGCATTTCCATCCCCCGCGAGTACGGTGGCCCGCAGGTTTCGTTCGTTACCCTGGCCGAGGTCTTCGCGATCATTTCCGCGGCGGACCCTGCGCTTGGGCAAATCCCGCAAAACCAGTTCGGCATTCTCAATCTGGTGCTCGGCAGCGCCACCGAAGCGCAGAAAAGACAACTGTTCAAAAGCGTCCTCGACGGCTGGCGCATCGGCAATGCCGGGCCGGAACGCGGCACCAAAAACACCCTGGAGCTGAAGGCGCGCATCAACGCTGACGGCGTCCTCAATGGCCAGAAGTTCTATTCCACTGGCGCACTGTTCGCCCATTGGGTCGCGGTCAAGGCGTTGAACGACGATGGCAAACAAGTGTTGGCGTTCGTCCGGCGCGGCACACCGGGATTGCGCATCGTCGATGACTGGTCCGGCTTTGGTCAGCGCACCACCGCCAGCGGCACGATTTTGCTCAACAACGTGCAGGTCGACTCCGAACTGGTGGTGGATAACTGGCGGATCAACGACACGCCGAACATTCAGGGTGCCGTTTCGCAACTGATTCAAGCGGCCATCGACGCCGGTATCGCCCGAGGCGCCATCGACGACGCCATCGACTTCGTGAAAACCCGGGCCCGGCCGTGGATCGACGCCAAGGTCGAGCGGGCCAGCGACGACCTGTACGTGATCGCCGATATCGGCAGGTTGAAAATCGAACTGCACGCCGCCGAAGCGTTGCTGCGCAAGGCTGGGCAAGTGCTCGATGACGTCAGCGCCGCACCCTTCACCGCCGAGTCCGCGGCTCGCGCCTCGATTGCCGTGGCCGAAGCCAAAGTGCTGACCACCGAGATTTCGTTGCTGGCCAGCGAAAAGCTGCTCGAACTGGCCGGCAGCCGCGCGACCCTCGCCGAATTCAACCTCGACCGCCACTGGCGCAACGCCCGGGTGCACACCCTGCACGATCCGGTGCGCTGGAAGTATCACGCGGTCGGCGCCTATCGCCTCAACGGCACGCTGCCTAATCGGCATTCCTGGATCTGACGACCAGACATCTGGAGAACAACATGACAAATTCTCAGCACGTCGCGGTCATCACCAGCGATGAACAAGCCTTGATCATTGCCAGCGACCTGGCCGAAGACTTCAAACGCGACAGCGCCACACGCGACCGTGAACGCCGTTTGCCACACCCGGAACTGGAAGTGTTTTCCCGCTCGGGCCTGTGGGGCATCAGCGTGCCGAAAGAGTATGGTGGCGCCGGAGTTTCCAACGTCACCCTGGCCAAGGTCATCGCCTTGATTGCCCAGGCTGACGGCTCGCTTGGGCAAATCCCTCAAAACCATTTTTATGCCCTTGAAGTTCTGCGGGTGAACGGCAACCACGAGCAGAAAAAACGTCTTTATGCCGAAGTACTGACCGGCCAGCGCTTCGGCAATGCACTGGCCGAACTGGGCACCAAAACCGCACACGATCGCGTCACCAGCCTGGCCCGGGACGGCAACGGCTATCGCATCAATGGCCGCAAGTTCTACGCCACGGGCGCGATTTACGCCCAGCGCATTCCCACCTCGGTGGTGGATGAAAACGGCGTACAGCAACTGGCGTTCGTCCCGCGCAACAGCAAGGGCCTCACCGTAATTGACGATTGGAGCGGCTTCGGCCAGCGCACCACCGGCAGCGGTTCGGTGGTGTTCGAAGATGTCTACGTCGCTGCCGAAGATGTCATCCCCTTTCAGAGCGCTTTCGAACGCCCGACCCCGGTCGGCCCGTTGGCGCAGATTCTCCATGCCGCGATCGACACCGGCATCGCCCGCGCCGCGTATGAAGATGCGCTGCACTTCGTGCGCAGCAAAACCCGGCCGTGGATCGATGCCACCCACGAAAAGGCCACGGACGATCCGCTGACCCTCAAGAGCTTCGGCCACCTGAGCATTCGCCTGCACGCCGCCGAGGCACTGCTGGAGCGTGCCGGTGAGTACCTCGACAAGGCCCAGGCCGACACCCAGGCCGAGACCGTCGCGGCCGCGTCGATTGCCGTCGCCGAAGCCCGCGCCCTGAGCACCGAAATCTCTCTGGCCGCCGGCAGCACCCTGTTCGAGCTGGCCGGCAGCCAGGCGACCCTGATTGAACACGGCCTCGACCGCCACTGGCGCAACGCCCGGGTGCACACCCTGCACGACCCGGTGCGCTGGAAGTACCACGCTGTGGGTAATTACTACCTCAACGATGAAAACCCGCCACTGCGGGGGACCATTTGATGAGCGCCGCGAAAAAGAAAATCCTGCTCAACGCGTTCAACATGAATTGCATCGGGCACATCAACCATGGCTTGTGGACGCACCCGCGCGACACGTCCACCCGCTACAACACGATCGAATACTGGACCGAACTGGCGCAATTGCTGGAGCGCGGGCTGTTCGACGGCCTGTTCATCGCCGACATCGTCGGGGTCTACGACGTCTACCAGAATTCTGTGGACGTGCCGCTCAAAGAATCGATCCAGTTGCCGGTCAACGATCCGCTGCTGCTGGTATCGGCCATGGCGGCGGTGACGAAAAACCTCGGTTTCGGCCTGACCGCCAACCTCACCTACGAAGCGCCGTACCTGTTCGCCCGCCGCCTGTCGACACTGGACCACCTGAGCCGTGGGCGGATCGGCTGGAACATCGTCACCGGCTACCTCGACAGCGCCGCCAAGGCCATGGGCCTGAGCGAACAGGTCGAGCATGACCGCCGTTATGACCAGGCCGACGAGTACCTGGAGGTGCTCTACAAACTCCTGGAAGGCAGTTGGGAAAACAGCGCGGTGCTCAACGACCCACAGCAACGGATCTACGCGCAGCCAGACAAAGTGCACAAGGTCGAGCACAAGGGCGAGTTCTATCAGGTCGAGGGTTATCACCTCTGTGAGCCTTCGCCGCAGCGCACGCCGGTGCTGTTCCAGGCCGGCAGCTCGGATCGCGGCCTGCTGTTCGCCGGGCGACATGCCGAGTGCGTGTTCATCAGCGGCCAGACCAAGGCATCGACCAAGGCCCAGGTGGACAAGGTGCGCGCCGCGGCCGCCTCCGCCGGGCGCAATCCCGAGGACATCAAGGTGTTCATGGGGTTGAACGTGATCGTCGGTGCCACCGAAGAGCTGGCGTGGGCCAAGCACGCCGAATACCTGAGCTACGCCAGTGCAGAGGCCGGTGTGGCGCACTTCTCGGCGTCCACCGGGATCGATTTTTCCGAGTACGACATCGACGAGCCGATCCAGTACGTGAAGAGCAACGCCATCCAGTCCGCCACCCAACACCTGCAAAACAACGACTGGACCCGGCGCAAATTACTGGAACAACACGCCCTCGGTGGTCGCTACATCACCGTCGTCGGCTCACCGCAGCAAGTGGCCGATGAGCTGGAATCCTGGATCGCCGAAACCGGGCTGGATGGCTTCAACCTGACCCGTATCGTGACCCCGGAAAGCTATGTGGATTTCATCGATTTGGTGATTCCCGAGTTGCAACGACGGGGCTCGTACAAGACGGAGTACGACAGCGGCACCTTGCGCGAAAAGCTGTTTCAGCGGGAGGCGCATTTGCCTGAGCAACATACCGGCTCGGCGTTTCGCCGCTAAGAGCTTCGCTGGCAAGCCAGCTCCTACAGGGGATCGCGGGCCCTTGTAGGAGCTGGCTTGCCAGCGAAGAGGCCCGACCAAACACCACAAACTCTTTGCACTGACTGGATAACTCATCATGAAAAAGCACTACCTCTCCCACCCAGTCAAAGCACTGGCCCTGGCCCTCGGCCTGTTCAGCTCGGTGACCTTCGCCGCCGATGCGCCGCTGAAAATCGGCACCACCGCCGCCTTCGCCATTCCCCTTGAAGCCGCCGTCGAAGAAGCCGGCAAACAAGGCCTGAAAGTCGAGCTGGTGGAGTTCAGCGACTGGATCGCGCCGAACGTCAGCCTCGCCGCCGGCGACATCGACGTGAATTACTTCCAGCACATCCCTTTCCTGGAAAACGCCAAGGCCGCCTCGGGTTTCGACCTGGTGCCATTCGCGCCGGGGATCATCAACAACGTCGGCCTCTACTCGAAGAAATACAAAAGTTTCGACGAACTGCCCCAAGGCGCCAGCGTGGCCATCGCCAACGACCCGATCAACAGCGGTCGTGGCTTGCAGCTGCTGGCCAAGGCCGGCTTGATCACCCTCAAGCCCGGCGTCGGCTACAAGGCCACCGAAGAAGACATCGTCGCCAACCCGAAACACATCAAGATCCTCCAGGTCGAAGCCGTGCAACTGGTACGCGCCTATGACGACGCCGATCTGGTGCAGGGCTACCCGGCCTATATTCGCTTGTCGAAAACCTTCGACGCGGGCTCCGCGCTGCTGTTCGACGGCCTCGATCACAAGGAGTACGTGATTCAGTTCGTGATCCAGCCCAAGAGCAAAACCGACCCGCGCCTGATCAAGTTCGTCGACATCTACCAGCACTCACCCGCAGTGCGCGCCGCGTTGGATAAAGCTCACGGCAAGCTCTACCAAGCCGGCTGGGAAAGCTGAACATGAGCGCCGCCATTCAACGGCGACTGGAGATTCCAGAGCCGCAAAGCGCCGAGCGCACTGAGCTGCATCCCGAACTCAACCATGCCCACGTCCGCTTCATCGGCCTGGGTAAAACCTACAACGGCCAGCAAGGCCCGGTGGCCGCGTTGCACGGCATCGACCTGGCGATCCAGCGCGGCGAAGTGTTCGGCATCATCGGCCGCAGCGGCGCCGGCAAGTCGTCGCTGATCCGCACCATCAACCGCCTGGAACAACCGAGCAGCGGTCGGGTGCTGATCGATCAGGTCGATATCGGCGAGTTCGACGAAGACCGCCTGGTGGCGCTGCGTCGGCGCATCGGCATGATCTTCCAGCACTTCAACCTGATGTCGGCCAAGACCGTTTGGCAGAACGTCGAGCTGCCGCTGAAAGTCGCTGGCGTGCCCAAGGCACAACGCGAGCAGAAAGTCCGTGAGCTGCTGGAACTGGTGGGCTTGCAGGCCAAACACAAGGCTTACCCGGCGCAGTTGTCCGGCGGGCAGAAACAGCGCGTGGGCATTGCCCGGGCGCTGGTGCATGACCCGGAAATTCTATTGTGCGACGAAGCCACTTCAGCGCTGGACCCGGAGACCACGCAGTCAATCCTCGGCCTGCTGCGCGAGATCAATCAGCGCCTGGGCCTGACCATCGTTTTAATCACCCACGAGATGGCGGTGATCCGCGAGATCTGTGATCGCGTGGTCGTGCTCGAACACGGGCGCATCGTCGAACAAGGGCCGGTGTGGGAAGTCTTCGGCAATCCACAGCATGAAGTCAGCAAGACGTTACTGGCGCCGTTGCAACACGCATTGCCCAAAGAGCTGCAAAGCCGTTTGCAGGCGCAGCCAAATTCCTCGGACGCCGCCGTGGTTCTGCGCTTGCAGTTCACCGGCAGCCAACGCGACGAACCGGACCTCGCGGCATTGTTCAGCGCCCTCGGAGGCCGTGTGCGATTGCTGCAGGGTGGCGTGGAACGGATACAGGGGCATGCGCTTGGGCAACTGCTGCTGGCGGTGACCGGCTCGACTCTCGGTGCCGAAGAGTTGCGTCAACGCGCCTCCCATTGGGCACAACAGGTGGAGGTATTGGGCTATGTGGTTTGATCGCTTGCTGCAGGGTTTCATCGACACGTTCCTGATGGTCGGCGTGTCGTCGTTGATCGCGCTGTTGGCGGGCATTCCGCTGGCGGTGATCCTGGTCACCAGCTCCAGGGGCGGCATCTACGAAGCGCCAGCGTTGAACCGTGCTTTAGGCGCATTCGTGAACCTGTTTCGCTCGATTCCGTTTCTGATTCTGATGGTGGCGCTGATTCCGTTCACCCGATTGATCGTCGGCACCACCTATGGCGTCTGGGCGGCAGTAGTACCGCTGACCATTGCCGCCACGCCGTTCTTTGCGCGCATTGCCGAAGTCAGTCTGCGCGAGGTCGACCACGGTTTGATCGAAGCGGCACAAGCCATGGGCTGCCGACGCTGGCACATCGTCTGGCACGTTTTGCTGCCGGAGGCGCTGCCCGGGATTGTCGGAGGGTTCACCATTACCCTGGTGACCATGATCAACTCATCAGCCATGGCCGGGGCGATTGGCGCTGGTGGACTGGGGGACATTGCCTATCGGTATGGGTATCAGCGGTTTGATAGCCAGATCATGTTGACGGTGATCGTGTTGCTGGTGGCGGTGGTGGCGGTGATTCAACTCGGTGGGGATCGGTTGGCGCGGGGGTTGAACAAGCGGTAAGCACGTTGCGAACACCCTCGCCACAGGTGATCAGAGACTTCCAGAGGGAAGTTTTCCTACAGGAAAATCAGCGGTTTTGCAGGCCTGTTCCCTTTCTTTTGCAGGACATTTCCTAGATCATTTCGCTCGCTTGCGCCTGCCGAATTCCGTGGCTAGTCTCGGTCCGTCACTGCTCATCAGTGATCGGGTTTAGTCGCCCGGATCTTTCCAGGCGCACAGCGCCACCTCATTCCAGGTGTTTCATTGCCTGAAAGTTATGGTGGCTGTGCGCAGGGCACCCTCGGGTGCGCCGGTATTGCCTGGAGACCGGTCGACTAACCTGCGCGCAGCCGCCACCCCATTCGTTTAGTCGCGATATCGGTTGGCTCCAATTAATTCCAGGAGTTTTACCAATGAAAAAATCCGTACCCGATCCGCCTCCCAAAAACCCTACCAACGACACCGTCACCGACGAAATGCTCAGAGATCGTTCCGCGCTCTACCGAGCCATCGATTTCCACCTCACCGGCAAGCAACCCGCACCAACCGATGAAATGCGCTTCTACAACGTCAGCAAAGACGTGAGTTTTGAAGACACCCAGCTCTATGTCGCCGACCTGCTGCGCTGTGCGTCGGTCACGGCGTATCAGTGTGGCGATCAACTCAAGGGCGCCGACCGGGCGATGGTGTACTCGATCTGGCATTTGCTGGAGATTGCCAAGGCGATGGTGGATCACTCCATTGAGTGTTTGGGGATGAAAAAGGGCTGAGTCTGTTAATCATCAGTTGTCAGTACCACCGCCATCGCGAGCAAGCTCGCTCCCACAGTGGATCGGTGTTGAACACAAAATATGTGACCAACCCAAAACCCTGTGGGAGCGAGCTTGCTCGCGATAGGCTGCAAAGCAGCCGAAGGCGTATATTCGACACATCCCATTTGCCTGCGCAGCCCGACCATGAAACAAACACCCGACGACCTCGAACAGATCACCTCCACCACCCTCGGCCATTACAACGCAGTCGCCGAGGACTTTCGTGAAGGCACTCGCGATCACGACGTCAGCCAGAACATCGATGCCCTGCTGCGGCATATTCAGGGCCAGGCGCCTTTCGACATTCTCGACTTCGGCTGTGGACCAGGCCGCGATCTGCAAACCTTCACCCGCATGGGCCACAAGGCGGTCGGCCTCGACGGTTCGGAAAAATTCGCGCAGATGGCCCGTGAAGACAGCGGGTGCGAGGTGTGGCAACAGGACTTTCTGAAGCTTGATCTGCCGGCCGAGCGTTTCGACGGGATCTTCGCCAATGCGGTGCTGTTTCATGTCCCGCGCCAGGAATTACCGCGGGTATTGAAGCAATTGTGGGGAGCACTGAAACCGGGTGGGGTGTTGTTCAGTTCCAATCCCCGTGGGGAGAATCAGGAAGGCTGGAACGGCGCGCGTTATGGGTCGTATCACGACCTGGCGGCGTGGCAGCATTTGTTGATCGAAGCGGGGTTTGTGGAGCTTGAGCATTACTACCGGCCGGCAGGGCTCCCGCGGGAGCAGCAGCCCTGGTTGGCGAGTGTCTGGCGCAAGGTATAATGCCAATAAATTTGCAGTGTTTGTTCTGACGCCTTCGCGGGCAAGCCCGCTCCCACAGGGATTGCGCTGAACCCTGTGGGAGCGGGCTTGCTCGCGATGAGCGCGCAGCGCTCGCCTTACTGCACTTGCTTCTTCGGCTCGCGAATCTTGTACCAGGCCACATACAGCGCCGGCAAAAACAGCAGCGTCAGCAAGGTGGCAATGACGATCCCGCCGATCATTGCGTAGGCCATCGGCCCCCAGAACACTTCCCGGGCAATCGGGATCATCCCCATGCTCGCCGCCGCCGCGGTCAAAAGGATCGGCCGACGTCGATGTTCGGTGGCCTGCACCACCGCATCCCACGGCGCGTAGCCCTTCTGCTCGTATTCCTCGATCTGGGTCACCAGGATCACCGAGTTACGAATGATGATACCAATCAGCGCCAGAATCCCGAGGATCGCCACGAAGCCCATGGGCGTGCCCGTCGGCACCAGCGCGATCACCACGCCGATCAGCCCCAGCGGCGCGACGCTGGCCACCAGGAACAGCTTCTGCACGCTGTGCAGCTGGATCATCAGGAAGGTCGCCATCAAGAACAGCATCAGCGGCACGACCTTGGCAATCGGTCCCTGGGCTTTGCCGCTTTCCTCCACCGTACCACCGGTGGCGACCTTGTAGCCCGCGGGTAATTTGGCTGCAAAAGCATCGATGGACGGCTTGAGGAGTTTCACCAGGTCGGTCGGCTGGATATCGTCGCGTATTGCTGCCTTGATGGTGATGGTCGGCAAGCGATCCCTGCGCCATACCAACGGCTGCTCCAGTTCGTAACGCACCGTGGCGAACGCCAGCAGCGGAATCGACGTGCCGCCAGGCGTGACGATCTGCAGGTTCTGCAGGGTTTCCGGCGTACCGCGCTCGGAATCCACCGCGCGACCGACCACGTTGATCAGATAGATGTCGTCGTCGACCTGGGTCACCGTCTGGCCGCTGACGATGCCGTTCATCAGATTGGCCACATCCTCGGAAGACAACCCCAACTGCCGCGCCTTGTCCTGGGCGATGTCGATGCGCAGGACTTTGCCCGGCTCGTTCCAGTCGTAGATGATCTCGCCGACGTGCGGGTTCTTGTCCAGCTCCGTGGCCAGGTCGATGGCATGGCGGCGCACCTGATCGACGTCTTTGCCGCTGACCCGGTACTGGATCGGACGCCCTACCGGCGGGCCCATTTCCAGTGCCTGGACATAACTGCCGATGCCGACGAAGTCGTTGCGCAAGCGCTCGCGAAGCTTCTGCATCATGGCCTCGCGGGTGTGGCCTTTGCTGACGATCACCAACTGCGCGTAGAACGGGTTTTGCAGTTGCTGGTCCAGTGGCAGGTAGAAGCGGATGGCGCCCTGACCGACGTAGGTGCTCCAGCGCACGATGTCCGGATCGTCCTTGAGCGTGGCTTCAAGACGATCGACCGCCCGGCGGGTTTCGTCGAGTGAGGCGTTTTGCGGCAGGTTCAGGTCCACCAGGATTTCCGGGCGATCCGAAGACGGGAAGAACTGGTTCTGCACATAGCGCATGCTGAACACCGCCAGTACAAAACACAGCACGGTGATGCCGATGGCCCACCAGCGATTGCGCATGCACCACAGCAACCCGCCGTTGAACGCCTTGCCGATGCGCCCGGGTTCGCCTTCGTGGGGTTTCACGTTGGTGCTGAGGATGTGCACGCCGATCACCGGCGCAAACAGCACCGCCACCACCCACGACACCAGCATCGCACAGGCAATCACTGCAAACAGGGTGTAGGTGTATTCACCGGCGGAGCTGGCGTTCAAGCCAATCGGCACAAAGCCCGCCACGGTCACCAGCGTGCCGGTGAGCATCGGGAACGCCGTGGAGGTGTAGGCGAAAGTCGCCGCCTGCTCCTTGGTCTCGCCCAATTCCAGACGGGTGACCATCATTTCCACGGTGATCATCGCGTCGTCCACCAACAGGCCGAGGGCGATGATCAGTGCACCAAGGGAAATCCGCTGCATGGTAATGCCGCTGTATTCCATGAACACGAACACCATCGCCAGCACCAACGGGATCGAGCACGCCACCACCAGCCCGGCGCGCACACCGAGACTGACGAAGCTGACCAGCAGCACGATCACCACCGCTTCGAACAATGCGCTGGTAAAACCGCCGACGGCTTCCTCCACCACCACGGCCTGGTCGGAGACGTTGTAAATGCCGACACCGACCGGCAGGTCGGCGGTCAACTCGTCGATACGGGTGTGCAAAGCCTTGCCGAATTCCTGGACGTTGCCACCCTTCTGCATGGCGATCGCCAGGCCGATGGCCTGCTTGCCGTTGTAGCGGAATTCCGGCGAGGCCGGGTCGACATAGCCGCGACTGATTTCGGCAATGTCGGCCAGACGATAGTAGCGGTCGTTGAGCTTGAGGTTGACCTCGGCCAGGTCTTTCTCCGAAGCGAACTTCCCTGAAGTGCGCACCGATATCCGCTCCGGTCCGGCCTCGATGACACCCGCCGGGGTCACGGCGTTCTGGGTTTGCAGGCTCTGCACCACCTGACGCTCATCGATGCCCAGCGCTGCGAGTTTGCGCGTGGAGAAGTTCAGGTACAGCACTTCGTCCTGCTGGCCGACCATTTCGATCTTGCCCAGCCCCGGCACACCGCGGATTTCCATGCGCGCCTGTTCCACATAGTCGCGCAACTGACGCAGCGTCAGGCCGTCGGCGGTGAAGGCGTAGATCGAGCCGAAGACGTCACCGAACTCGTCGTTGAACGACGGCCCCTGTATGCCCTGCGGGAACTGGTATTTGATGTCGTTGATCTTCTTGCGCACCTGGTACCAGATCTGCGGGATGTCCTTGGCACTGGTGGTGTCGCGCAGGTACACGTACACCGTCGATTCACCGGGGCGCGTGTAGCTTTTCACGTAGTCGAGGGAGTCGAGCTCTTCGAGCTTTTTCTCGATCCGGTCGGTGATCTGCTTGAGGGTTTCCTCCTGGGTCGCCCCCGGCCATTTGCTCTGGATCACCATGGTTTTGATGGTGAACGAAGGGTCTTCTTCGCGCCCCAGGTTGAAGTACGAGAACACACCCATCAGCAACGCAACGAACATCAGATACCAGATGAACGACTGATGCTTGAGGGCCCATTCCGAGAGGTTGAAAGGCCCTTTCATTGACTGTCCTCGTCGATTTTCACTTGTTGCCCCGGTTTGAGGCTGTTCACACCAGCACTGACCACCCGCTCGCCGTTCTTCACGCCGTCGTCCAGCACCACAGTGCTGTCGGTGCGGCTGATCACGGTGACGTCACGGGGGGAGACGGTTTTACTCTGTGCATCGATCACCCAGATGCGTGGCTTGCCATCGACCTCCTGCAGCGCGGTGACAGGCAACTCGATGCGCGGCTTGATCGCTGAGCTCAGGCTGACGCTGATGGCCGTACCCAAGCGAAAGCCTGGTGGCGTTTCGGCCAGGGTCAGGCGGGCGCGACGGGTGCGTGTGGCACTTTGGGCCTGAGGTTCGATTTCTCGGATGATGGCGGTGGTTTTGATGCTCGGATCCAGTTGCGCGGCGACCAGGAACACCACATCGCGGGGCAGTTGATCGACCAGAGTATCGGGCAGGTCGATCACCGCTTCCTTGATGTCCGGCTGCGCCAGGGTCACCACTTGCTGACCGGCCGTCACCACTTGCCCGGCCTCGGCGCTCCACGCGGTGACCACGGCTTTATGGTCGGTGCGCAACTCGGTGTAGCTCAGTTGGTCCTTGCTCTGGTTGACGGCTGCCCGGGCCTGATCGAGGGAGGCCTGGGTGGTTTTCAGGTCCGTGTTGGCCTCATCGAGTTGCGCTTGCGCACCGACCCCGCGGTCAAACAAGGCTTGCTGACGCTGGGCAGTGGCCTTGGCGTTGATCAGTTGCGCCTGGATTTTCGCCAGTTCGCCCTGGGCCGAGCGCAATTGGTTCTGTTGGTCTGAAGGATCGAGGGTGGCGAGCAATGTGCCCTTCTCGACCTCGGTGCCGACATCGACGTTACGACTGGCGATTCGCCCGCCCACGCGGAACCCGGTATTGCTTTCATAGCGTGCCTGGATACTGCCGGCGAAGCGGCCCAGGTCCTCTTCGATCAAGGTCTGGACCTTGATCGACAGCACCGGCCGTACCGGCACCGGCGGTGGTTCGCTCTTGGAGCAGGCGCTCAGCACCAGCCCGATGGACAACGCCCATAAAGGCTTCATGGCTTGGCTCCCCAGGTCAGGTCCTTGTAAGTGTCTTCGGCAATCTCGACTTCCATGTCCGGGTGCAACAGTTGCCCGCCCGCGATGATGACTTTGTCCCCGTCCTTCAACCCGCCACTGATGATGACCTTGCCCGTCAGGTAGCGGCTGACCGTGACCGAATGCAATTGCGCCTTGCCCTTGTCGTCGACCATCCAGACCGCAGGATTGCTGATGTTTTTGGTCAGCGCCGACCACGGCAACTCGATGACCGGTTTACCCGACCCCTTGGTCGTGGCACTCACCACCGAGCCCAATTGCATGCCGTCTGGCAGGCTGTCGAGACCGACCTTGACCTGCACGGTGCCGGACTGCGCCGACACCGACGGGGTGATTTCACGTACGGTGCCAGTGGTCTTGATTGCCGGGTTGTCGAGCAGACTCAAGACGATGGTTTGATCCCTCGGCTTCTCGGCCAGCAGCGATTCATAAACGTTGAACACCGCATCGCGGTCGCCGTCCCGGGCCAGGCTGAAGATCGGCATCGTCGCCTGCACCACCTGGCCGACTTCCGCCTGACGCGCAGTAATGATCCCCGGCGCATCGGCAATCAGCGCCGTATAGCTCAACTGATCCCTGGCATTGGCCAACTGCGCCTGGGCAGCGCTCAGGGCGCTCTGGCTGCTGAGCAAGGCGGCCTGAGCCGAGTCATATTCGCTCTGGCTGGTGTAGCCCTTGGGCAAGAGTTTTTGCTGACGTTCAAATGCCAGCGCGCTCTGCTTCACCCGCGCCTGTTCGGCGACCACTTGTGCCTGGGCCGAGTCGACATTGGCCTGCAGATCCTTGGGGTCGAGCCGGGCGAGCACTTGCCTGGCGGTCACACGGTCACCGACGTCAACCGAGCGCTGGATGATCTTGCCACCGACGCGGAAGGACAGCTCCGTCTGTACCCGCGCCTGAATATCACCGGTGAGGGTGACCGAGGCCGCGTAATCCGCTGGCTTGACGACTTGTACGAAAACCCGTGGCAGGTATTCCTGCACGGGCTTTTTCTCCTCGCAAGCCGTTAGCAGGGTGACGACACTCAAGGCCATGACTACTTTCAATCCGGGAACCGCCATGCAAACTCCTTGGCCTTTTTTATGGACAACTCGACAGAGAGCTTAGAACAGGATTTCAACCGCGCACGCGCCCTTTATGAAGAAACAATTCATAACGTTTTCCCTCAAAAACATGTGTCATAGACGCCTGCACGCACCTGAAAATGAGCCCGCTCGATTTCGCCTCAGGACCCCATATGCTCAAGACCCTCGCGGTAGCCAATTACCGCTCGATCAACAAATTGGTGATCCCGCTGGGTCGGCTGAATCTGATCACCGGCCCTAATGGCAGCGGTAAATCCAACCTTTACCGTGCACTGCGCCTGCTGGCGGAAACCGCTCAGGGCGGCGTGGTCAATGCGCTGGCACGTGAAGGTGGGCTGGATTCGACCTTCTGGGCGGGCCCGGAAACCATCACCCGACGCATGCGCAACGGCGAAGTGCCCGTCGAGGCCACGGTGCGCCAGGGTGTCAAACGCCTGCGGCTGGGGTTTGCCGGGGAAGATTTCGGCTACTCGATCAGCCTGGGCCTGCCCGATTCCAATGGCCATTTCATGCTCCCCGGGCACAGCTCGCCCCTACCGTCACGCTTCGGCCTCGACCCGCAGATCAAACGCGAATGCCTCTGGGCCGGAGCGTTCTATCGTCCGGCCAGTCTGCTGGTCGATCGTGACGGCCCAATGATCCGTGCCCGCGCCGATCGCAAGTGGGATGTGCTGGCGCAGCACACGCCGATGTTCGACAGTCTGTTCGATCAGGTCGGCAGCCTGCGCAGTTCGCCGGAAGTGCTGGAGATGCGCGAGTTCATCCGCCGCTGGCGCTTTTACGATCACTTTCGCAGCGACGCCGACGCCCCGGTGCGTCAACCGCAACTGGGCACCCGCACGCCGGTGCTGCATCACGACGGACGCGACCTGGCGGCGGCCTTGCAGACGATCATCGAAATCGGCGATCAGGAGGCGCTGCAGGCCGCCATCAGCGACGCCTTTCCCGGCTCGCGACTGAACATCGAACCATTGCCGGGTGGGCGCTTCGCCATCGAGTTCTTTCAGGAAGGATTGTTGCGGCCGTTGTCCGCCACCGAGTTGTCGGATGGCACATTGCGCTACCTGTTGCTGGTCGCCGCACTGCTGACACCACGGCCGCCGACACTGATGGTGTTGAACGAGCCGGAAACCAGCCTGCATCCGGATCTGCTGCCGGCGCTGGCGCGCTTGATCATCCGCGCCTGCGGGCAGTGCCAGGTGTGGGTGGTGTCCCATGCCCGGCGCTTGATTTCGGCATTGCAGCAAGACCCCGACTGCAATTGCATCGTGCTGGAGAAAAATCTTGGCCAGACCGCAATTGTCGGCCAGCGCATGCTGGATGAACCGGCATGGTATTGGCCGGATTGAACGGCGCGTGATTTGCCGGGACGATGGAGGACATCTATTTTCCCTCGCGCCGTAGGAAGGATCTTTTTTTCGAAACACCGCTCCAGGGACGCACCCATTTTGGCCAGACTTGCGGCCAGACTTGCGGCCAAACCTCACAAGGACGAGAACATGGCAACCGTAGAAACGCCACAACGGCTGGATCCGCAGGACAATCTGAAGTTATTGATGGCATTGCGCAGGGCCTTGAAGGCCAGGCCGGCCTGAGCAATGCCGGGGTCAACAGGCTCTTTGTGGCGAGGGGGCTTGCCCTAATGCCTGTCAGTTAAGTGTTTGAACACCGCAAACCTTGTGGGAGCGAGCTTGGTCCGGGCGGCGTTCCGACGATGACGGTTGGACTGTCACATATGCGGTGCCTGACAGTCCGCCATCGCGAGCAAGCTCGCTCCCACAGTGTCCGGTACTTAACTGACTGGCATTAGGGCAAGCCCCCTCACCACAAAAGCGCCCTCACCCCAGTGACACACATAAAAAAACGCCGACGCTAAATCAGCCGTCGGCGTTTGAAACCTTAAAGGGGTTTGCTTCGCGAATCAGAACGCCGGCAGTACCGCGCCGCTGTACTTCTTCTCGATGAAGGCTTTCACTTCCGGGCTGGTCAGGGCTTTGGCCAGTTTCTGGATGGCAACGCTGTCCTTGTTGTCCGGACGGGCCACCAGGTAGTTCACGTAAGGTGAATCAGCGCCCTCAATGATCAGCGCGTCTTTCGCCGGGTTCAGGCCCGCTTCCAGCGCGTAGTTGGTGTTGATCATGTCCAGGTCAACCTGATCCAGCACACGCGGCAACATGGCCGATTCGAGTTCCTTGAACTTGAAGTTGTGCGGGTTCTTGGCAATGTCTTTCGGGGTCGACACGGCGTTATTCGGGTCTTTCAACTCGATCAGGCCAGCCTTCTGCAGCAGGATCAGGGCTCGGCCGCTGTTGCTGCCTTCGTTCGGGATGGCGATGGTCGCGCCATCTTTGAGCTCAGCCAGGGTTTTGACTTTCTTCGAGTAGCCGCCGAAAGGTTCAACGTGCACGCCAATCACGGTTTCAAGGTGAGTGCCTTTGCCTTCGTTGAAGCTCTTCAGGTACGGCAGGGTCTGGAAGTAGTTGGCATCCAGACGCTTCTGGTCGACCTGCACGTTCGGCTGAACGTAGTCGGTGAAGACTTTGATTTCCAGGTCCACGCCTTCTTTGGCGAGGGTTGGCTTGATCAGCTCGAGAATCTCGGCGTGCGGAACCGGGGTCGCGGCAACCACCAGTTTCTCGCCAGCCTGGGCCAGGCCCGCGGTCAGGGCAGCCGCCAGTGCGGTGAACAACAGAACCTTTTTCATGCAGTGTCCTTATCGAAAATCACAGTCGCTTGTGGCGACGGCTTGAATATGAGAGTGCCAGTGAAGTGCTATCGCTGGCGTGAAGCGGACAATACCGGGATTTTTTATTCCCGAACAATAACGTTTATTCAGCTTCATATTCCATTTTGTTCATTCAGGAGCTGCCGCAGGCTGCGATCTTTTGATTTCGGCGGCCTCAAGGTTATCAAAGTCAAAAGATCGCAACCTGCGGCAGCGCCTACAAAAGCCCGGTCGTAAGCAGCAATTGCTTCAGTGCCTGACGCTCCTCAGGCGTACCGTTGGAAAAGACGTGCTTTATTTGCTGCTCAATTTGCCCCAAAGAAACCAACCCCTCGGGCAAATTCAAATGCTCCGGCAAAATCTCGTCGCCGGTGCTCACCAGCAACGCAAAGTGAATGACGTTCTCCAGCTCCCGGGTATTGCCCGGCCAACTGTGGCGTTCCAGCACAAGCTGCGCCGCTTCGCTGATCAGCGGCACTGGCAGGTCGAGGCGCTGGCTGTAGATCCCGAGGAAGTATTCGGCCAGCGACAGGATGTCACCCGTGCGCTCGCGCAGTGCCGGCAGTTCGAGTTGGCCTTCACTGAGGTAGTGGTAGAGCCGCTCATGGAATTTGCCGGCGGCAACCGCCTGGGCCAGGTCGATGCTGGTGGCCGCCACCAGTCGCACATCCACCGGGCTCGGCTGCTGGGCGCCGACGCGGGTGACTTCGTGGTTCTCCAGCGCGGCGAGCAGCTTGATCTGGATCGGCAGCGGCAGATCGCCGATTTCGTCCAGGTACAACGTGCCTCCGTTGGCCGAACCGAACCACCCGGCACGACTGCTCGCCGAGCCGCTGTAGCTGCCCGCCGCATAGCCAAACAACTCGGCGTCGGCGTAAGTCGGGCTGATCGCGCCGCAGTTGACCGATACGAATAACCCGCCGCGATCGCTGGCGCGATGGATATGCCGCGCCAGCAATTCCTTGCCGGTGCCGGTTTCGCCACGGATCAGCACTGACACTGAACGCGTGGCCAGTTGCTCCAGGTCTTCACGCAATTGCCGCGAGCGCGGATCGACAAACACCAGCGCCTTGGCGCGGATGCTCAGGGGACTTTTTTCGGCATCGGGAAAGGTCAGCAGCGGCTGACCGAAGGTTTCAAAGCTCATGGCAGACTCCCGCCCACAACCGCCGGGAGACGGGGGCGTTAACTAAAGAAAGTGTTCAAGCGCGGCGCAGGGCGTGGTGTTCCATGCGGTTCTGCAAGCGATAGAGATAAGCAAAACCCTGCTCCCAGCGCTGGTGACCGGACTTCACGTTGATATGCCC